>NZ_JBTLQG010000029.1:0-81093 GCF_054461535.1 Flavitalea antarctica
AAAGCCAAATTAAGTAAGCGTTTGCGGTGCTTCGGCGGGCACGTAGGTGGACCGCGTCCGCCGAAGCCCAAAAAAAAGCCCGCTAAATCACACGATCAGCGGGCGCCCGCCTTCGCACGTAAAAGCCAAATTAAGTAAGCGTTTGCGGTGCTTCGGCGGGCACGTAGGTGGACCGCGTCCGCCGAAGCCCAAAAAAAAACCCGCGTCGTCTTGCAACTAGCGGGCGTAGGTGGAGGTGAGGGGAATCGAACCCCTGTCCAAACATATTCGTCGAAAGCTTTCTACATGCTTATTCCATCATTAGTTGTCGGGTTGATACAGGAGACGGACAAACCAATACCAACCTTAGCTGAATAGTCTTAAGCAATCATCACAGCCTTTGATTGCAGCATTCTGCGCTTGTTTTGAGTCGGCGGCGGAGCGGGTGGCAGACAGACCCACTCAAGCGGCCCTAATGACTATCTAATCACTGATTAGGCAGCCATGGCATACTGTGTATTGCCATTTGAAGTTTTGAATATTCAGATTAACGTGCTAATTATCCAACGCACGACATGCTTACACCTTCAAAGATCTACGCTGTCAAAACCAGGCACCCCCAGGTAAAGACTAGCCTGCAAATTTACAAAAAATAAAGAATTTATCCGCGGAAATCTCAATACATGGATTTCTCTACCATCTTTTCGATTCCTGGATTTTTTCGCCAACATTCAAGTTCTTAAATTTCTCAATCAACATTTCAATTCATGGATCTATCTCCAAAGTCTACTACATGAAGGTATTCGCCGAATGCTCAACACATGAACTATCCGTCGAATTCTTAACCCAGGGATTTACCATCAATGCTCAACAAATGGTACACAAAAAAAATCCCCAATAAGACTAAAGGGGATTAAACCAAAACTAACTGCTTATGAGAAAACTTATAATTAAATATGCTTTATGTTTTACTGGTTGATCAAACGCGCCGCACTGTTCTTTTACTCTCCCGCTATTCGATGATGTAAAGTAACACCAAAGATGACCAGCGTCCAACCACATACGGATAAGATGCGTTATTTATCGAGAGAACTGCATATTTCAGACCATGGACTGCTAAATCAACTCCCGAATTTTTTCCTCCCACCTGCAGTTACCAATAATGTGCCTGATTCCCTACGTAATATTTGACGCAATAGGAGGATGTTACGGTAACAGATCTGTCCAAATTTTTTCATAATCCACAAATAATTTTCTTTCAAGGGGCAGATAATTTTCCTTCATAAGGCACATAAGTTTTCTTAATGAGGCAGATTTGTGGAATTTTCGTGGATTGCCGTCTTTACCTAAACTTCGTGTATGGCAGAAATTACTTCGACAAATACTTCAAAACCCGGTGGACGACGGGGAAAAAAATTATCAACCCGGGTAGACCTCACTCCTATGGTAGATCTCGGCTTTTTACTGATCACCTTTTTTATTTTCACAACAACCATGTCTGAACCTTCGGCGATGAAACTGGTGTTGCCCGCAGATGGAGGTGATCCAATGCCAACAGAAGAAAGCGGATCACTTACAGTAATCCCATTGAAGAACAACAGGATCTTTTATTATCATGGAATGCTCCAGGATCCCATGCCGGCCGGATCATTTGGAATTGTAAGCTATTCCTATGCTGATGGAATCGGGAAAGTGATCAGGGATAAGAAACAGTTTATGGAGCGCAGGAACCCAGCGTCTTCGCAAAAACTTATGTTGATCATCAAACCCATGAATAGTGCAAGCTACCAGAACGTCGTGGACATCCTTGATGAAATAACTATTAATGAAGTGAAACGATATGCACTGACCGATATCAGCATTGCAGAAACAATGATGCTCGCCAACCGGGGTCTTGATTAGTTCCAGCAATGAACACAAAGATGCTGTTCACTCCTGTTTCAATACACAACAGGCCTATTTGCTCCTGTTCCAACACACCAGGATTGTGTTTACACTTGGTTCAATACACAACGATCCTATTTGCTCCTGTTCCATCCGAACCAGTCATTTCCGTTTGCATAAACCATCAACCCAAGCAGGAATATCATTCCCACTATCTGGGCATATTCCAGGAACTTATCGTTTGGTTTACGACCGGTAACCATTTCGTACAGGGTAAATACAACGTGCCCACCATCCAGCGCCGGTATAGGCAGCAGGTTCATAAACGCCAGTATAATAGAGAAAAACGCGGTGATGCTCCAGAATGCCTGCCAGTCGCCCCATTGTTTCGGGAAGATTGAACCCATGGATTTGAATCCACCCACACCTTTATAAGCACCGGTTTCAGGACTCAGTATCTTCCTGAACTGGTCGATATAAAAAACAAGGTTGTCAACCGCCATTCTCACCCCCGCAGGGAACGATTCAAAGAAGCCATATTTTCTGCGCTCGATTTTCAAAATGCCGAGGCTATCGAGTTCCTGTGAATAGCTGAAGTGGTAAACGCCGAGTTTACCATCAGGTGTGAGTGTAGGATTAAGAGTAAGCTGTTTGCCCTCACGTTCGATCTGCAATGCAACCTGCTGACCACGATGCGCATATAATTGTGTTCTTACATTATCGAAAAAAGGAGTGGTAACAGAGTCTACCGCAATGATACGGTCATAGGGCTTAAGCCCAACCTGAAGTGCGGGCGATGAATCAGCAACGATACCGACGATCATCGGCACCCTCGGTGTAAATAAGGGTGTACGGCTTCTCTTCTTTTCAATAAGCTTCCCCAATAGATCGACAGGCAACTGTACAACCTGCGTTTTTCCATCTCTCTCAACTGTTACACGTTCGCCAACAAGCAATTTTTTGGGAATATCATCAAAGTATGGAACCGGATCTTCATTAACCGCAAGTATCTTATCTCCGTCTTTAAGTCCCATCTGGTACATGACACTGTCCATGACCGTGATGCCATCTTTTGCATTGGCATTTGGCAGCTTCTCTTCGCCCCAGGTAAATAAGATCATGGCATAGATCAGGAAGGCCACCAGTACGTTGACAGTAACACCGCCAATCATAATGATCAATCGCTGCCAGGCTGGTTTGCTCCTGAACTCCCAGGGCTGAGGTGGCTTTTTCATCTGCTCCTTGTCCATACTCTCATCCACCATCCCGGCTATTTTAACATAGCCCCCTAATGGCAGCCAACCTATCCCATAAACTGTTTCGCCAATTTTCTTTTTGAAGAGAGAAAACCAGGGATCGAAGAATAGATAAAACTTCTCCACCTTACACTTGAATATTTTCGCAGGCAGGTAATGACCAAACTCGTGAAGAATCACCAGTATGGAAAGAGATAAGATCAGGTAGAAAGCCTGAATCCCAACACTAGCCCAATCGATCGCCAAAAAATAAAACATATTCAGATTCTAAATTTAAAAGTAATTGAGATCGCAGTTTTGACGCTTGTTAAATCAGCAGGAATTATAAATATCAATATTGACCTGATCTCAATATTTGAAGATGCTTATAATTTAGCAATCGTTGTGTAAAATTCTTTAACCGGACCAAAAGCAAACGCAGTTTTAACAAAACCCATAATTGCCATCCGTTCTATTTCCGGACACTTTCCGTTTAAAAGTGCGATTTATTGTCTCCGCATCATAATTTGATCAGTGATGCCGCGAAATTACGAGCCTCTCCATCGCTTTCAAAATATTCTTCAAGCGTCGGGTTTTTGATAAACTGCACATGATCCATTGTTTTTTCGATCAGATCGGTCATATCAAGAAATCCAACCCGGTTTCTTAAGAACGCATAAACCGCGATTTCATTGGCGGCATTGAGAATACAGGGAACATTTCCTCCTTTATACATTGCATCCGTAGCAAGGGTGAGATTCCGAAAGGTCCTGGTATCAGGTTCTTCGAAGTTCAATTGTGCCGGTTTGCGGAAATCATATCGTTTGAGGCTGCTTGGAATCCGGTGAGGAAAAGCCAGTGCATACTGAATAGGTAGCTTCATATCCGGTAAACCCATCTGCGCCTTAATGCTCCCATCTTCAAACTGAACCATACTATGAATAATGCTCTCCTTGTGAATAAGTACCTGCACCTGGTCGGGCTGCAAATTAAAAAGCCATTTTGCTTCAATCATCTCCAGTCCCTTATTCATCAGGGTAGCGGAGTCGATCGTGATCTTGGCGCCCATGGTCCAGTTGGGATGTTGCAATGCATGATCCCTCTTCACATTCACCAGGAAATTTGGTTTTCTGCCAAGGAACGGACCGCCCGATGCAGTAAGAATCACCTTTTCAATCCTGTTCCTGGTCTCCCCTACCAAACACTGAAAAATAGCTGAATGTTCTGAATCCACAGGAATTATCGGTGCCCTGTGTTCTACTGCCTTTTGCATGACAATGTCACCTGCCACCACCAGTGTTTCTTTATTCGCGAGCGCAACACCTTTGCCAGCCTCAATTGCTTTCAGTGTTGGCTTCAGACCCGCAAAACCAACAATTGCGGCTATCATCATATCATACACATCCATGGAAGCTACTTCTTCAAGGGCAGATTCGCCGGTGAATACCTTTATATTATGGCTGGATAGTTCCTCCTTTACTTTCGGATACTTTTTCTCATCTCCGATTACTACTATGTTGGGTTTGAAATGTATCGCCTGTTTGATGAGAAGTTCTTCATTGCTATGTGCCGTCAGTACTTCAACAGAAAAGGATTCAGCATTTGCTCCTATCACGTCCAGTGCCTGTGTTCCTATAGAGCCGGTTGATCCGAATATCGCAATACGTTTTGGCGGATGACTGTTTGACATAATTTGAAATCAAAGATTTTTTAAACGCAGAAGGGTGATTATTGTTCAACATACTTTTCAAGCTCCCCTGCAATGTTACGGTCATTACTTAACCTGGGAACTTTGTTTTGTCCACCCAATTTTCCGAGGGATTTCATGTAATCGATGAAACCATTTTTTTTCACCGGCCTGATCCTGAGGGGCATAAGGATGTTGCCCGTGATCAGGTCATCATAATAAATATTTTTTCCCCTGAGATTTGCGTCTACCTCCTGCGCAAATTCTGCCAGGTTGCCGGGTTCATTAGCAAACTCAACAAACCATTCATGGTAAGATTTTCCATCGGTCTGGCTGATCATCGGCGCCACCGTAAACTCAGTCACATGGACACCGGAATGTTCCGCAGCTTTCATGAGGCTATATTCGACTTCCTCTCCTATCACATGTTCGCCAAATGCAGAAATAAAATGTTTTATCCGTCCGGTAACGAGGATACGATAGGGATTGACAGATATGAACTTAATGGTATCTCCTATATTATAGCCCCACAAACCGGCATTGTTATTTATGATAAGAGCGTAGTTGACATTCGGTTCCACGTCCTTTAGGCTGATCCTCTTTGGATTTGGCGAGTGGATCTCGGCAGCCGGGATGAATTCGAAGAAGATTCCGCTGTTGGTATTCAGTAGTAGTCCTTCGCCACGCTGGGAATCCTGGAATGCAAAAAAACCTTCAGAAGCAGGGAAACTTTCAATAGTGGCTACGGGTTTGCCGATACTGTTCATCAGCTTGGCCTTGTATGGCTCAAAATTCACCCCTCCATGAACAAGTACGGAAAGGTTTGGAAAAATATCCTTTACCGGTTTACCTGTTTTGGCAATCAACCGGTCGAAATACATCTGGACCCATGGCGGAATGCCACTGATAAGCGTCATATTTTCATTGACCGTTTCTTCGACAATTTTGTCGAGTTTGGTTTCCCAGTCCTCAATACAATTGGTTTCGTAAGAAGGAAGCTGGTTTTTGCGTAGATAATTAGGAATATGGTGATTTACGATACCACTTAGCCTGCCGGTAGGTATCCCCCCGACCCTTTCGAGTTCAGGAGAGCCTGAAAGAAAAATCATTTTCCCGTCGGTAAAGGCAGAATTGCCTGATTCGGCGATGTAGGAAAGTAGCGCGTTCCTCGCCGTATTAATATGATTATCAATAGAATCTTTTGAAATCGGGATGTATTTTACCCCGCTGGTGGTCCCGGACGTCTTGGCCAGGTAGATTGGTTTACCCTTCCACAGTACATTATGTTTTCCCTCTTTGATCTTATCTATATAGGGCCTTAATTGCTCGTAATCCCGGATGGGTACCTGTTTTTTGAAGTCTTCATAACTACCTATAGTGTTGAACTGGTGGTCTTTACCAAATTCGGTATCTTTGCCAACCTTCAGCAGTTCCTTCAGGATACTTTCCTGGTCCTGAACTGCTGTCAACATACCCTTCCTTACTCCTTTATATATATAGTTGGCAAATGGTTTTGCCAGAAATGATTTAATCTTCATAACCCCTTCTGATCGTTAGGGGAACAAACCTAGTGAAAAAAACGGGGAAACAGGCGCGGTACTGTACGCAGGCCGGCCAAAAGGCAAAAAAAAATACGAATCAAATCTTTCTATTTAGCATTCATTCCCTTACCTTTGCAATCCTAATTTTTGGAAAGTTATGTACGCAATTGTTAAGATAGCAGGTCAGCAATTCAAGGTTCAGAAGGACCAGACTCTATATGTTCCTCATGTTGGTGGAAACGCCGGTGACGCCGTAGAGTTCTCAGATGTTTTGCTCACAGATACCGATGGTTCTTTAGCTGTTGGCGGTGATGTTAAGGCAACCGTGAAAGCCGAAATTGTTGATCATGTTAAAGGTGATAAAGTTATTGCCTTCAAGATGAAAAGAAGGAAAGGTTTCCGTAAGAAACATGGTCATCGTACTCATTATACAAAAATCAGGATCAGCGAGATTGCATAATTTCAATTACGTATAACCGATTTCAGGTTACTACGTTTTGGATCTAATGTTTTTTCCTTATCAATTTCTCAACAAATAATTAAAAGCTTTTTGTATGGCACATAAAAAAGGTGAAGGAAGTGTAAAGAACGGTCGTGATTCACAGAGCAAAAGACTCGGTGTGAAAATCTACGGTGGCCAGCCTGCTATCTCCGGTAACATCATTGTTCGTCAGCGTGGAACTGTTTACCATCCTGGTAAAAACGTTGGTGTCGGAAAAGATTATACATTGTTTGCATTAGCAGATGGTGTAGTTGAATTCAAAAAATCAAGAAACGATAAGACCATCGTTAACCTTGTACCTGTTGTTTAAGTAAGTTTATACGGCTTTACTTCGTTGTCTCCTATAATATTTTTTTAACAAAATGTGAAAAAAATTTTTGGCGGTGTCAAATTAGTTTCTATTTTTACCGTCGATAATGTTTTTTTACTAACCGTTAAATTCACAAAAACATGGCAACAAAGAAAAAAGCAGCAAAAAAGGCTGCAAAAAAAGCTGCTCCTAAAAAGAAAGCTGCGAAAAAAGCTGCAAAGAAGAAATAACTTCTCACAAGCAGAACATATTAAGTCCCTCCATCGAAAGATCGGAGGGACTTTTTTTTACTTACATTCTGGTTATAGAATAACATTCAGCGAAAATCAAGTCCTACTAAAACCTGCTGTCAGCGCAGGTTTCCGCTTAAGCACGTAGCTTCTCCCCGACCTTTTTTCAATACCGGTCCACCCCACCCGCAGTCCTCGTCATTCCAAACTAAAAGTTGAAATTGATCGCATAACCATTTATTTTCGATACATGGCATATGACAATTATTATATCGCAGACCAGTTTGCAATGCTTGCAAAATTGATGGATATCCATGGCGAAAACAGTTTCAAATCCAAATCATATTCGGTTGCTGCTTTCAATATTGAGAAGTTGCCCGAGCAATTATCCATGACCGAGAAATCAAAAATCAGTTCATTAAAGGGCATTGGAGACTCCAGTTCAAAAAAAATAATTGAGATACTCGAGACCGGTAGACTCAAGGCACTCGATGAAATGATTGAAAAAACACCACCAGGAGTAGCCGAAATGTTGAACATAAAAGGACTGGGTCCAAAGAAGATCTCGACTGTCTGGAAAGAGATGAATATTGAATCAATCGGTGAATTATTATATGCCTGCAATGAAAACCGGTTGACCCTGTTCAAAGGTTTCGGCGAAAAAACACAAAAGAATGTCCAGGAAGCGATCGAGTTTTACACCCGTCACCAGGGAAATTTTTTGTTCGCCCAGGTCGAAGAGCATACTACCAAAATCACTGCCATTTTAGCGAACAAATTTCCAACAGAATTACTATCGGTAACAGGTAGCTTTCGTCGCCAGCTCGAAATCATTACAAGTCTTGAATGGGTAACAACCATCAGTGAAACGGAACTCACCCGCTTTTTTGATTCCCTTGAATACAAAGTCTATGAAAAGTCGGATACTATTATTGCCTTCAAAGGATCGGAGAATTTTATACTACAGTTTGAGACCGTAAATCCTGAGCGGTTTTATGAACGACTGTTCAGGACCAGTGGAAGCGTGGATTTTATGGACGAATGGGATAAAGTATATAATGGCAAATCCTATGACGGACTCAATTCCGAAGATGAGATTTTTGCCAGGGCGGGATTGCCTTGCCTCCCACCCGCTATCCGGGAAAAACCTGCTATTCTCGCTAAAGTAGCCGGGGGCTTTGTGCCCGAACTGATACAGCCCGATGACATCCGGGGCATTATTCACTCCCATAGTACCTGGAGCGATGGCTCCGATTCCCTGGAAACAATGGCCAAAGCTGCCATAAAACAGGGTCTTGAATACCTTGTGATCAGCGATCACAGCAAATCTGCGTTTTATGCTAATGGCTTACAGGAAGATCGGATTATCCTGCAACATGCTGAAATTGACGAACTTAACCGTAAACTCGCTCCTTTCAAAATATTCAAAAGCATCGAAAGTGATATTCTGAACGATGGATCACTTGACTATCCTGAATCTGTACTAAAACGGTTTGACCTTGTGATTGCCTCTGTTCACTCAAATCTGAAAATGTCAATGGAGAAAGCAATGGCACGGTTGCTTGCTGCCATTTCCAATCCATATACAACGATCCTCGGACATTTATCAGGAAGACTCTTACTTAGCAGACCCGGCTATCCGCTTGACTACCCGGCAATTATTGAAGCGTGCGCAGCTAATAATGTAGTGATAGAACTGAATGCGCATCCACGAAGACTGGACCTGGACTGGCGTTGGATCGATCTGGCGATTGAAAACAATGTGATGATCTCAATAGATCCGGATGCTCACGCTGCGGATGCGTTTAGTGATTGCCGTTATGGTGTCCTTGCCGCGCAGAAAGCCGGTGTTGAAAAGAAACATAATCTGAGCAGTTATACACTGGTTGAATTCGAAAACTTCCTGGCAAGCGTCAATGCTGCCAAACATCGCAAATAGTTTGTGACGAGTTTCCGGCACACTCAGCTCTTAATAGCAGTCTTCTTATACACTTCGAAGTCACCACCTTCACTTTTTAATACGAGCTTGCTGGTTGTATTCTCAAGGGTCACATAGTACGCATCAGAAGCTGGTGTTGCATATTCAAAAATATCCGTGATCCAGTATTTATCAAAATAGGATCTGAGTTCAAGTCTCATATGCAGCGGCAGATCATTGGCGGCTACATTTTTTGAGATCCCGAGAAGTTTTGCTTCGGGCGAAAAATGTGCTGCCAGGTATTCGTCGTTCAGTTTGAAACTGGCAGTAGTGATCATAGCCGCCTGGTTCCAGCTTATGGACTGTGCTGCTGAAAAGTGTTTAGTTAACGATGACAGGAACTTTTTGTTCCCTGTTCCGGGTTCAGTACTTGCAAATGAAGTGGCAACGAAGATTACCATCGCGGTTAAGAGAGCAGATACTTTTTTCATGACTTAAGAATTTATTATTGTTTGAGATATTTTTTAATACCTCATAAAGATAAATTCAGCAATCAACCATATTCAGGAAATGAGAGGAGTGATGCAATTTATGCGACGAAACACTAAAATGCGGGGGCCGTCTGATGGTACAAAGGCAACCGCACATAAAATGTTGTTCCGGTTCCTTCATTGGTTTCAAACCAGATATCGCCCCTGGCCTGCTCCGCTATACTCTTGCTCATGGCGAGTCCCAGGCCTGTGCCCGATGTCTTTGTGGTAAAATTCGGGGTGAAGATCTTGGATTGAATATGTTCAGGAATGCCATCGCCACTATCAGAAACAGAAATAATAACACTCTCTCCCTGCAATTCTTCCCTCATCGTTATGATGATCTGCTCCTTATGTTCGCTGGCCTCAACCGCATTCTGCAGCAGGTTTGTGAACAGCCTGTTCAGTTGTGTTTTATCAGCCATCATCATTAACCGGTGATCCAGTTTCTCCCACCTGAATTCCAATCTCTCGGTGGCTTCATACAATAAGGTGAGTGACGAGAGTAAGTCATGCAGATCAAACACTTCATTCCGTGGATTGCCAATATTTGCAAACTGGGAAAAGTCCGATGCAATTTTCGACAAATGATCTATCTGCTCTATTAAGGTATTTGCAACACTGCCAGTCATAGCCTTCACATTAGGAGAGTTGTTGTCTATGGCTTTTTGAAGGTATTGAATACTCAGCTTCATTGGTGTCAGCGGGTTCTTGATCTCGTGCGCCACTTGCCTTGCCATCTGGCGCCATGCACCCTCGCGTTCGCTTTTTGCAAGAGCGTCCGCACTCTCATCAAGCTTTCGAACCATCTTGTTGTATTCATTAACCAATTCCCCGATCTCATCCTTTCGCTTCCATTGTATCTCCTGGTTTATCTTATTCAGGTTGATATCCCGCATCTTCTGGCCAATGATGGTAAATGAAGAAGTGATACGGTTTGTGATCACGAGTGCTATAGCTCCTGCCACCAGGAATATAAATGCATTCAGGTTAATAACAGTGACCAGGAAGTTTGAGATCTCCTGGGTAAGCTCGCCCTGGTTTCTGAAGGAGGGCACATTGAGATAAGCATATGCCCGGCCATCTTCATCCCTGATGGGGCAGTATATGCTTTTAAAATCGGTGCGCCCTATCTTCTCTTCAGTAATGACCTGGATCGCCCGCATATGTCTGAGCTGGAAGAAGGCTTCCGGATTCATTTTCTCACTCAGTACGCCTTTCTGATAAATCAACTCATTTGAATACACTTTGAGATTCCCCAGGGTATCATAAAAATTCACATCGGTTCCATGGATTTCGGTGATCTCAGCAGTAAGCCGCTCCAGGTCGGCCATTGTACTGTCACTATACAACATCATTGCATTGATAACATCCCTGTCCTTGGTCAAACGGTTTTCCAGCTCGTTGACCATTATCTTAATGGTACTGGTAAGACTTTCCCTTTGATCCCTGTCGTAACGATTTATGAAGAATAGTATCGTTGCCACGCCGATCACCAGGAACGATAAGAGACTTACCATGATGATTGTGCTATGAATCTGTGATCTGATACTGAACTCCCAATAAGAACGGAGAACCGTCATGTTGAGCCGGCTCCTCACTATCAATACACCAAGCCGGTAGAAAGCAAGCAGGAAGAGGAAGGTCGTGAACAGGTATGAAAACAAGGTGATCGCCTCAAGAAAAGACACATTCTTTTTTGCAATGATGATCATATTGTCTGCCGACCCTTTGTACCATAAGACTTCATAATTTTTTATCCTCTCAATCTTAAACTCGGTCTTCGGCAATTCAGAAACTTCGAGATAAGTGGGAAAAGGATAATCATTATAATACCTTGACAAACGACGGTTCACATAAATCGCATATGAATAACCCTGGGTATTGTCTGGCACCATTTCCTTTGTTCCCTGGAAAAGCTCCGGTACCAAAGCCTCGCTTTTATATCTTTTTGGTTCTGCAACCATAAAGAAGTATCCGACAACGCTACTGTCCGGATCCTTCACTTCTTTCTTTATAATATAGGAAACCTGGTCAAAAGACTTTTCATAATAGGTCACGTCCTTTGCGTCGGTCTTTTTGCTCTGAACCGTAAAGATGGTGTTCAGTGTATCATAGGAAACAGGTTGGTTGGTTTGCAATGGGGCGAAAGAATCATCGTACAGATAGATCTTGGTATCATACCTGTCTATATATGGACCAAAACTTGTATTGATGATACTGTCTTGCAGGTATTGACTTTCCTGCGGATCCTTGAAGCGTTCATAATTTGGATAAAGAAAATCATTATCCAGGTAGGCAAAGGCGATACTCAGCAATCTTCCGCCGGAAGGGTCAGCTTCCAGCGATAACTTTTCCGCAAATCTTATCCGGTCCTCAAATTCAATTTTCCTGTTTTCAAAAATGATCACAGCGGCAATGGAGAATGAAAAGACAAACAACCAGAAAAGTACTTCAGAAACATTGAGCCTGAAGCGAAGTCCGGAAAACAACTGTTGCTGAATCATCATCAGGAACAATAGCAACCAGAGCAACACATAGAGGTTGAGTTCAACCACCGCATTGTTCTCGGTAAACGTAAGAATCAGCAAACCCACAGCTGCACTGATTATCAGGCTGAAATAATAATTCCGGTAGATCAGTTTTCCGCAAATGGTAAGTAAGATCTGTGCAAGAAAAAAATAGCTGAGAGCAAGTGTTGCGAGAATTACGAACCCGATAAAACTGTAACGGGTGAGGTTTTCTATATTGATAACATTGAAAGATATCTGGGCGTCCGAGACAAGACTCTGAAGTATATCGGCAAAAACGAAAGTGGCGCTGACCATGATGGTAAGGAGTAAGATCACCGACACCCAGTTTTTCCATTTCTCTTTAAAAGGCCGGAAAGGATATCCTGCAATACGCTGGTTAATAAATAACATCAGCCAGGAGCAGAGCAAGGAATTGATCAGGAGATCACCAAGCGAACTTAAAAGAAAACTGGAGCTGTAAATAGCGGGATCAAATAGCTCAAACTGTCGCAGATTCAAAAACCCGGGATAATAATAAGTCGTGAGCCGGAGTACCAATATGGTGATAAACATGAAAGACACACCTGCCAGGAGTCCATATAACCTATAGATAAAATTGGCTTCCTGGTGCACATATACGATCAGCATGAAAATACCACCAAGTACAAATATGAACGACCACCAGTTATTTTGCTTGCCATCAAGCGGAATTTCGGCAAGATAAAAAAGCGTTTGCCCATGAAGACTTTTTACAGGGTAGTTAGTTGGCTGAAGTGAGATGTCAACTAATTTTTCGGCGCCGGGATATTCGGCAAATTGTCGCGTAAAGTTTGCATTGTGAACGAAATATTGAGTGAGCACCGGTATCAGTGCCTCAACTGTGTATTTTTTCCCGGCCCTGAGCGTGACCGTCCTGTTTACATGTACAAACTTTCCGCTACTCAACCCAAGAAGCGCAACGGTATCACGTTCTTCCCAAAGTATCTTGGTCTTAATAAGATGCGTGTTCCAGAATCTTAACCGGTGATCAAATGATGTATCCTGGTCGTATACAAACAGCCCATATCGCTTTTTTTCAAAAAGCAGGTTAGAGAATGCTTTCTCTGAATAGGTGCCATCAACCACCGATTGAAGCAATGACGTGTCTTTGATCAGCTCTTCAAAATCCTTTTCCTTATCCTGGATCTTATCTTCAATAGCGCGGGAATAATAAATAACAGAGGTAGTTCTGACAAGGTACTTATTGATGAGCCAGCCCAGGATAAACATCCCGATGGCAGCAACCAGCACATAAATATTTGTTCTAAACAGCGTTTTTTTCAGGGCCTTCAATGGCTGTGTTTTGTTTTTTTATAGAGTTCCATATTGCATCCATCTCTTCCAGGGACATGTCAGCCAGGTCTTTGCCCTCCTGCAGGGCCTTTTTCTCCATCGAAGTAAAGCGGCTGATAAATTTTTTGTTTGTACGTTCCAGTGCGTTCTCGGCGTCTATCTGCAAAAACCGTGCATAATTGACCATGGAAAACATCACGTCCCCAAACTCGTCTTCGATCTTGTCAATATCACCAACGGCTTCGGCTTCTTTCAGTTCTGCTATCTCTTCTGTTACTTTTTCCCAGACCTGTTCCCGGTTGTCCCATTCGAAACCGACCTGCTTTGCTTTCTCCTGCAGGCGAGTGGCCTTCACAACCGAAGGTAATGACTTTGGCACCCCACCCAACACCGATTTTTTCCCCTCTTTTAATTTCAGTTTCTCCCAGTTTTGCTTCACCTCCTCTTCGTCCTTAACAGTCACATCACCATAAATATGAGGATGCCGCGCAATCAGTTTTTCAGAGACTCCCCTGATAACATCTTCAAGCGTAAACTGATTTTGCTCTGTTCCTATTTTTGCATAAAAGAGGATATGTAGCAGGATGTCGCCCGCCTCTTCCTTTATGCCTTTCCAGTCTTTATCTGTGATTGAATCAGCCAGCTCATAGGTTTCTTCAATAGTAAGCGGCCTAAGTGTCTGGATCGTTTGTTTTTGATCCCACGGGCATTGTTCCCTTAATTCGTCCATGATTTTTACCAGGCCAAGGAAAGCACTTGCAACAGCGTCGTTTTGCATAAATATTTGATTAAAGCCTTAACAATGCAATGAAGAAGAATAATGCGAAAAGCAGCGATATGGTTGTAAATGCAAGAATATTAAGAAGGATAAATTTCAAAATGGTTTTACCCCTGCCCTGCTCATAAAATTTTCGCATTGATTTATAGGCATAATAGATTCCATATAACACAAAGAGGAACATGATAAGCCCCATCCACCAATAGTCCCAGCTTTGTTTGACGGCACGAAGCCCGAAAAAAACAAGCAAATGGAGAAAAGTGAATATATACAGGTAGATAAGAAAAAGTGCATGATCTGCATAATAGAACTGCTTTCGCCTGATATATAGCAACTTCAGGAAAAGTGCATAGAGCGGCAGCGAGATAAATAACAGGTAAGGAAACGTATGTATGAATTTGTCCAGCAGATCCTGCATCAGCGCACCCTGGTCGTCACCATAGCGCTGTTTGAATTCAATGTTCTGATAGGCAAGTCGTCTATTTAACCAACCATCTCTTGCATCAGGTGGCAAAGCCGCCTGGGCCGAATCGTATTCTGCACGGCTGTCATAAGCATTGGTAAAAGCTTTGCCCAGGTCCAGCAGGCCAAAATCTCCTCCCCTTTTTTCTGATCTCGCTGGTGAACGCTCCCGTTTACGGGACGAATCATTGGGGTCGTCAGCACTTTTCTTGCCGGCCAGTGCACTGGTATCAGCCGGACTGGCATAGTCCACTGTATCGGTTGAATCATACCTGTAGACCCTGCGCTTTTTCCCGGTAGAATCGTTATTGGGTGTTATAATGATTTTTGTGGAGTCGTTTTTTACTGTTCCTTCTTCCTTTTCCGGCTCATCTTCAACGGTTATATCATCCTTGTCAATCTTTACATCTATGGGTAATTGGCCGATCATCCGAAAAGTGCGTTCTACCTGGGCAGAATCTTCTTTTGTTGCTGCAGTCTTCAGGGCACGGGTCTTCGCTTCAGCCAGATCAGCTATTTGTTGTTTGTCCTGCTTTCTTTTACTGAGGCCGAGGTTGCGGACATCAAATACGGAATAAAAAATCAGGAAAAAAACTGCTGATGAAAAAACGTACATCCGGATGGGGTGGAGGTATCTTGCCCTTCTTCCGCTCAGGTATTCCTTTGGCAGGAAACCGGGTTTGGTAAATAACAGTTTGCCTGTACTAAAAAATTTCCCATCAAAGTGAGTGATATCCTGGAAGAAATGTGAAACCAGGCCCCATATCGACTCTTTTGGTACTATATTCTCCTGGCCACATATGTGGCAATACCTTCCCAGCACCGTTTCACCACAATTCAGACAATTTTTTTCCGCTCTCTCTTTCGAATGGGACACTAATTTTAAATTTTAGCTAAAAATAAGGAAACAGGCTATTTTACAGAAAATATTGGACAGCTTGCAGCATTAAAACAATGCATTTTACGTTATCAGCACCATGAAACCTATTTGTTTTCTCTTTCTCCTGTTTATTATTGCTTTTTCCGCATCCGGCCAGTTTTACTACAAAGACATAATTGCTACGAAGGACCTGATGAAAAAACACCAGGATTACCGCAAGAACAGCGTGAAAGCAGTTGACTATTCCAGTTTTGACGCGAATAATCAGCCAATAGAAGGCTTTGCCTGCCAGCAGGTGGTGAGCCCGGATTTCAGTTATATTAAAACAGTAACAAAAACATCCTTATCAGGCACTTCTGAAAGCACGTCCTGGTACAATCAAAAGGGTCAGCTGATCCGCAGTGTTGATACTGCGGATGGCAACAAAATAAATACAGAATATGCTTATGATGCGGCTAACCAACTGGCGTCTATTACCAGCATTTCGTTATCACCCGGGCAGACTGCAAGCAAAGAGCAACATCTATGGTTTTACAATCAACAGGGAAAACCGACACATGCACTGAAAATAAAAAACGGGGTAGATACTACTTATATCAGCTTTATACTTGACGAAAAGGGAAACGTTGCTGAAGAAAAAAGTGTCCGGAAAAACCAGCCGTTACCCACCATCTACTACTATTACGACGAAGATAATCTGCTCACAGACATCGTACGGTATAATAACCGGGCTAAGAAATTATTACCGGATTACATTTTTGAATACGAGGATAAACATTTGGCAACCATGCTGGTTTCCGAAGAAGGCACCGGGGATTACCAGAAATGGTATTACAGCTATGATGACAATGGCCTTAAACTTCAGGATGCCTGTTATTCGAAATCAAAGACACTGATCGGAAGGGTTGAATACGCTTATAAGTTTTAATAATCCCGGGTCATAACATTCCACTCAGCACTTTCCATATATTTTCAGCCACAACCCTGTGACCCGGTGCAGTTGGGTGAATACCATCACCCTGGTTCAGTTCCGGCACACCTCCCACCCCTTCCAGTACAAAAGGCACCAGCGCCATGTTATTCTTCTTTGCAAGCTCTGGAAAAATGTTCCTGAACGCTGTAGCATAGGCGTTACCCATATTCGGTGGCACCTGCATCCCGGTCATTATCATTTTTGTGTCGGGATTTTTCGTTTTTACGCTGTCAATAATATCCTGTAGATTTTTTACGGTTTCGGTTACAGGTATGCCTCTTAAACCATCATTGGCACCAAGCTCCAGCACAAACACATCCACCTTTTGTTGCAACAGCCAGCCGATACGGTTTTTTCCACCTGCAGAGGTTTCACCGCTGAGCCCCGCATTTACAACCTTATAAGGCAGTTTAAGCGAATCGATCTTTGCCTGTATAAGTGCCGGAAAGGCTTCGGAAACATCAAGCCCATAACCCGCAGTAAGGCTGTTACCAAAAAACAATATTGTTTTGGTGGTCGTGACGACTGCAGAGTCCCCACCGGTACCTTTTGCTTTGGCAGACTCCTGCTGTTTTTCACTATTACCACAACCTGATGTTATCAATGCAAACAAAATCATTGCAAGCCCGGATACTTTGATCATAATTTATCTTGTTGAGAATGCCTTAATTTTAAAAAATAGTAATTTACCTGATATTATCATCTGCGGGCACCAAAATAAAACATCCCGTCCTAAATTATACACATCAATTTGGAAACCATATTAAAAATCGAGAACCTCAGCAAAACTTATAAGAGTGCTGAGCAAACACTTACCGTCCTGAATAATGTTAATTTCTCTATAGAGGCCGGTTCCACATTAGCTATAGTTGGTCCTTCGGGAAGCGGAAAAACAACACTGCTTGGTTTATGCGCAGGGTTGGACCGTTCAAGCAGCGGGCTGGTCGAATTAAGGGGGATCAGGCTGGATAATCTGAATGAAGATCAGCGCGCGAAAGTGAGGAATCAACACGTAGGTTTTATCTTCCAGAATTTTCAATTACTCCCCACCTTAACCGCTATCGAAAATGTAATGGTGCCCCTTGAACTGAGGGGGGAGAAAAACATCCGGCCCCGGGCTTTAGAGCTACTTGATAAGGTGGGGCTTGCTGCCCGAATCAATCACTACCCGGCACAACTCTCCGGCGGTGAACAACAACGTGTTTCATTGGCCAGGGCTTTTTCTAACAGTCCCGCTATTCTCTTTGCCGATGAACCAACGGGCAACCTCGACGCAGAAACAAGTGATAAAGTCGTGAAACTGCTTTTTGAACTAAACAAAGAGGCAGGTACCACACTGGTGATAGTGACCCACAACCTTGAACTAGCGGGCCTCACACAACGAATCATTAAGATCCGCGCCGGCCAGATAGACAAAGACACCCTTGTTCACCAGAATTAACAGCCGGTTATTTCCCTAATACTTCAAGATGCAGAGAGAAAATAAACTGAACTTAGCCTGGCTCATCACGATGGCCTGGCGCGACAGCCGACGTAACAGATCGCGATTGTTTTTATTTATATCATCCATCATTCTTGGAATAGGCGTATTGGTTGCTATCTATTCTCTCAGTGATAATGTTAAGAACGACATAGATAACCAGGCAAAAACCCTGATAGGTGCCGACCTGGTCATTGATAACAATAAACCGGTTACACCGGAGTTCCGGTCAATGCTTGATTCTATCGGTGACCGCCGGGCACACGAGTTGTCCTTTGCCTCAATGGTAATGTTCACTAAAACAGGGGGCACAAGGCTGGTGCAGGTCAGAGCGCTGGAAGGCGATTTTCCTTTCTATGGAAAACTGGAAACAAAACCAGTCTCAGCATCGGCCCAGTTCCGCAATAAACAAGAGGCGCTGGTAGATAAAACACTGATGCTGCAGTTTAACGCAAAACCGGGTGACTCCATCAAGGTTGGCGAAGTTACATTTATGATTGCAGGAACGCTGAACAAAGCACCGGGGAGTACGGGCATTTCAACTTCGGTTGCCCCAGCGGTTTATATACCCATGAAGTATCTTCCTGATACAAAACTTCAACAGAAAGGCAGTCGTATCTCTTATCATTTTTATTATAAGTTCGATAAACCCACTGACGTTGAGAAGTTGGTAACAACGCTTGAGCCGAAGTTTGAAAAGGATGGTTACGATTTCGAAACGGTTGAGTCAAGAAAAAGAAATACCGGAAGAACGTTTGAAGATTTCACACAGTTCCTTTCCCTGATTGGATTTATCGCCCTGCTTCTTGGGTGCATTGGTGTAGCCAGTTCCATTCATATCTATATCAAAGAAAAACTAAACTCAATTGCCATTCTTAGATGTCTTGGTGTTAACGGCCTCCAGGCTTTCCTGATATTCCTGATCCAGATCGTTGCCATCGGCTTCATCGGATCGTTAATCGGTGCTGTCCTTGGCATCGCCATCCAGCAGGTACTGCCTACGGTATTCAAAGACTTTTTACCTGTGGAGATTTCCGTGAATCTTTCATGGAAGGCAATAGCACAGGGTATAGCTATAGGGGTAATTATTTCTGCACTCTTCGCATTGTTACCGCTGGTATCAATAAGAAACGTATCGCCACTCAACACCTTAAGATTATCAGTTGAACATACAACACCAAAGCGCGACTACCTGCGTTGGCTGATATACATACTGATCATAGCGTTTATATATGGGTTTACCTATCTACAAATGAAAAGCTTTCAACGGGCAGCAGTTTTTACCGCGAGCATACTGGTATCTTTTTTTGTTTTGTCTGCAATGGCCGGATTGCTGATGTGGGCAGTGAGAAAGTTTTTTCCTAACCGCGCCGGTTACCTGTTAAGACAGGGACTTGCAAATCTGTATCGCCCCAACAATCAGACACTGATACTGGTAGTAGCCATCGGCCTCGGCACATCATTCATCTGCACCTTGTATTTTGTTCAGAATCTTTTGTTGAACCGCGTTTCATTATCGGCCAGTGCCAATCAGCCGAATATGGTGCTGTTTGATATCCAGACGGCCCAAAAGGAAAAAGTTGCTACGCTGACCAGGAGTTTTAATCTTCCGGTAATCAATGAAGTTCCAATCATCACGACCAGGCTGGAAGAAATTAATGGCCAGACCGGAGCAGAGGTTCGCCTGGATACCAATTCCAAAACCCCATCATGGGCTTTTGAGGGTGAATTAAGGGTTACCTACCGGGACTCACTGACCGACTCTGAAAAGATCACCGCAGGAGACTGGCCCGCAAAAAAAACAGCTGGTGATGAGGCGATCTATATATCTGTGGAAGACGGCTACGCAAAACGTATCAACGTCAATATCGGCGACAAGATGTTATTCAACGTCCAGGGCGCACTGATTCCAACCGTGATAGGAAGTATCCGGGAGGTCGATTGGAACCGTGTTCAAACAAACTTCCGGGTTATATTTCCCTCCGGTGTGCTTGAAAAAGCGCCCCAGTTTCATGTCCTGATAACGAGGATTCCATCTGCAGAGATGTCTGCGAAATTTCAACAGGCAGTGGTGACCTCATTCCCCAACATCTCTATTATAGATGTGGGATTAATTTTGAGCGTGTTGGACGATATACTCGATAAGATTGGATTCGTGATCAGATTTATGGCGGGCTTCAGCATTCTGACTGGCCTGGTTGTGTTAATAGCTTCAGTGCTGTTGAGTAAGTACCAGCGAATCAGGGAAAGCGTTTTATTGAGAACACTTGGGGGCACAAAAAGACAGATCCTTATCATTACTGCCCTCGAATATTTTTTATTGGGAGGTCTTGCGGCTTTTGCCGGTATCCTGATATCGCTCGGTGGTGGATGGGCCCTGGCAAAATATACATTCAAAACACCTTTCACTGTGCCCGTGTTACCTGTGCTGGCTGTATTTTTATTGGTTTCCATTATTACTGTGCTGATTGGCTTGTTCAACAGCCGTGGCATTCTGAACCGCCCTCCTTTAGAGGTGCTTCGTGCAGAAGCCTGATTTGCAAATGAAAGTGCGAACGCGAAAACGAATTTGCAGCAGCCGCGGCCCTTCTTTTGCATGGGGGTAAATTGTCTGGTTAAGGAAATTCACGATTTACACATAATCACTATATTTAAGGTAGAATACCTCCACCTCTTATCCCTTACCTGACTGAAATTATTTTCTAATCACAAAGGAATGCTATGAAGTGTGAGATCTACCTGCCATTATTTGTTCTCGGAATTTTAGCTGCATCGGTATGTAACTCCCAGGAGTTAGTAGCCAAACATAATCCGAAAATGGATGTGAACTTAAGTCCGCAGACAAATGGTGTAATCAACCCGTTCAAAAACTCCAAGATCAATCCAAAGTTCAACTGGAATATCAATCCAACCAAAACGAGTACATTGAACCCGGTTGCCAACCAGGCAATCAATCCAATGAATAATCTGACTTTCAATCCTAACGAGAATCAGAGCATCAATCCAATGTATCAGAATCTGCTTCATCCCAAAAATCCGCAGTGGAAAGGGCTCTACATGTACGATAAGGATGATAATCTCGCAGGATATATTACCAAAGCCACCCAGGATGTATTATTGTGCTTTGACAGGAACAGTGAATGGTGCGGTTTTTATGTGAGGGCACAACAAAACATCTTTAATCATTTCGATCTGAAAGCCCAGTTCACCGGCGATTTCATTTGTTACGACTCCATGTTTGGTTACAACGAATTTGGAAAAGATGGTGAATGGACAGGCAGACACATTAAGTAATTTTATTTTTTCAAATCTGCATAGCTGATCAGCCTGATCCCCTTTTTTGCGATTGCTTCTTTAACAACAGGGCTGGTAAACAAATCGGTTACCCCCTGCCGGTCTATTGCAACATCCTCGTAACCAATGTGCGAAACAGCTCTCAATTCAGGTGAATCAAGTCCGGGATGATCAACGAACATATAGGTTTCGCCCGGTTTCAGATCATCGAGCATAGCAATAAAGCTTTTTATTTTTTCACCTGAAGTCTTGTGACTGCCTTTGTAGCGCACGTACTTAACACCTGATCTTTCTAAATCAATATCCAACCCATATTCTGCAGCCAGCCGCCTGGCAAGGGCTTTACTGGAATCGTTCAGGTTTGTACATGCCATATGTGCGGACAAATGTGAAATGCCCGGAAGATATTTCAACGCAAGCTCAATCTGGGCGCGAAACTCTTTTTCAAGATCTGCAAGCGACCATTTATTTTCCATGACCGCCCTGCCCGGATAGTTTTTGTTTGCATAGATCATTGGAAAAAAATACCCGTCCTTATCTCTCAGACTTGGGCAATCAGTAAGCGGCCTCCACTTTACATTATCCCATTCGCTGGTGATCGCGAGGTGTATACCCACGTCAAGTCCGGGCATCTCTTTGAGCATTTTTACAGCCTCCGGAAACCAGGGTGAGGGAACAATGATCTCAATTGAAGTCTGCACCCCCGCTTTTGCGCATTTTATCAGTGCTTCGTTGCCGCTATGGGTATAACCCATATCATCACCCCGGACGATCAGGCGCGGCGGATTCTGGCCGGATACGTATAGCATGGAAAGTATGAGCAGCAGTATCAGTATGGATTTCATTGTATGATGATTTGTTAGCGAGACAAATACGTTTGGTACAATATAAGAAAACTTCCGTGCAGGTAACAGTATCAATGTGAAACGGGCTTCAATCTCATTACACGATACATCTGTAATAATACAGAAAAGACGATTAACGTCAGGCCCATATAAAAGGGCCATGACAATTCAGTATTTTCCTTATAGATCAGAATGGCAAGAACGATACTATATAAAGGCTCCAGGTTAAAACTCAGGTTAACGGTAAATGCAGAAATCTTTTGCAATGCTTCAGTGATCATCAGGTACATCAATACTGTACACACAAGTGCAAGTATTAACAGGTAACCAGTGTCTTTAAGTGTTGGTATAAGCGTTGGTGCAGGCTCGAGATACAGGTAAAAAGGCATGATAAGTGATATGCCTAACCATCCACCGGTCATTGTATAAGTAGTTATGGTTGCGGAATTGAACTCTTTTGTAAGCCGCTTATTGTATATGGTGTAGAACGTTACAATCAGGGAAGAGATAACACCTAATAAAATACCGAAACGGTATGTGGCATCAAGCCCGAATATAAGTGCTATGCCACAAAGCGTAAGTCCACTCAGCACAAGTTCCGGGACAGAATGTTTACGCTTGTTCATGAGGGGTTCTATCAATGCAGTAAAAAAACCTCCCAGGGAAAAACAGACTACACCGATTGAAATGTTTGAGAATTTTATACTTGCGTAGAAGAACACCCAGTGCATGCCAAGTAAGAAACCGACAAAGCCAATGCGTAGAATATTTGATGGCGTTTCTTTCTGGAGCCTGCCTGATACCCGAAAAATAAGGAAAATAAAAACTGCCGAAAAGAATAAACGATACCAGGTTATCAGCCCCGCATTAATTCCGATCAGCCTTCCGAACACACCCGTAAATCCTGCAAGAAACACAGCCAGGTGTAATAAAATGAATGCCCTTTTCATGAGACGTGAATGTAAAGAAATCTTTGAAGACAACTCTACATTCGCATGTGCAGGCACATACATGTTCTATCAGCTTTCCTTCACGTTCCCGGCTTTTTTCTCCTTAGCCAACGCTTTATTCATTGGCAAGTGACAGATCCGCTGACCAGTTGCTGCGAAAATTGCATTCGCCAGAGCGGGAGCCATAGGAGGAACACCACATTCACCGGCACCACCCATTTTTTCCTTGCTATCAACAATATATACGTTTATCTCCGGCGATTCATTCAGCCTTGAGATCGGGTAATCGTAGAAGTTATTTTGTTGTACCTCACCATTTTTCAGCGTTATCTCGCCATACATTGCCATTGTAATCGCGAAGATTATTCCACTTTCCATCTGCGCCTTGACGCCATCGGGGTTAACAGCCAGTCCGCAATCAATGGCACAGGTAACAGAATGAATTTTAGGTACACCATTTACCATACTGATCTCGACTACCTCGGCCACATAACTTGCAAAGGATTCATGAACAGCAAAACCTCTGAAACGTCCTGCAGGTAGAGGTCGCGCCCATCCGGATTTTTCTGCGGCCAGGTTTAAAGCAGCCAGGTGCCTTGGATGATGTTTTAACAAGGCCCGGCGATATTCTACCGGATCTATTTTAGCAGCGTGAGCAAGCTGATCAATCATTGTTTCCATCACGTAGGCCGTATGTGTGTGGCCCACTGAACGATACCAGAGCACCGGTACTACCTCTTTTGTTGTATGTAAACCCACGTAATGATCCGGTGTAGCTACAACATACGGTGAATTGTTTATGCCCTCCACCGAAGAATCGTCTATACCTTTTTGTATCATGGCTTCAAACGGAGTACCTGCCATTATCGATTGTCCGGCAATGTTATGGTGCCATGCGACCGGAAGACCGTCGGATCCGATGCCCGCCTTCACATTATGTACAAAAAACGGGCGGTAATAGCCGGCTTTCAAATCATCTTCGCGACTCCAGACCATCTTAATAAATTTGCCACTGGCTTTTGCGATCTCAACAGCCTCTGAAACAAAATCCGCGGATGTTGTAGCCCGCCTTCCGAAACCTCCTCCCAGGAACACTGTATTTACCACTACCTGGTCCGGTCTTAGTTTCAAAATCTTTGCAGCAGCTTCCTGTTCGGTTGCAGGCATCTGCGTACCGGTCCAGATCTCGCATTGATCTTTTGAAATCTTTACCGTACAATTCAAGGGCTCCATTGCTGCATGGGCGAGATAAGGGAAAACATATTCGGCTTCAACAGTGCGGGCCGCATTAGAAATGCCAGTAGCCGAATTGCCTTTTTCTGCCGCAGGGAGACCTTTCGTTTTTGCCAGCTCCTTATATTTAATCAGCTGTTGATCAGTATTCATATTTGCACCTTCACCCCGGTCCCATTCTATCTTCAGGGCCTTTCTTCCCTGCATTGCTGACCAGTAATGTTCAGCAATAACCGCAATACCACCAGGTATCTGAACCACTTGTTTCACTCCGGGTACTGCGTTCGCTTTGGTTGCATCAAAAGACTTTACTTTTCCACCAAACACCGGCGGATGCGCAACAACTGCAGTGAGTAACCCCGGAAACTTAACGTCCATGCCATATATAGCCGATCCATTGGTTTTTGCCGGTCCATCAAGTCTTTTTGTTCCCTTCCCAATATATTTCCACTTATCACTGCTTCTCAATGGCACCTCTGTTGGTACCTTCAATAAGGCGGCATCTTCTGCAACCTCACCATAACTGAGTTTTGAATTTCCTGAAATCACATATCCATTACCGGTAGTACAGGTTGCAGGATCAACTTTCATTCGTTTTGCAGCAGCCTGTGTTAACAGCGTCCGGGCTGTTGCGCCAGCCTGACGGTAGCGATCAAACTCCGACCAGGTACTGCTTGATCCTCCGGTTATCTGCACGCCGAATATTGTATGGTTCCAATGTTTTCCGGCAGGGCTATGGATAACCTTTATCTTTTCAATATCGACATCAAGTTCATCAGCAATCAGCATAGACAGGGTTGTCCAGACTCCCTGGCCCATTTCGACATGTGTCAGTAAAACAGTCACCTGGTTATCGGTACTGACATTAAGAAATGCATTGGGAGAAAAACCACCGGCAATTCCGGTTATTGAATTTTTGCCAACCCTTCCTGCTAACGGTACAGAGAAGCCAATCAGTAGTCCCCCGCCAAGTATGGCGCCGGTTTTAATAAAATTTCTCCGGTTAATTCCTGGCTTATTTATGTTTACCTCCCTTGTTTAAGATAGACGCTGCATGATGAATAGCTTTTCTCACGCGGGGATAGGTCCCACACCGGCAAATATTTCCTGACATCGCCTGGTCAATATCTTCATCACCAGGATTTGGCTTTTCCCGTAACAGGACGGCCGCGGCCATCAGCTGGCCCGACTGGCAATAGCCACACTGGGGAACATCAAATTCCTGCCATGCCTTTTGCAGCGGATGATCATTGTTGGGCGATAAACCTTCGATGGTAACTATTTCCTTCCCTACTCCGCGGCTCACCTTTGTTACACATGAACGAACAGCTTCACCGTCGAGGTGGATAGTACAGGCGCCGCATTGTGCCACTCCACAGCCAAACTTTGTACCCGTTAAGCCGACGAGGTCCCTGATCACCCATAGTAACGGCATGTCAGGACTTGCATCAACTTCATAAGAACGTTTATTAATGGATAATTTGATCATGATGATATGATGAAAGGGTTTGAAATATATGGGACTGTGAAATAGGGACAAGATCAGGGGGGCAAGAAATCCGCTTAGTAAATATACCAATAGCCCCTTTATTAATGATTATCGGATTCAAATAAAAACTTACAGGATTCAAACAATCAGTAATGCCAGGCAAATGAAATCAGGTGGCGACATCATCAAACACGGGAAAAAAAATGTAAATTCAATAAGTCTTCTAACCCCACTATTAACAACCATATTTAGCCATGGACCCCGCCGCACCAACCGAGGTGAGTTTACTTAAGCATAAAAACTGGGTGAAGACCACACACTGGGTAATCACTGCCAGCTTTTTGCTCTTACTCTTCAGTGGCTTCGTAATCTTCATGTGCCATCCACGTTTATACTGGGGCGAAGTAGGCAATAATCTCACACCTGCCATCCTTGAACTTCCGGTCAGTAAAAATTATAAGCATGGCGGATGGGAAAAGCCAGTCGCATTTTTCCCCGGTACCGCTAACCGGGCCTATAGCGCCAACAGGACATTTGAAACCTATAATCAAAATGGCTGGGGAAGAAGTTTACATTTCCTGACAGCCTGGATACTTGTTGTTACCGGCCTTATTTATTTGCTAATGGCAATTTTTAGTGGACACCTGAGAAAACACCTGGTGCCCGCATCGAAGGAACTGAACGGACCAATGATCCGAAAAGATATTGTCAATCATCTGAAAATGCGCATTCCGCCTGCCGCCAGGGGTCCGCAGTATGGACTTTTGCAGAAATCAACCTATCTGTTTGTTATTTTTTTCCTGCTGCCATTGATTACAATGACCGGCCTGACGATGTCACCGGCAATCACTGCAGCCTATCCTTTTCTTCCGGCCATGTTTTTTGGGGCTCAGTCGGCACGTACGATTCACTTTTTTGCTTCCGGGTTACTTGTTCTGTTCGTGATCATACATATCGTCATGATCATCAAATCGGGATTTATTAAACAAATGAAGTCAATGACATTCGGAAAATAACGCAATGACCATCTTACCCTAACTAATTAAAGCCTCATATCAATATGAGAAAAAATAAACTCGTTACCAGGAGAAGCGTGATCATCACGGGATTAACCACGATCGGTGGATTGATATTACCCGGATGTGGTAAAAAGCCGCCTCCCACCTATGGCAATATCTTACGTATGGGCGATGCATTGACCTATCATGCACATAGGGCACTGCTACCTGGTCAGTCGCTGGTAAAAGAATATACACAAAGTGATATCTCTTCGTTCCCGGCAATCGGAACCACAAATCCGGCTGATACATCCAGGCCATCCTTCAGCAACGCTTATGAAACAATCATGAGAGCCAGGTTTACCAACTACTGTTTATCCATTGAAGGCAGAGTTTCGAAACCTGGTACCTGGTCAGTGACGGAGCTCCAAAAGTTCCCTGCCCGGAAACAAATCACCCGGCATACCTGCGAAGAGGGCTGGTCGGCGATAGCAGAATGGACCGGGGTACCGCTGGCTAGTGTATTAAACAGTGCTGGCATATTACCAAGCGCAAGATTCGTAAACTTTTATTCATATGATGGTTGGGTTGACAGTATAGATCTCCTGGATGCTTTTCATCCGCAAACCATCCTGGCTTATGGTATGAACGGACGTGACCTCCCGGTTCCGCATGGGGGTCCGTTACGATTGAGAGTGGAAACACAGCTTGGGTATAAAAGCATGAAGTATCTGCAAAAGATCACCGTGACAGATGAATATGTCGATATTGGTGATACTGGCTGGTCATGGTATGCAGGGATTTAAAAATTTGCCCGGGAAATAAATTTTATCATTGTAGATGATCAACGAAGAAAATGTTTTGCGACAGGTAACGGCCTTCGCTGATAAATGTCATGACAAACAGATAAGACGATACACCGGCGACAGGTACATAGTGCATCCTATACGTGTGATGGAAATCTGCCGCGGGTATACAAATGATATCAGCACGCTGACAGCCGCCCTTTTGCATGATGTGCTGGAAGATACACCAACAACAAAGGATGAAGTATTCAACTTCCTGATGAGCGTGCTTACACCTGAAGATGCAGAACGGTCATTACAACAGGTTGTGGAGCTTACAGACGTATATGTAAAAGAAAACTACCCGGGATGGAACCGGCGAAAGCGTAAAAACAAAGAGGTTGGGCGAATGGCCGCAATAAGTCCGGAAGCGCAGACAGTCAAATATGCTGACATCTTTGATAACGCACCTGAGATTACAGAGCAGGAACCCGATTTCGCAGAACGCTATCTGCAGGAATGCCTGGCCTTATTGAAAGGAATGGACAAAGGGAACCTGGAACTTCGCAAACGATCAATCCAAATGGTGAATGATTGCATCAAACAATTGAAATCTTCCGGTCGCTGATCGTTAATGGACCAGGCTTCTATTTATGTTTCATACTTCACATTGGCAATGGCTTGTATATCTGTCCCTTAATTTTCGCCTCATCGAAGAAAAAATTATAGACGTATTCAAAATTGAAATTGTTCAGTATTGATTTGTGCAGGTGTTTATTAAACGCCTGTTCAGGCATGCCCATGGTCCACCTGATAACAATCCATTGCGGCTGATCGGTTTTGCACAGTTCCCTGCTTGCTTTGTTTACTTTCAAAACCGGGAACCTGGCTTCCGTAGTTTGCTTACCATTGATATCCCTGCTATCGAACATATCATCCCTGCCTTCAGTTGCGTGTACAAAATCATACAACGAGAGCTGATTGGCGGGAAGCTTCAATGATGCCACGTCATTCCATTTGCTTTTATACTTTTCTTTCAATCTTGCCAGATTCTTTTGAGCCACTAGATACTGATCCGCAGGTATCGGCACGATTTGCTGCCAGCCAGGAAACTGCTTTTCAGCCTGGTTGAAGAACTCACCTATGGTAACTTTTTCAAAAGGTAATTCCTTGTCTTTCGTCATGATCACAACATACTGGGGGTTGTCGCCAATGATTTTAGGTGGGATGTAAAATCGTTTATGGTTTTGGATGCTTTTGAGATTGTGAAACCCCATCAGTTCGCTCGCGGCCTTGTGTTGGACATTATAGCCGTTTGGAGTTAGCCCATAATCAGGGAGTACGAAATAATACTCGGTAGTATCAGAAATAAATGAGACGGGGAAACTGATATACTGTAACTGGTTAGCTTCGATCTGCCAAAACTCCCCGAAGTTGTTCTGCGGAACAAATTTTCCCGCCGCGTCCTTTTTGAGAAACATATACATTTTAGAATAGGCACCATACATATGTGGCAGCGCTGCTGCATGGGTGTTAATCGCGTTCCCCAATTTGCTATTGGTTCCACTGAATTTTGGTATGTAATTCTGATAGTAGCCGGCATCTCCTAAACATCCTTTTGGCTGATATGATTTTTGCATCCATTCAATGAAGTGCTGACTGTTTCCTATCTGCCGGGCGCTGTAAACTCTATTGCCAAGTTGTTTTCCTTTTGGTTGTGCGCTATAGTCATAGATTTTTATCCAGCCAATCTCCAGGTCTGCGATACTTTCAAGTGTAAAGCCTATGCGGTCCCTGTATTCCTGGCCCGCTGAGTTGGAGCATACAAAAATCAACGCAATGAATAGAGCTGTTTTCATACCGAGTAGTGTGAATGAAATATAACGAAATTCTGTTACATCTTCCTCAAAAGAATGCTTATTAAGCGCAGGTAACAAGATGATTAATTGCTACGGTCTGCCAGAAACAATTAATAAATTTATCTTCAAATACATTTGCTTCCTATCATGACCAACGCTAAAAAATGTAAGTTCCTATTCCGGACAATCTTATTATCACTGTCTCTATTCAACGCTTTTTGGGTACCTGCCCAGCTGACGGACCTTGTTATCCTTGATTCCATCGAGCTAGCCCACTTAAAAACCGGGATTAAAAACAATAAGCGTGTAAAAAACCTTTATGACAGCATTCTCGTGTTGGCCAACACTCAGGTGGATGACAGTATACAGCCGTTGGCCCATATTCATTACGAGGGTTTGCTGGACAACGATGAGTCACGCATAAGTTCGGTAAAAAGTCTAAAGGATATTGAGAAACTGGGCAACTTTGTTTATGCGTTCTATGGAAATGCTGAACGCCGGTTTGCGGATAAGGCCAGGATGATCGTGATCCGCTGGTCGTCAACTTATCTGCCGGACGGCAATACCATTAATGAAAATAAACTTGTACCGGTTTTTTGGGCTTATCACATTTTCAAAAGCCAGTTTTCGGAGCCTGAAAAACAACAAGTGGAAGCCTGGCTCAATGATATTTCCCTTAAGCAAATGCACAGGTCGCGGACGCCGAACAACAACTGGGAAGCAAAAAGACAGAAAATTATTGGCTCGATTGGCTGCATACTTGCAAACAATGAAATGATACAATTTGCGGTTAATGGCTTTAAAGAGTATATCGCCTCTGCATATTATCCGGACGGAACCAGTAATGATCTGAGGGAAAGAGATGCCTTACATTATCATATTGGTGGCTTAACACCAGCCGTCGCCTTTTTTATCACTGCAAAAAGTTTTGACTCCACCCTGGATCTCTTTTCTTATGTTTCATCTACCGGATCTTCAATACGGAAATCCGTAGAGTATGTCTTGCCATATGCAAGCGGCCAGGCAACCCGCAGCGAGTGGACGAACAGCAAGGTCGCATTAGATAAGAAGAGAGCGGAAAGTGGTCTGGCGAAATATCAGCCGGGGGCTCTGTTCGATCCCTCTGAAGCTTTCGAACTATTCGAATGGGCCGTGTATTATAACAGGGACTGGTATTCCCTTTTTGATTCGCGATATAAAAGCCCGCATCAAGGATCCACTGATAAATATGCGTCAACGTGGATAGGGCTTCTTAACAGCCCGCTGGTGAGAGGTAAATAAACAACTTAATGATTGAGCTGCTTCATTTTTTTATTTTTGGCCTCCCCCGTACACACTTTTGCGGTAAACTATTTTTCCATCAATTATTGTCAGAAGACTTTCCGTAGCGGGAAGCTCTTCCGCGGAAATAGTAAAAATATCCTGGGACAACACAGCCATGTCAGCTAACATTCCTTTTGAAATTGTCCCTTTTTCTTTTTCCCTGAACTCCGCATACGCGTTGGTTCTTGTAAAGGCAATTACCGTCTGCTCTCTTGTAAGGTTTTCGGTTGGCTTCCCTCCTGCGGTGTTGATCAGCATAATGTCTACAAATGGATTTTCCATACCATCCGGTGCAATCCCTACAATAACGCCACTATCAAGTAGCGTCCGCAAGGGGCTACCCATACAATATTTAGGTGTATGCATTACTATTATACCGAGTTCTTTGAGTATTTGCCTGTTAGCCTGCGACATATTACCCGTTCCAGGCTCCCCTACACAATTATGTTCTAATCTTACGCGTTTTGCTTTCCACCGTTCCGCACTCGCCATTCCCTTCATCAGTGAAAGCACTATACCGAAACTGCTGTCTGCCGTTATGTGCATTAACAATTGCCGGTCAGTTTCGAGAGCCTCGTTAAATATTTGTTTCAGTGTATCAATTGGATAATTAAGTCTGCCATACCAGCCCGGCTTGCCAGGGTATGGAACCGACCTTAAGGCATTTTGTTCCCCCGGAGACCCGTCTATCACATACTTAATTCCTGACAGATAAGACAGCGTTGTAGGTTTGGTTTCTATTACATTCCAATCATTCAATTGCCGGCCTTCGGAAGTTGAACGAGGCCATGCAATAATGCGAACCCGTTGCTGTAATTTGCTTGCTTTCAGCATGGCATCTGCCTCTGTTTTGTTTAAACCGGTACCCATATATTGAACGGTTGTAACCCCTCTTTTTAACTGAGACGATGAGTACGACTGCATCCCGACTACAAGCGCTGACGGGTCTGACTTATACCTGGCCGTCCAAACAGGTGCCTGCGCGTTCTGTTGTAACGATGATATGAGATTTGAGGAATTGCGGATAAACCAGCCACCTACCGGATCTGTATCACTGTCCGACAGGCCGGATGCTTCCAGCGCCTTGCGATTTACAGTGAGACCATGACCCCACCAGATCTGTAGGCTAACCGGATTGTTCGGAGCTATACTATCGAGGGCTGAACGCATGCTACTGTCAAAAAAGATCGAAGTCCCGATAAGCCCATAAATCCATTCGCCGGGTCTTGCGCCTTTAACCAACATTCGTACGGAATCTAACACAGCTGCCTTTGCTGGTCCCTCCTGAAGGTACCCGGTATAACTATAGGACTTTCCGATTACGGCTTCCCAACCAGGGTGGTTGTGTGCATCGTTGAAGCCGGGTATGACTGTTTTTCCACCCAGATCAATTTTTTCCGTTTTAGATGAACCAAATCTTTCGACTCTTTCGTTTGTGCCAGTTGCCAGTATTTTGTTTCCGCTGATTGCCACTGCCTGAACATAAAGTTGTGCAGGGTCTGAGGTAAATATCTTTCCATTGAACAGTATTAGATCAGCTTGCTGACCTATGGTGGAAACTTGTTGCAGAAACAATACGATAAATAGGAGTATACACTTTGGTATTCGCATAGCCGGTGGTTGGAATGGTGAATAGATTGTTTGCACATCGTTTACGCTGCAAACATCCCTAAACTATGCAGGCACTTTATAAATATTAGTGTGGGAGCCCGACAACGCGGTGTGAACAGCCGGTTTGATTGAGAGAAGTATCTTAAGCAAGGAGAAGTACGGCTTTTCCAGGTGTCATTGTAAATAAGAAACCCGCGGGTTTGACACCAATAGCCAGGAAGAGTCCGTAAATTCACCTTCTTCTGTGTAAGTGCCCCGGGGGTTTTAAAGCCAACCAAATCTTTGGACAAGCCTGTCTTTTTGGTTTTTAGCAACTGGAATATTTATCTCGCCCTGCATTACAAGATATGCCGATTCGCCTTTCCGATACACCTTTATATGGTCGAGGTTGACGAGGTATTGACGGTGTACACGCAGGAAGTTTCGTTCCTCTAACACCTGTTGTACTTCGCGCAATGTTTTGCTCAGCAGGTAGCTTTTACCTGTTGTAACAAAAAGCTTTGTGTAATTACTATCAGCTTCACAATACACTATGTTTTGCAGATCTATAAAATGAACACCGCCCTGGTAAGGCACTGCAATTTTTGCAGGATGTTGGCCACTGAATAATTGCGATTTAAGCATATCGAATTGCCGCTGGTCAATGCGCTGCCCCTTTTCGGCTTTTCGTACGGCATCCTGGAGCTCCTTTGCGTCAAGCGGCTTCAACAGGTAGTCAAGTGCACTAAAGCGAAAAGCCTTCACAGCAAAATCATTATATGCTGTGACAAATATTAAGCTAAAGGATATAGGACCGAGTTGTTCCAATAATGTAAATCCATTCATTCCAGGCATTTCTATATCCAGGAACACAAGATCGGGGTGCTGTGTCTGAATTGCTCTCAAGCCTTCTTCGCTACTGGTGTATTGGCCAAGGATTTGCACCTGCGGACAAAATTCGTTTAGCTGCAATGAAAGCAGTCGAATGCAGTCCGGTTCATCATCAATCAAAATAGCTTTTAACATCTCAATAGTTTAACTATTTGGAATACCTGCTAAAGCAGGATATGCAATACTACCTCGGTGCCTGCCGCATTGCCTTCGCAGTCGATAAGATCATTCACCACCACCTTTGTATTGGTTTGGTAAAGCTGGTTGATCAGCGCTATCCGTTCATTGGTGACTTCCATTCCGAATGATTTCTTTGCGATTGCCGATTTGCTTTTCAACTCCGCGGCCCTGGTGCGGCCAATCCCGTCATCAGTGATAGTAACATGCAGGCAATCCACCTCATATTGTAACACTTTTATTCCGACATTGCCGCCGGCCTTTTTCTGCATTAGTCCGTGCCAGATAGCATTTTCAACATATGGTTGAAAAAGCATTGGTGGTATCTCTATTGCATCGGTTTCAACGTTTGTACCAACCTGTATATCAAATTTGAGTTTATCTTTAAACCGCATTGCTTCCATTTCGAGATATAATTGGAGCGCTTCCAGTTCGTTTTTCAGAGTGACCTTTTCAGAACGCGAGTTTTCCAGGACTAAACGGATCAGGCGGCTGAATTTTGTGAGATAGGTATTGGCTTTTGACACCTCATTATCAGTCGTATAAAGTTTTATAGAATTGAGGCAATTAAAAATGAAGTGCGGATTCATCTGCGCCCTCAACGCCGTCATCTCCATCGTTGCGAGTTTCCGCTCATAGGTGGACCTCAATTGACTGGTATGTTGTTCTTCAAGTATACGGCTTTGATGTTTAATTTCTTTTGAGCGTTCGAGAAGTTCGTTTTCCAGTTGGCTGGTATAACTCTCCTGTAAATTGGTTTTTTCGACCTCCACAAGTTTGTTCCGGTATGCTAACGCTAATGAGAAACAAAACAACTCCACAAACAGACCCAGTGCCATAAAAAACGGCGGGTAATTGATAAAAGAAGCGATTTGAGGCGATGCGTTTCCAAGTAAGAAAATGCCATGAACTGGGGAAAGAGAGATCACATACAAACTGATTTCACCTACAAGTAAATAAGGTTTTAGTCTGCTTTGGCTCCGTAACGTAGCAATAATCAGCAATATACCCATACATAGGGAAGGCAGCGAATCAATCAAAAAGAACATTGCAGCGCCTGAAACCAGTATGCCGGTAAAGAATTGTATAACCACCATTACCTGGAGGATCACAAGCAACCACTTCAGGGGACGGATGATGCGCCATAACCGTGGTTGTTGAGCCGGAATGGCAAGCAGCCTGGTTAAGAAAAGAGCGTAGGCAAGGGCAAGGATATGAGAAAATGAAAAAGACCAGGGATGCGCCAGCCATGGCAGGGAGACGGGAGTTAGTCCAAGGTTGAACCGCGGGTTTGCAAACTTCAATATCCACAAAGACGCAAAGGCTGCATAAATCGCGTAATAAAGAAACGATTTGTCACCATTTAAATAATACTGGTAGAACGAGTGCATGCTCATCAGTGTAAGGCATCCTATGATCATTGCCATTACGAAGGCAAGCCACTTAGCATTGTTGGCTTCATCGAGTAGATTGCTTTGATACGTTTCGTTTGTGTGTATGCTGCCTGCAATATCATCGAAAAGCAGCAGGTAATCTGCTACCCGGACAAAATAATGATTAGTTGAAAGTGGTGGAATCTCTAAACGCATTGAATAGGGATCCAGGTGGACACTCTGACCAACCGAGCACATACCCGCATGCGATAAGACATCGAGTGATGAACCTGATTTTTTATAAAGCGAGAGATATGCGTGAACCCCTCCCCGGTACCATAAGCGGAGCGTGTCAATAGGGTGGGAATTGGAAACAAGAAACTGCAGCCAGACCACCTGGCTTGTTCGCTTCATTTGCCGGTTATTTATAAACTCAGTGCCGGCCATAGAGGCACCGGAAATAAATCTGGACTTATTAATTTCATCAAGTGGTTGTGTTGTGTCGCCTGTGAAATTCTCATAAAAAAGCGCATGCGGTTTTACCGGAATTCCATTCGTCAGTATCGGCTGACCATGAAATCTGATGGGTGATAAAGATTGAGCGTGTACGCACCAACCTGTGGCTATACACAAAATACATAAGATGAAGGGAAGGAAACTCCTCATGGATAGCCTTCGTTTTTAGGCCCCACCCGGTCGATAATTTCCGATACCATAGACTTATTTGAATTATTGTAGTTTGTTCGTTAAAATCAAAAGCACTTTCCCTATACAATGATGATAAAAAATAAGACTATTATCAGAATAACGAGTTATTATTTTCGCCCTGAACAAAATAAATCCTCGCAGATAGTTGATATAAACCATCTACAGGGATTTGAAGTACCCCTAGCGGGGGTGGAGTTTTCATCTACTTACTTCGTGACGTTAGCTCGAATATGCATTTAATAAAAATCCCCTTACCCAATGCTCCCGGGAAACAGCTTAAACTGATTATTTCTTTTTGATGAATAAAACGTTTTTGATCCTCTCTCCGTTCAGTTTGAGAGAGGTGATACTCGTTCCTTCTGTAGTTCCAAACTCAATTTGATAATTGTCCACTAACATTCGTTCCCGTGTAATCAGCAGGCCTTGTCTCTTTGCGCCATTGATGTCTACTTCGTATTCAAGGCCTGATATGTTTCGTATGGATAAAGAAACATTTGTTTCTACGTTCTTGTACTCGCCGTTGGGCATCGTGAGATCGAATGAGTCCCAATTCGTTTCCAGTCTCAACAAAGTATATGGGGAATGTGAAGTGTGGTATACGGTAAGTTCCATTTGACCGGCTGCATTTTTTATGAACTCTTGTTTAAAAGTGCTATCATTCCATTGATGAAAGATGTTCGCTGCTTCGCGAACAAGCCGGATATCGTTTCTTCCGGACCGCATCAAAAAGAGTGCAGTATCCCTCACCTGGAGCCTGAATGTGAATCCTGCTTCTGTCTGGTAAATCCCCTCGAGGTCCTTTGGGGTGACCCAAGGTCCGGGCAATTCCGGCGTCAGTACTTTTTTTTGGGAATGTTGGTTCAGATTGAGCACAACATCAGCCATCTGTCGCGTTTGCATCGAGGGAATAGCTTTACCGCTGTTGGTGAAAGTAAGCATAGACAAATTGTATCCTGGAAATCTCAATACAGTAGCTTTCCAGGCGCCGGTTGCACCTTCGTGGAAGGTGTAAGGTTGATCATAATACTGTCCAAATTCGAGCCCAAAGCCATAGGCTGCGGAAACATCACTTACAGGTAGCTGCGATTGCTTTATGACAGCTGATTTTAGACCGCGATTTCGCATTCTCTGGATACTCTGCTCCCATATCACCTGGTCTTCCAGCGTTGTGAATAAGTTGCCGTCTCCATAAGCGTCCCAAAGCCACTCGTATGTGGTCCAGGTGTTAAAGTTGAAATAAGGCAAGGCAATCTCGCCCGGAATTGCAGCATGATTTGCTTCAAAAGATGTACTGGCCATACCCAATCGTTTGAACATCAGTTTACAGTAATCATTAAAATGCATACCCCTGATCTTTCCGATTATTTCTGCAAGCAGGATGTAGTTTGAATTGCTGTAGAGGTATTTTGAACCGGGTTTAAAATTTAAATCCTCCTGCCTCTTAAGCATATCAACAATTTGCTGATTCGACATAGATGTTTTCCACCATGTTATACCTTGCAGCGCAAGCAGGTCATAAACATCCCTGATGCCACTGGTGTGGGTGAGCAGGTGCCCGATAGAAATGGTGTCACCCAACGCAGGATATAGGCCGGGCAAATAAGTCCTGATGTCATCCTCCAATCCAAGTTTTTTCTCTTCGATCAACTCGAGAATGGCGAGTGCCGTGAATTGCTTGCCATTTGAAGCGATATTAAACCGGCTCCGTGCTGTTACCGGCGTTTTGTTCGTCAGATTAGTAAGTCCGGCTGTTTTTTGGTAAATTATTTTGCCGTTTTGAATGATAGCGGTCGCAATTCCCGGAGCACCGGGTGGTACATCCTGTAAAGCGATGGAGTCAAGCTTCTTAATTTGAACATTTGACAGCTTTGCGGGTGCCTGCGACCAAAGGGTACTTTCAACAAAAAATGATAATATAATGAGAGCAAACGTGATCTTCATTGTTATTTACTTTTGAGGCAAAGTTGGAGTGGTGCATCGAGCGGGTCGCTTCAAATCATGATTTGGCACTTATTTGCCGGCTAGTTTTTCAAGATATTTCTTCGGGGTTAGCTGAGTGTGCTTTTTAAAGGCCCGGTTGAAAGTTGATTTTGAGTTGAAACCACAGTCGAATGCAATTCCCAAAAGTGTCTGCAAGCTGTGTTCACCAGCCATAAATTTTGCAGTAACTTCTTTGACGCGATATTGGTTAACAAAATCATTAAAGTTCATAAAGAACACCTGGTTGATAATATGCGATACTTTTTTGGGAGGGAGATCAAGCTTTGCAGCGAGGTCCGAAAGTGTCAATTCCGGATTCAGAAATAATCTCTGCTCATTCATGACCGACTCTACTTGTGATCGGAAGGATGCCAGTTCTTCTGATGATGACGGATGAACTTCGCCAGGCGAGGAGGATTTACCAGTGCTCAGGTCCCCTGTGATATTTAAGCCGGGGGATATTGCAACGGTTGAAAGCCTATCATTCGGAATGATGCCCGGTTTTAGTAAGTGACTTTTTATCTTGCCGGAATGTATTTCTTCCGTTTCAAAAGGATGGACCGGAGCAAACGAGGCGGAAACCACATTGGAGGAATCTGCAGTTGTTTCCCGGAATGACCTCAAAGTTGCCTGGGTTAATCCTTCTGTCTGAAGTAGATGCATGAGACCCGAGACGGATAAATAGTACACGAGAAGCGAGAAGGCCAGGTAATACCAGAATTTCCGTCCGAATTCTGCCCACTCTGGATTGATAACAAAAAACAATGCCCTGATTATTAATAATATGATTAAAGCAAGGATAAATCTTTGTAACCAGCGATGCAGGATGCTATCAGCAAAACTTGTCTGGTCATATACCAGTCGTTTATAAGAGAAGTAATGCTTCAGGCATAGTAGCAGATAAAACAGCAGAGAGAAAAAGCCCGCCACTTGATACCAGGGATCAAGATCTTTGTCCCGCTGATCGGCATAAAAATAATAGTCGCCTATTATTATTTTATCTCCAATAAAGATGATTAGCGAGTACATAAGGTACATGAAGGCAGGAGCAAAATGCAACCAATCCCGGCCAGAAAGCGAAAAGGAAGGATACAGAACACTTTTGAAAGAAAAATATAAAATCGGGGGAAGCAGGAGAACTTGCTGAAAGGGTGTATAGAAGAGAATATCCCGATAAGGTTGTCTGCTGTACCATCCTGCATATCCGAGCATGAACGGAGCAATATACAAAGCGCTGAGTAAAACAAATAAACTGAGCCAGAGCGAGGATCGGCTGGCACGAATCAAACCCTTATACAATAAAATTATACCGAAGACTATACCATGCACAAAAAATATAAGTAACAGGCTACTCTTGAGCCCGAATTCGAAAAGCATATCCCGAATATAAACAATTTTAAATCGCAGATTCGGGATGCCTTCTGACCGTCTGGTCTCTTGTAGGACCACCAAATTATTGGATTTAGCTATGCTGATCACCGTTGATTTCGGCCGGACAATAAATAAAAACACCCTCATAACATCTTGACGTGCAAGAAATCATGAGGGTGTTAAAGTACCCGGGACGGGAGTTGAACCCGTACTTCCGTTGCGGGAAACTGGATTTTAAGTCCAGCGCGTCTACCAGTTCCGCCACCCAGGTAACTGTCCCTTACGAAAACGAATGGGACAAAAATTTTCAATGTGTTAACCCGGCAAGTGTTTCACCGCAAAATCTTTACCGGATGCCCAAAAAAAATCCAAACACTAGGTTTGGATTATGGAGCGGAAGACCGGGCTCGAACCGGCCACCCCGACCTTGGCAAGGTCGTGCTCTACCAAATGAGCTACTTCCGCGTTGTTTATTAAAGAACTTTTTATTTGAACCAGTTACGAATCCTGTTGATCCCGATTCGTTGCTGAATTCGTTTTTTTTATCGGACGGCAAAGATAGGGATCCTGAAATTCCTACAAAAATTTAAAGCGAATTTATTTATACTGAGGAGTATAATAAGTGTTTGCCGGAACATTCACCTTTGGCTTTCCTTTGTAACGGTGAGCGTACAAACTATAGCAACCACCCAATGTAAACGCAATAATACAAAACACCTGGAGGTAAAACAGGAAAACGGAAGAATTTACCCAGTTATATGCAAAGTCTTTTTCCCTGATATCTTTTTCTTGTGCTTGATCCATAACGAGTTAATTGCAGTGCAAAAATAATGTTTCAGTTGAAAATATCCGATTTCTTTTGAACTATTTCCATAAACTTTTTCTTTCCCTCTACAAAATGCGCCCACACTATACTCCGGTGCAGGTATCCGTGCAACTTTCCTTTCCGCGTCTCGGGGAATAAACTGTGCCGGCGCTTAATGAGTAACCAATAGAAAAAAGCAAGATGGGCCTCCACAACAGCAAAAAAATATTTCACCTGGCCGGCGAACAACGACTTCCAGGCGGAAAGAGCATCCAGCCAAAATCGACATCCGACTTTGATAATAGCCTCGCCAACCGGGAGATTTTTTGCCAGCATGATCAGGTTGTTCCTGAAATTCAAAAAAACTTTTCTTGAATTTCCCTTGGGAAGGGTTCCGCCACCTACATGATATACCACTGCCGCAGGACATGCATAAACTTCAAAGCCGGCTCTTTGTGCCCGCCAGCACAGATCTATTTCCTCCTGGTGAGCAAAAAAATATTCTTCAAAGCCACCGAGCCGGTGATAAAGCGGAGCCCTGATGAACATGGCAGCACCGCTCGCCCAGAAAATTGGCTGGATCTCATCATACTGCCCAACATCTTTTTCACAATAGTCAAAGATCCTTCCGCGCGCGAAAGGATAACCCAATTCGTCAATCCATCCTCCGGCCGCACCTGCATATTCAAAGAGATCTTTGTTAGTATGCTGTAAGAGTTTCGGTTGGCAGATCCCGATCTTTTGATTGCCATCCAGCAATTTTACCATTGGTTCTATCCAGCCTGGGTCAACTTCAACATCTGTATTCAAAAGAATATAATAATCCGCCTGAACCAGTTTCAAGGCTTCGTTATAACCTTTTGTAAAACCAAAATTGGATGGCAGTTGAACAATCCGGATCTGGGGGTAAGTTGTCCGTACAAATGCTATTGAATCATCAGTGGAATTGTTATCTGCCAGTACGATCTCCTTATTTTCATAGGTCGATGCCACTACTGAAGGCAGAAAATCTTCCAGGAAGGAACGGCCGTTCCAGTTGAGTATGACTATTGAAACAAGTGCTGACAAAAAATTAGTTGATCTGAACTGATTAAAGGTTAACCTAAAATGTTGCCAAAAATACAGGTAGAAAGTTAATATCCAAACCTATGAGGCCTGTCGTCAATGAATTGTGGCCCGATCGTTCGTAAATTGGCGCATGATTCAGCTTTTTAACTGGCGTACCGGACTCGCTATAGTAGCAATAGCTATAGTAAGCGGAACAATATTTTACTCACAGTTTCTTGCAAAAAAAATTGCCAAAGAGGAAAGACTCCGGGTCGAACAATGGGTAGAAGCCGGTAAGTTACTGATGATAGACCAGTCGGGGGTAAGCGATAAACTGGCAGGTATCATCATTGCTGAAAATAAAACCATCCCGATTATTGTTACTGATGAAAGAGGTCAGATACTCGATCATGTAAACCTGGATTCCGCATCGGTAAAAAAAGACCCGGGTTATGTGGCGAAAAAAATGAAAGAATTTAAATCTGAAAATGGCTCGGTTGAATGGAGCAACCCTTCGGATTCCACAGAAAGAAACATTTATTATTATGGTCACACCAGCCTCCTGAACCAGGTCAAATATTATCCCCTCGTGCAGTTGCTCATCATAAGCTTATTTATTATTATCACGATAACCGCCCTTTCGAGCCGGTACCAGTCCGTTCAGAACCAGGTCTGGGCAGGGATGGCGAAAGAAACGGCTCATCAGCTCGGCACCCCGTTGAGTTCGCTGCACGGATGGGTCGAGATGTTAAAGGACAATCCCGATAATGAGATGATGGTACAGGAGATGGAGAAAGACGTGGAAAGGCTGAGACTCGTTTCCGATCGTTTTGGGAAGATCGGAAGTACCCCGCAACTTGAAGCGCATGATGTTTTATCGCAGGTGAACAGTATGGTAGAGTACATCCGGAAAAGAGCACCGGGAAAAGTGAAATTTACAGTAGATAATCATGGTGCCAACGTCCTGATCGCAAGAATCTCTCCTCCCCTTTTTGACTGGGTGATTGAAAACCTGTTGAAAAACGCACTTGACGCCATGGAAGGAAAGGGGGAAATAAAAGTTGATCTCCAGGAAAACAAAACCCATGTTGTGATTGATGTATCTGACACCGGCAAAGGAATATCCAAGCAGTTTGTGAAAGAGGTATTCAAGCCTGGTTTTACAACAAAAAAGCGGGGATGGGGATTAGGGCTCAGCTTGTCAAAAAGAATAGTCGAACAATATCATAGTGGCCAGATCTTCGTGAAATCTTCTGAGCCGGGCAAGGGCACCACTTTCAGGATCATACTGAAAAAATAGACTTAGAAACTCCACCAAAAAAAAACGAGACACCTGGAAAAACCGGATGTCTCGTTCTGTGCGGAAGAGGAGATTCGAACTCCCACGCCAGTTACGGCGCTACCACCTCAAAGTAGTGCGTCTACCAATTTCGCCACCTCCGCAGCCTAAAAATTGAAGTGGGTGCAAAAGTAATAGTTTTCAGGTTAAGGTGACAATCAAGTTCGGAGTTTTTTTGAATCACTCCGAATAAAACAACCCTCCGGCGGCTCACTGAATAAATCGTATTTTGCGAAAAATATTAGCAATGGCTACTGAGATAAAATGCCCGAAATGTGGGAACAGCTTTCCGATGGAGGACTCCATCCGGAAAGAAGTGCAGCACGAGTTTCAGGCTAAATGGATCGAAGCTCAAAAAAAGAAGGACGAAGAATACCGGAAAAAGGAAAATGATATCCGCCTCCAGCTCGAAGCAACCCAAAAGGAACTGGCGGACCAGGAAATTATTACCCGGCAGAAAATTGAACAGGCCACAAGCTTAAAAGAGGAGGAGATCCGCAAACGGATCCTCCAGGAAAACGATAACCAGATCCGGGTGCTCCAGGAAAAAATTACCGACTCGGAGAACCAGGTCAGGACACTCAAAGTAAAAGAACTGGAAGTATTAAGGCTTGAAAGCCGCATGGAAGAACTGCAGCGCCACCACGAAAACGACAAGGAAAAATACCTCCTTGAGAATAAAAAAAAGATCCAGGAAGAAATTCTTTTGCAGGAGCGCGAACGCTTTGAGCTCGTGAAAAAAGAATGGGAGGTCCAGATGGAACAGCAGAAAAAGCTGATCGAGGAAATGAAACGAAAAGCCGACCAGGGCTCCACCCAACTACAGGGAGAAGTATTGGAGCTCTTGCTGGAAGATCTCCTGGCAAACGCCTTTCCATTCGATAAAGTAACTGAAGTTGCCAAAGGCAAACGGGGCGGTGACTGCCTGCTTATTGTAAGGAACCGCTTCGGGGCCGAATGCGGTAAAATCCTTTTTGAAAGTAAAAGAGCCGCCACATGGGGTAAAGAATGGGTCGATAAACTGAAACAGGACATGGTGAGGGCCGGGGCAGATATAGGCGTGCTGGTTTCGCAGGTAATGCCCGACAAACTTGAGGACAGGTACGAGTTCAGGGATGGGGTCTGGATCTGCGGATTCAGCGATACCAAATTACTGACAGCTTCTTTACGGGAGGGACTGTTAAGGATCCATTCCATAGCAAAAGCCCAGGATGGCAAAGAAGATAAGATCCAATTGCTTTATGATTACATGACCAGCCAGGAGTTTTCAACCAAATGGAAAAGCATCCGGGAAGTTTTTAGAAACATGCAGCAATCGATGCAAAAAGAAAAAGAGGTGATGGAAAAACTATGGAAGAACCGTGAAAAACAACTTGACCGCGCCATGCTCAACTCTGATCACATCATCGGCTCCATTGAGGGGATAGCCGGCAAAGAATCGATCGATATGGAACTACTTAGCGACCTGGATCAAAACCTCTTAGGAACCGACGAGTAAGTAAACTCATAACTAACTCATCACTCATCACTCTCAACTCATAACTTTCTTCATGTAATTACCCACGCTACAACAATCTCCCCAAACACCTTTGCCATTATTTTTACCTTGACATTTACTTCCTTGTAAAATGTAAAGGGCAACTCTATCCATTCATTGGGCAGAAAAATAACGGGTCCACTGAGTTGCATATGTTCTTTAAAATCGACCTGGCCGAGGCCATACCACTTAAAAAGTGCTTCCTTTGCGCTCCACATGATCGTGGTCAGCTGCAGATGCATTAAGGTTAACGGCTCCCATTCTTCCAAAAAGACCTTTTCTTTTTCATTCACAAACTTGTGGACGATATTATAAATGCGGGGTGATACAATTTCAATATCGATCCCTACCCTGTTTGCATTGCTGACAATGACCCCTGCGTAAGCGCCACAATGCGAAATGGAGAAATGATATTTTTCATCTGCCAGGTAGGGCTTTTTTGTATCTGCAATAATTATTTCTGATAAAGGAAAATCTTTAAACAGATGAGGCAAAAGGAAACGGCCCGCCAGGTGTTGCAGGCGTTTGGCCGGGTGAGAAACATCACGTTTAACAGGGACGGTCTGCAGATAAAAGGCTTCGGGTTCTTCGATATGCCAGATACCGACCTTGGTTCCGGCGTTGATATTATGTTGATAAAATAAACTCATTTTAGATAACTAAGCCGCATCTTGCAGAAAAACAATTTTAACCTATTTAAGCACCACCACCAACTTTTAAACAATGATTTTAAGCGATTCGAGGATTCTTGAAGAGATAGACAAAGGAACCATTAAGATAGTGCCGTACGATCGCTCCTGCCTTGGTAGTAATTCTTACGATATTCATCTCGGCAAATGGCTCGCAAAATATAATGACGAGGTGCTGGATGCAAAAAAACATAACCAGATCGCACACTTTGAAATTCCCGACGAGGGCTTCATACTGCAACCGCATGTATTCTATCTTGGCGTAACCGAAGAGTATACTGAAACGCATGCGCATGTTCCCTTTCTTGAAGGCAAATCATCCACCGGTCGCCTGGGTATAGATATACATGCCACTGCGGGTAAGGGAGATGTTGGATTTTGTGGTAACTGGACACTGGAGATCTCCGTTAAACAACCTGTTCGTATATATAAAGGTATGCCGGTGGGTCAACTCATCTATTTCCCCGTAGACGGTGAGATCATTATCAGTTACAACAACAAGAAAGATGCAAAGTATAGCGGTCAGCCAAATAAACCGGTTGAAAGTATGATGTGGAAGAATAAGTTTTAGATGGCTTCTTTACCATATTTCTTGTAGTAAGCGATCAGCCAGCTGATCACTTCACTGTAGCTGAGTTTGCCGGAAGGTTGCTGATTGGCACGGAGGTATTGCCCATATACTACGTCAACCAGTTTCTCTACGGGGTTCTCATGCTTTTTCCAGAACGCCCTCAGCTGTCGGTAATCTGATTTAACCACCTTGCCAAGACGGGCATCATAGGCCTTCAAAAGATTACTATCCAGGTTATAAATGTATCTTCTTGAATACAAATACATTTCAAAATAAACGGAGTATTTGAAAATCGGATCCAATGATGATTTTGCTGAAAGAAAGCCCGCAAAGTTCGCTTCACTTTCTTTCGCATAACCCAGCTGGTGACCAATTTCATGGCAGGTAGTAAAAGGCTGGACAAAAAGCGGAACGGTAGTGTTCACCTGGGCTTCGCCTGAAAAAGGATTGTAATAACCCGTGAAACCCAGATAGTTGCCGAGATAACTATATAGTGATGGTTTTACTGCAGGAAAACGATATACAAATTGTTTCCTGTACTGCGCAAGGGTATCATAGCCTTCAGCCGCACCGGTAAAGAGGTTTCTTTTTACGCCAATAAACCTGCGGTTGATGCTCCCGATCGTATCATATTCATTTAGCTTTTCCACGAGTTGATCAACCACAGCAAGCAGATCTTCCTTAACATAAATTTCCTCCTGCAACTGAAGCTGATCGGCGATCCCTTTCCGGTTGTAATTCATTCCCCATAGCAGGTTGAATAAAACATAAACCGATAAGCTGAAGAAAGCTGCCTGCCTGAGACCGTTAAACCAGAAATACCGGTCGGCCTGTTTTTTGACAATGATCCTGAAAAACCGGTACACTTTAACGATTAGGAATAAAGCGGTGAGTGCATAAAAAATATCGCCAATACTGAATGGGATCCATCCAACCAGAATGCGTTGAGTGGCACTGATTACCGGATACATCATACCTGAATAATATCTTTCCACCAGGTCAGGATACAGGGAGAAAACTTTGATTGCTGCAAACAGGCTGAGCAGGACGATCCAGAGATACTTTTTTGAAGACATCGAAGCTTAAAAATAGCAAAATCTTGATTTAATAGCTAATATTGAAACGTATTCAAAAAAGCAGGCCCTCAGAAGGCGAACAATCAATAGAACGTTTCGCTTTAACACGTAAATGACAAGGGAAAAGTAAGATCAAGTAAAAAATAAAGAATGAACCAGGATATTGAATTCAACAGGAACGAAGACGTGATGAAAACTTCGCTCAGTAAATTAAAGAAAAGGTTATCAGACGTAAGCCTGGGTGGTGGGAAAAAGGCGATTGACAAACAGCACGAAAAAAACAAACAAACTGCACGCGAGCGGATCGCCTATCTCTGTGATGCTGATAAACCTTTTGTGGAGATTGGTGCATTTGCAGGTTTCGAAATGTATGCGGAACAGGGTGGCTGTCCATCAGGTGGTACGGTCGCAGGGATAGGATATATAAAAGGCAGGCAGGCCGTTATCCTTGCCAATGATCAAACGGTAAAAGCCGGTGCCTGGTTCCCGATTACAGGCAAAAAAAATCTCAGGTTACAGGAAATAGCCATGGAAAACAGGTTGCCGGTGGTTTACCTGGTGGACAGCGCCGGGGTTTACCTGCCCATGCAGGATGAGATATTTCCTGATAAAGAACATTTCGGCCGGATATTCCGTAACAACGCGCGGATGAGCGCGATGGGCATCACACAGATCGCGGCTGTGATGGGTCCATGCGTGGCAGGAGGCGCTTACCTCCCGATCATGAGCGATGAGACATTGATGGTAGAAGGGAATGGGTCCATTTATCTTGCCGGCCCATATCTCGTTAAAGCCGCTATCGGGGAAGATGTTGATTCGGAGACATTGGGTGGAGCAGTAACACATACCGAAATTTCGGGTATTGCCGATTATCGTTTTGACAACGAGAAAGATTGCCTGGACCATGTGAAAAGTATCTTTGATAAAATGGGCACTAAGCCAAAGGCAGGCTTCGACCGTATCGCACCGATACCACCGATGGGTAAGGCTGAAGATATCTACGGGCTGTTTCCACAGGATGCAACAAAGCCTTACGATATGCTCGATATCATTTTACGCATAGCCGATAACGGTAGTTTCGGGGAGTATAAGAAAGACTATGGCAAAACGATCATCTGTGGTTATGGCCGCATCGATGGCTGGGCGGTAGGCATTGTTGCCAATCAACGTAAAATAGTTAAGAGCCGGAAAGGCGAAATGCAAATGGGAGGAGTCATTTACAATGACAGTGCAGACAAATCTGCCCGGTTCATCATGAACTGCAATCAGAAAAAAATCCCGCTCGTATTTCTACAGGATGTTACTGGTTTTATGGTGGGATCAAGAAGTGAACACTCTGGCATCATTAAAGATGGTGCCAAAATGGTTAACGCCGTCGCTAACTCCGTTGTGCCTAAGATTACCATAATCATTGGCAACTCTTATGGCGCCGGAAATTATGCCATGTGTGGGAAGGCTTATGATCCGAGATTTATTTTCGCCTGGCCTTCTGCAAAAATCGCGGTAATGGGTGGAGAACAGGCGGCCAAAACGCTACTGCAGATACAGGTTGCCGGAATGAAATCGAAAGGCAAAGAAGTAACTGCTGAAGAAGAACAAAAATTACTTGAAGAAATCAAAGCAATGTACGAAAAGCAGAACTCCCCATATTATGCTGCTGCGAGGATGTGGGTAGATGGAATCATCGATCCTGCCGATACCAGGAAATTGATTTCTGAATCGTTGAATGCAGCAAACCATAACCCCGTTATGGAAAGCTTTCATACCGGTGTGTTCCAGGTATAATGCAGGAAGCATATCCTTTACACCTGAGGTAAAGAATATGCTTTCTGAATGATCGGTATTATTTCAGCCGCACCTAAAACAAGGCGATGCCGGCATTTTATAAAGGATCACCACTGTTCCTGAGGAGTTCCATGCTTGTTAAGAAATCAGCAAGCTGTTAAGGACCCTCCGCTCTTGTTAAGGAATCTCCACTCTTGAAACGGTAAACGGCAAAACCGGTGGCGGAGTACCGCTGCGCCTGTTCAGCTGCCCGTTTACCACTAACAGATATTTTCCGGCTTTCACCAGCGTGGTATTGAAGTTCAGGTTTTCACCAAAGCCGGTTCCAACTGTTCCCTGCGTCAACGCAGCATTCAATACCACGGGAAAGACAAGATTGGTGGCGTTTCTTGATACATACAATGTATTGCCATCGAGGTATAAACCATCACCGGAAGCCACTGATGTATTTAGAACGATCTCCGCAATGGACTTATCTCCCTTAGCGATCCGGTACAATTTGCCGGATGAGGAAACAACCATAATAAGATACTTACCATCCGGGGACACTTCGATTCCGTTGGCATTTGTTCCCGTTACATATGGTATCTGTTGATTTGTGAAAGTGAGCCACTGTTCAGGGTCTCCTGGCTGCTCATCCGAAACTTTTGCGCGGTAAATCTTCTGCACCTGTGAATCGGTGAAATATATATATCCGTCGCTGATTACACAGTCATTGATAAAACCTGCACCAAACAGGGCTTTACCGTCCCAGCTTTTGATAACATTACCGTTTTTATCCAAAACCTGTATGATACCAGTGGGACCACCGCAGATCCATAAACGACCCCTTGAATCAAGTTTCATACCTGTAACAAAGGTCCTTCCGTTTTTCGCCCCGGATGAAAACAAATCTGCAACTCCGGTCTCAAGATTCACCTGCACAACATCACCTGATATAGTGCTTCCTGTGTAAAAGACCCCTGCCCTGCTATTAAGGGCGATCCCTTCAGGAAAAAAACGATCACCGGGCAAAACATACGAATCTTGTTTTACTTTTACCTGATCATCCTTATGACAGGACAGGCAAAAGGTAATAACCAGCAATGGCAGCAGCATTTTGAATTTCATGACAGCAATTTTTAGAAGATTTAAAAGATTGGAATGCCGTAAGACTTCCGTTTTTCCATGCAATTATTGGACCTTAACTACGATAGAAAGAAAATCCGGGATTCAAGCCAATTCAAATTTTTCGATTTTAATATGACAGAACATAAAAGCAGGCCGGATGAGCTCATCATTTACACGGATGGCTCTTCCAGGGGAAATCCCGGACGCGGTGGATACGGAGCCATCCTCAACTGGAATGGCAAGATGAAAGAACTTTCCGGGGGATTTAAAAGAACTACCAACAACCGGATGGAACTGATGGCGGTAATCGCGGCTTTGGAAGCCCTGACAAAGGAAGGAATCAATATTGTGATCTATTCAGACAGCCAGTACGTGGTAAAGGCAGTTAAAGAAGGCTGGCTCAACAAATGGATAAAAACAAATTTCGCCGGGGGGAAAAAGAACAGCGATCTCTGGAGGCGTTTTTATGAACTGTCGAAAAAAAATAATATCCGCTTCGAATGGGTTCGCGGTCATGCCGATAATCCTTATAACAACAGGTGTGATATCCTGGCGACCTCAGCAGCCGATGGCAATAACCTCGCAGTTGACTCCGGCTTCGAATCGGGGGTAGCAGGAATCTGATGAGTGAGTGGCAGAATAAAAATGAAAAAGCCGGACTAATATATCCGGCTTTTTCATTTCTATATATTCAACAAACTCATGTTATCATATTCTAGTTAGCAAGCCCGACATGTGTATCCCGGCTAACAAACATCTTCCTGACCAGGTAATATCCGCCAAAAATCAGCGCAGTGAAAAACAGGTCACCTATAAGTGCATTCCCAACAAACCCGGGAATCAAACCGTAATCACGATAAAACAATAAAGCATCGTTATAACAAAGCATGAGGCCCTCAAAAGTCTTTGGTCTCCCGAAACCAAAACCGCCCAGCAAAACAAAAAGATTTGAAAGCAAAAAGAAAAGGACGGATCCAGCCGTGCCAAACATGGCGACCTTGAAAACAGTGATCTTCTTCAATAGAAATCCGAAAATAGTTATGGCGGCGTAACACAAATACATTGGGATCTGGTAAGCATAAAGACCCTGCCTGTCGGTCATCCCGCTGATGTAAAGCAATTGATAAAGCAGATCGGAGATAAACAGGGAAAACAATGGCAGAGCGAATGCCCATTTTTTGTCTTTAATGATTGCTCCTCCAAACAAGGCAAGTGCCATATGCGGAGCGAATCCTTCAGGCCTGTTAGGAATAATCCTGTAAAGCGCCGAAACAGCCACGATAGCGATAAAAGTCCAGACTAGTGATTTGTTCAATTTCATAACTTAAAAATAAGAGCAAAAATAGAGTAAATGAGTGGTTAAATCCAACCCTTTCTGGGGCTGGATTCAGTTTGTCCGGCGTGCAGGTACCGTTGCCCGGAAGATAACAGAGTTCACAGGTGCAGCAATGGAAATAGTAGCATTACTCATCACCATAAAACATTCACCCGAGTCTCTGCCTATCTTATTGGTACCATCGGTGATCTTTACGGCACCGCTGTACACGAAAAATATGTCAGTGGTTTTAACTTCCATCTGCGTAAGTTCTCCGGATTTTAATTGGATCACTGTCAACTCAAAATCGTCTGCGGGGGTCAGAAAAACCTGTTCGCCTTCATTACCAGATGGAATGCCAAGAATAACAGCGGGTACAAGCGGTTCGCATTTCACATGTTTCATGAGTTCTGTCACATCGATATGCTTAGGCGTAAGTCCTCCCCTTAAAACATTGTCCGAGTTTGCCATGATCTCCACATTCTGTCCTTCGAGATAAGCATGGGGAAGACCGGCGTCCTGGAATATCGCCTCGCCTGGTTTAAGATTAACGAGGTTAAATATATAAACGGAGAAAATGCCCCTGTCTATTTTACCTGGCTCATTGAATGTGATTGCTGCACGGGCCGCCCAGAAATTTTCATCGTTTTTCAGTAGCATACCCTTCTCATACAGGGGTATGATCCGGTCAAGTAATGGTTGAAGCAGGTTATTCACATCAGCCTGGTCCATTTCCATTACATGACGATACAACCCATCATACCCTTTCTTTTGAAAAACGGAACGCAGAGAACCAAGCTCTGGCTGACTCCCGAGAATCTTTTGCAGTTTTTCCGGTGTTTTAAACCCATGTAATAGCCAGAAATCACTAAGCGCATACATCAATTCCGGCTTATGATTATCATCTTTATAGTTCCTCTTAGGGTCATCCAGGGAAATCTCGCGGGCGTTTTCCTCTTCATATCCTTTGATTGCGTTTTTCCTGGTTGGATGTACCTGGATCGACAACATGTCCTTTACATCCAGTATCTTAAACAGGTATGGTAGCCTTCCGAAATCCTTTGCCACGGCCTCACCCAGCAACATGGCGGGGTCACGCGCTATAAGCTCGTTCAGTGGTGTTTTCTCATCTTCTGAAAGCGTTACCATAGACGGGGCATTAATATGGGCACCCATCCAATATTCAGCAAATGGTTTGTTGGTGGGGTTAGGCACCTGGAGCAGGGCAGGCAAAAATTCGTGACCTCCCCATGCATAGTGTTGAATCCTACCTTCAAGCTTATAAATTTTCTTTGTATTTTCCATATTGAGAGGCAATATTACAACAATCTGTGATGAGGGATAATATCGTAACGGGGAAAAAAGGGGAAGAGCTGGCTGCTGTTTATATAGCGGATCTTGGGTTCCGGGTTATAGCCTGCAACTGGAGATATCGCCGTTTTGAAATAGACCTCATTGCGGCACGGTCTGGCGTACTGCATTTCATCGAAGTTAAAACCCGTACTTCCTTAACTTTTGGATATCCTGAGGAGAGTGTTTCCAATAAAAAGATCAAATCGATGCTGAAAGCAGGATCGACCTTTGCTTACCTGAATCCCGGATGGCAAAACGTGCAATATGACATCTTATCCATCCTGATAATGGATGAGGCTCAGCCGGAGTTCCTGTTTATCGAAGATATCTACCTGTAATGGATGAGTGAAAAAGCCTTGTTATTATTGACCACTTTACAATGAAGTCATGATGGACGTTGGTACACTATTTCTTGAATCTGCAGTGGCAAGAGTTAGCCTTTATCGTGACCTGGCAGAAAGGGCTATGGCGGGATTAAATGAAGTGGATTTCCACTTCCGGCCCAATCCTGAAAGCAATAATATTGCTATAATTATCCAACATCTGAGCGGAAATATGTTAAGCCGGTGGACAAACTTTTTATCAGAAGATGGAGAAAAACCCTGGCGAAGCAGGGATCTTGAATTCAATGACCAGGGTTTTTCCAAAGATCATCTTTTAAGGATATGGCACCAGGGTTGGGATTGCTTTCTCAATACCCTTCGTTCGCTCAGGGCGGATGATCTGCTAAAGACGATCCACATCAGGACTGAACCTTTGTTGGTGATTGATGCGATCAACAGGCAGATCAGCCACTATCCCAATCATGCGGGCCAAATCATCTACATCGCTAAAATGATATTGGGAAAAGACTGGCGGAGTTTATCCATTCCATTAGGGGAGTCGGACAAGTTTAACCGCGAGAGCGGACTTCGCCATCACGTGTAAATCCCCAGCTACCGTGACTGTTGTTATTGTTTATAGATCTGGATCACCATCTTTCCGTCCTTGTCAATATAACCCCGATACATACCCGCAGAATTGAATGGCATTGAAATGTTACCATTTTTGTCAACTGCTACCAATCCCCCATCAGCCAGTTCACCATCTGTTTTGCCAAGCGCCGGCAATCGTTTCATGATCATTTCTTCGGAAGCGTTTTTTAAACTGAACTTGCCAAATTCCATCATATCACTGATGGTTTTGGCCATACCCAGCCTGATAAAATACTCTCCCCAACCAGTGCAGCTAATGGCGCAGGTTGCATTATTAGCATAGGTTCCTATGCCGATCAGCGGTGCGTCCCCTACGCGCCCGAACTTCTTATTGCTCATTCCACCGGTACTTGTTGCCGCTGCGAGATCTCCTTTTACGTCAAGCGCCACTGCACCGACTGTACCATATTTCCAGTTTTTGTCTTCCGGATGAGAATAGGAGGTTTTCTTCTTAAGCGAGGTATCTGCATGATCAAGCTGAGTCTTAAGAGAATCATCACGCCGCATCCTCTGCAAACTTTTCCACCGGCTTTCGGTATAAAAGTAGGAAGGTTCAACAATCGTGATACCATTCAGGCTGGCGAACTTTTCGGCACCCGGCCCAACCATCATCACGTGACCGCTTTTCTCCATCACCGCACGTGCAGCCGTAATCGGATTGCGGATAACGGTGACACCGGCCACTGAGCCGGCGGCAAGGTTCCTTCCGTTCATGATTGCCGCATCAAGCTCATTTTTACCTTCATTCGTAAACACTGCACCTTTTCCTGCATTGAACAGCGGGTTGTCTTCCATCACCATCACAGCAGCTTCAACTGCATCCAGTGAGGTGCCTCCTTTCTGCAAAACGTCATATCCTTTTTTGAGCGCCTCTTCCAGCCCGGCAATATATCGTGTCTCCATTTCAGGAGTCATCTGCGATTTCAGAATGGTACCGGCACCCCCATGAATTACGATGACAGGTTTAACCCCGGCGCTACTACCCGGTTTAACCTGTGCAAACACCGATAAGCCTAAAAACGTGTTAAGAAACAATATAATACCTGCTACGAAGGTTAATCTCATATGAAAATGTTTGAATGCACCGCAATTTAAACTTTTACTCAAGCCACTGGTCCTAAATGAAATATTAAGTAAAGGATTCTTTACTGCTGTTTTTTTGAAGACCGAGACAGCCATGTACGGCGGACCATCAGCATGATTTGTTAACGTAATGTGATCAAATTAAAGAAATTACAAATGTTTAATGCACCAATGATTTGCTACTTTTACACCTAATAATCAGCAGCTGAGAAAGTTTTGGAAAATATTCCGCACCACGGTGCTGGTATTGATCGCTTTGATCTTACTGGTATGGGTTTCTATTCAAACAACTCCTGTCCAAAACTGGCTGGTGAAGCAGGTTACCCAAAAACTCTCAAAATCCCTGGGAACCACTGTCGAAATCAAACACGTCGATTTTTCTCTTTTTGACAAGATGTTACTGGAAGGTACCCTGGTGAGGGACCTTCAACAGGATACCCTGCTATACGCAGGTACCGTAAAGGTCAATATCAATGACTGGTTTTTCCTGAAAGATAACATCGACCTCAGCTATATTGGCCTTGAAGACGCCCAGGTAAACTTAAGACGCCAGGACTCGGTCTGGAACTACAGGTTTATTGCTGATTTTTTCAGCAGCCCGACAAAAAGTGCCGACACGCAGTCTATAAGCCTTGGCCTTAAAAAAGTTGAGTTATCGAATATCCGCTTTCTCCAGCAGGATGGCTGGCGGGGTGAAGACATGCTGCTCAGCCTCGGTACTTTCAACCTTAACGCCGATAAATTTGATCTGAACAACAAAGAGATCCATATCCGGAACATCAATATTGATGAGCCGGTCTTTACCATCTACAATTACGATGGTAAAAGACCGGATTCATTAAGACCAAAAGCCGTAAAGGCTTACCGGGATTCCACAGGCTTAAAATGGAACCCTGCGGGATGGGACCTGAGTGTGACAAGGATGACTATAAAAAACGGGAACTTCCGGAGTGACCTGCAGGTTGATCGCGAGGTTTATAGTTATTTCGATCCGGCACACATCAATTTTGCAAAAATCAACGGAAGATTCGATAATATCAGGTGGGATGCAGATACTGTAACTGCAGATGTAAATCTCACCACCCGGGAGAGAAGCGGGTTCGAGATCAGGAAACTGCAGGCTGACATGAAAATGTACCCGGAGGGAATGGAATTTTCAGACCTTGATCTCCGCACTCCGCGCAGCAGGCTGAAGAATTTCTATGCCATGCGTTATGATGCCTTTGACGATATGCAAAGCTATGTTTCGAAGGTCCGTATGGAAGCCAGGTTCCAGGAATCGGTGATCCATAGCGAGGATATAGCCTTTTTTGCGCCTGCGCTCAAAGACTGGAACACGGATATCAGGGTAAAGGGAAACATCACGGGCTCCGTCGATAATCTGAGTGCCCGAAGTGTACTGATCGAGGCAGGAAAAAATACTTATCTGAATGGCAGCATATCTCTCAAGGGACTACCCGATCTGAATAAAACCTATATTGATTTTGAAGCAAAGGACTTCAAAACTACTTACAGCGATGCGGTGTCATTTGTGCCTTACCTGCGAACAATCGATCAGCCCAGGCTTAACCAACTTACCTTTCTGAAGTTCAAGGGAAGTTTCACCGGCTTTATTACCGATTTTGTAACCTATGGAACCATACAGACCAACCTGGGAACGATTGTAAGTGATGTCAACATGAAATTCCCGGAAAATGCCTCAACATCTTACTCAGGCAACATCAACATAAATAACTTCCAGATAGGAAGGTTCCTCGACTTGCCACAGATCGGCAACCTGAGCTTCAGGGGCAAGGTAAATGGCAGAGGGATGAGTATATCCAGGCTAAGTGCACAACTTGATGGGACCATCCATTCACTGGAGTTCCGTGGATATCAATACCAGAACGTACTGGTTAAAGGACAAGTCGCAAAAAAGCTATTCAATGGTGAAATCATTTCCAACGATCCTAACCTTGATGCGCAGCTGAATGGTTTGATTGATTTTGGCAAGAACATACCAGAGTTCGACTTTGATGCTACCGTGGCCAAAGCCGATCTTAAAAAACTCAACCTGACAAAAGACAATATTGATTTCAATGGCAAATTTCGTTTTGATTTCAGTGGTGATAACATAGATAACTTTCTTGGAACGGCGAGGATATTTGAAGCATCGGTATTTAAAAACGGTAAGAAACTTTCCTTCGATTCACTGCATCTGGAAAGCCAGATGATGGATAACAATAAGGTGATCACCGCCGTTAGTAACGAGTTTGATGCGGCCCTTGTTGGCGAATTCTCCATCAAGGATCTGCCGGAGTCATTCCGAACTTTCCTGAGTAAGTATTATCCCTCTTACATTCAATCTAAAAGAGTGCTGGAGGCGAATGAAAACTTCAGCTTTGTTATCACTACAAAAAAAGTTGATGAGTATCTCCAGTTTGTGACGGATGACCTGCATGGCTTCAACTTCAGCACAATAACGGGACGTATAAACACAAAAGAAAACCTACTTGATCTGAATGCAGAGGTGCCTCAATTCAATTACAGGAATGTTGCTTTCTATAATCTCATGCTGAAAGCAAACGGTGATCTCGACAAACTCGGAATCGAAACAAATATTGCAGATATCTATTTCAGTGATTCATTGCATTTTCCTGGCACGGCAATTACGATCAATTCTTCAAAAGATCAATCACAGGTCAATATCAAAACAAGCGCGAACCAGACGCTTAACTCTGCCAGTGTTTCAGCCAATGTACAGACCCTGCCAAAGGGCGTAAAGATTCTTTTTAATGAAAGTAATTTTGACGTCAACGGTAAAAACTGGACCATAGAGAAAAACGGGGAACTCGTGTTAAGCGAATCGCTTATTTCTGCAGATGGAGTAAAAATATATAACGCGGACCAGGAAGTAAAGATAACAACGATACCCTCAGACATAGGCAGTACCAACGATATAAAGGTTGAACTCACGAAGATAAACATCGGTGACTTCACGCCTTTTGTGATTAAGTCGAACCGACTCGAAGGATTGCTGACAGGTTCAATAGATGTGATTGATCCTTTCGGAAAGTTACAGGTTGATCTGAAAGCCGATGCTGAACAATTTCTCCTTGACGATGATTCAATCGGTAAAGTGCAACTGGAAGCTAACTTTGTGAAAAGAAGCAATGAAGTAAACTTCAAGGCCTATTCTGACAACAAGGATTATTATTTTGATGTGAACGGCGCCTATACCCTGGCAGACAGCACCACAGAAGATCAGTTATACATTAACACAGATTTTTTTAAAGATACCCGTATCAATCTGTTGAAGAAGTATTTAGCCGGAGTGTTCAGTGAAATCGACGGATACACCAAGGGAACGCTGAGGATCACAGGCCCGCCGGATAAACTAAAATACCTTGGCAAACTCGACCTGCGGGATGCGCAGCTTCGTGTTGCTTATACGAATGTGTTATATCATATCCCCGCCGCATCAGTAAACCTGCAGGATGGGGAGATTGATTTTGGCAGCTTCACACTAACAGATGATTATAAAAATACGGCGCAGCTCACCCGTGGCTTGTTGAAACATGACAGCTGGAAGGACATGTTTTTTGATTTCGCTGTCAATTCAAATAAACTCGAAGTACTTGCAACAAAAAATACCGGCAATGATCCATTCTATGGAAGCATTTTTGCAAAACTCAACATGACGCTCAAAGGGCCTGTCGAGAATATGGAGATGCGGATCAAGGGTGAACCTGCCGACAGTTCGAATCTTTATATCAACATGAATACAGGTAAGGAAAGTGGTACTGCCGATTTTCTTACCTGGAAAGTGTATGGCAAAGAGATGCAGCAGCAATACACCGGTGAAGAAACGAATCTCAACGTGATGCTTGATGTGACCGCAAATAATTTTGCGAACATGTATGTGATCCTCGATGAGCTAACAGGTGACATCATCAAAGCAAACGGACATGGAAATCTCCAGATCACTGCAGGAACAACCAGCGATTTTACCATCTCCGGCCGTTATGAAATAGACAGGGGTAACTATGACTTTAATTTTCAATCCTTCCTGCACAAACCTTTCAAACTGCGGGAAAATGTTGGCAATTTCATTTCATGGGCGGGTGACCCGGTGGATGCCACGATTAAGGTAGAAGCAGAGTATGAAGCAGAAAATGTCCGGTTCAGTGACCTTCAACCCAGTACCGGCGGTGGAAACCAGACCTTATTTATCAATGACAATGTAAGAAGGTACAGGGGTAAGGTGTTAGTGGTTGCGAACCTCACTGAAAAGCTAACGCGACCGAAGATCGCTTTCCGGATAGAATTACCACCGGGTAGTCCTTTGGCAAATGATGCAGGGGCAAATTTCGTACTTCAGACAATTCAGAATGATGAAAATGAACTTAACAAGCAGGTTGCATTCCTTATCGTATTAAACAGTTTTGGGCCCATCTCCACGCAAAGCCAGGGAAGTCTTGCTAACACAGCCTTTGAGGGGATTGTAGTAAACACCATCTCCGGCGTACTTTCCAATACATTAAGTAACCAGTTCTCGAATGCATTTCAGAAGTTGTTTAATGATAAGAGCCTGCAGGTTAATTTTAACGCGCAGTTATATAGCGGCACCAATATCCTGAATGACGTGAATCGTACCGGCCTTAATATAGACAGGACCAACCTTAATCTTTCGTTGGGTTATTCCTTATTGAATGAACGGCTGACCTTCACGTTTGGTAGTGCGCTGGATTTTGGTTTAACAACCCAGCAGGTGCAGGCTACACGTAACCTCCAGTTTCTCCCGGATATCACTGCAGAATGGAAGATCCGGAAAGATGGGAAATTGCTATTGACATTTTTCTACAGGGACTCTTATAACTATTTAAGTGGAGTTGGAGCAAGGCAAAACCGTTCGGGCGCAAGCATCTCCTACCGCCGCGAATTCGACCGGGCATCCGAGTTGTGGAAAGGCGGTAAAAAACGAAAGGATAAACCTCCGATTGTCGCGCCCGACCAGGTGCGCACAGACTCAACTACAGGTGGAGCAAATTAATCACCCGGAGATATTTGTTAATGCTATATCAGGGCCAGGGACCCGAAGGAATTATCATTACAGAAACCCTTTCAGGATCTCGTGGCCGAGCTTGTCACGTTTCGTAGTAAGGTATTTCTGGTTATGAGAATTAGGTATGATTTCGATGGGGATTGATTCCACGATCTCCAGGCCATAACCCAGCAACCCGGCTCTTTTCTTCGGATTGTTACTCATCAATCTCAGTTTCGTGATATTCAGGTGGCGCAACATCTGGGCACCAATACCATAGTCTCTTTTATCCATGGGAAAACCGAGATGCAGGTTTGCTTCGACGGTATCCATTCCCCCTTCCTGGAGCTTGTATGCTTTTAATTTATTCACTAATCCGATTCCCCTGCCCTCCTGGTTCATATACAGAATGGCTCCTTTACCCTCTTTTTCTACCATTTGCATGGAGGCATGAAGCTGGTCACCGCAATCGCAACGAAGGGATCCAAGGATATCACCTGTAAAACAGGAAGAATGCACACGGGTAAGGATCGGTTCATCTTTTTCCCACTCGCCTTTTATCAGGGCAAGATGTTCATTCGAAGTATTCTTTTCCCTGAATGCGACAAGTTTGAAATGCCCGTATTCCGTTGGCATGTCAACCCGTACAATTTCCTCGATGAGGGAATCACGTTTCAACCGGTATTCGATCAGGTCCTTTATAGAGATCAGGCTCAGGTTGAATTTTTCGGCTATGATTTTAAGCTCAGGTAGCCGGGCCATGGACCCGTCTTCATTCATAATTTCAACCAGGACCCCTGCGGGGGAAAATCCGGCGAGACGGGCGAGGTCGATCGTAGCTTCGGTATGGCCGGCGCGACGCAGAACCCCTCCTTTTTTTGCTTTCAGGGGAAATATATGTCCGGGCCGCCCAAGGTCGGCTGGCTGGGTTTGAGGATCCACCAATGCACGGATGGTTTTTGCGCGGTCATGGGCCGATATTCCGGTTGTACATCCATGCCCCAATAAATCAACGGAGACCGTAAATGCGGTTTCATGCAGAGCAGTGTTGTTATTCACCATCAGGTCTAGCTCCAGCTCCTCGCAACGATCTTCTACCAGGGGTACACAGATCAGCCCACGGCCGTGAATGCTCATAAAATTGACCAGTTCGGGGGTAATGTTAGACGCAGCTGTCACAAAATCGCCTTCATTTTCACGATCCTCGTCATCTACGACTATAACCAGCTTACCGTTTTTAATATCTTCTATCGCAATCTCAATGGGGTCGAGCATATAACTTATAATATAAAGCGCAAAAATAGCACATATTTCCGAGGTCTTCCAGCCGCCGGAGATCAGCGACCCTTAAACCGTGCATATATAACGTAATTCATTATCAAAAGTTTGGAACGTGGCCACCACCGCCTGGCTGTGAGCAGTTCATTTTTTGACAGTGATCGCTGAAACAAGTCAGCAAGCTGGCTTAAGACTATTGGCTGCAGCCGGCACGGCCGTTTTGGGGTTACCGGTTATGATTAATGTTTTGTGCATAATCTGTGCACTGCTTTTGCGAAAAGAAAATTTGAAAATTTAAGATTTGACATACTTTTGCGAGTCCTTCAAATATCGATCAAAAGCCACCCCTTCACGAATCGTCTTGCCATATGACTGCCGGTCCAGGTCGGCCTGCAGATCCCGAAACCGTCCTGTTCAACCAATTCACGGAGCTAAATGTTAATCATTAGATAATAGAGAATCTATAGAATCTTGCTTTTCTTTGCGAACCAAAATAAACCAGAACCTAACAGTTCCAGAACCAACGCTGACTTATGTTTTATTCCCAACCAAAAATTCCAAAACTCATGCTTTTTTCGAAAATTCTTAGGCTATTGCTGTTGCTTTGCCTGCCGTTTGGACTAGCGGCGCAGGTAACTACAAGTAGTCTTTCAGGTGCCGTGACTACTTCGACACGCGAGGCATTGCAGGGCGCAACAGTTAAGGCCACCCACGTTCCAACGGGAACAGTTTACACTACCTTAAGCCGTGCAAATGGCATATACAATCTTGTAAATATGATTCCAGGTGGGCCGTACACTGTAGAAGTGACGTTTGTAGGTTATTCAACATTTACCCAATCAAATCTCAACCTCGGACTTGGGGAAATAACCCGGGTTGATGCCAGCCTCGGTTCCAGTGGCGAAACGCTCACTAACGTGGTGGTGATTGCCGGCCGCGGTGCAGCCAATGCCCGGAGAAAAACGGGTGCTTCCACCAGTATCGGCAAAGAACAAATTGCATCCTTGCCAACATTGAGCAGAAGTATCCAGGATTTCACCCGCCTGGTTCCGCAGGCAAACGGCAACTCGTTCGGAGGAGCCAGTAATAAATTTAATAATATCACGATTGATGGTGCTGTTAATAATGATGTATTCGGACTTTCGGGTACAGGTGCACCAGGTGGTGCGGCATCAACCACTCCGATCTCATTGGATGCTATCCAGGAGATCCAGGTAGTATTAGCTCCATTTGATATCACCTATGGCAATTTTACAGGTGGAGGAATCAATGCTGTTACCCGTTCAGGAACTAACAACGTAGAAGGTTCCGCTTATTATTTCGTTCGCAACCAGGAAACAATTGGAAAGGACCCGGTGTCAAAAGTGAAGTCAACAAAATTCAGCGATAAGCAGTATGGTTTCAGAATCGGTGGACCGATTGTGAAAAACAAATTGTTCTTCTTCCTTAACGGGGAACTGGCGCGCCGTACTGCACCAACCACTTTTAACGCCGGTGAAACAAACGCGCTGTTAACAACTGCTGAAGCACAGGGGATCTCCAGTTTGCTTCAAACAAAATATGGTTATGATGCCGGCACCTTCGCGCCTTTCGACGCCGAAACCCAGAGCGATAAAGTTTTTGCCCGGTTAGATTGGAACATCAGCTCAAAACACCGGTTAACACTCAGGCACAATTATATCAAGGCTTACGATGACAACATTTCAAGATCCCGTACGCTTTTCCGGTATGGCAACAACACATACCGTTTCAACAACAAGCAGAACATTACGGTAATGGAGTTGCGCAGCCAGTTCAGCAACACGGTCTCCAATAATTTGATACTTGGTATGCACCGGATCCGTGACTATCGATCCACCTATGGTTCACTGTTCCCATCAATTGAAATTGCACATAACTCCGGTACTATCCAGGTGGGTGCTGAGCGGAGTTCAACCGCAAACGAACTTGACCAGAATATATTCGAGATCACTGACAACGTAAAGATCTTCAAAGGAAAACACACCTTCACGGTCGGAACGCATAATGAATTCTTCCATTTCAGGAACCTGTTCATCAATAACTTCAATGGCCGCTGGAGATTTGGTACGCTGGCTGATTTTAATAATGATTTCCCGAGACAGTTTGATGTAACATTTTCAGCCAATAAAGGCGAAAATGAAAGACCATCAGCTGAGTTCGATGCAGCACAGCTCGGCTTTTATGGCCAGGATGAGATCCAGGTTACACCAAAACTTCGTTTAACTGCAGGCCTGCGCGTTGATGTACCAATCATCAGTACCAAGCCAGGTTATAATAAGGCGGTTGACTCAACATTCGGTGCTGACTATAGTACATCCAACACACCCAGCGGAAACCTGCTTTGGGCTCCACGGGTTGGCTTCAACTACGACGTAGCAGGAAACAGGAATGTTATCATTCGTGGTGGTGCAGGTATTTTCACCGGACGCGTTCCTTTTGTCTGGATATCCAATCAGTTTGTTAATACAGGATTGCTGCTAAAAACAACCAGCCAGATAGACAACACGCCAACAGCTCCCCCATTCGATGTTAACGGAGGAAACTTTGAACCTGATGTTGCAAAACAGAGCGGTATCGGCGCTGCCGGTAATTCTTATGAAGTGAACATCTCTGATAAAAATTTCAAACTTCCACAGGTCTTCAGGATCAACCTGGGAGCGGATATCAAACTCCCGGCAGGAATCAACCTGGTGGTTGATGGAATATATTCCAAAACAATCAATAACGTTTTCTACCAGGACATCAACCTGACCGCACCGGTTGGCATTGTTGACCAGGCTTACAACAATGGTGCTGACAAACGCATAGCATACGGAACTTCGAACAATGCAAGAAGAAAGAATCCTACTATGACGAATGTGATCTATCTCTCAAACACAAACGATGGTTATACCTATAATCTTGGATTTACCCTGAACAAAACGATTAACAATCTCTTTACCCAGGTCTCATACAACTATAATCGTTCAGAGGATGTAAATAGCGGTGCAAGTTCAACAGCACTTTCAAACTGGGAATTTGTACAGGTTGTGGGTAATCCAAATGACGCGCAACGCTCAATATCGAATTTCGAACTCAGGCACCGTATTACTGGATTGGTTTCTTATGGCATAGATTACGCTAAACATCTGAAAACATCGATCTCTTTATTTTACCAGGGATCTTCAGGTACTCCTTTTACTTACGTGATCAATGGTGATCTGAACAGCGACGGAAGATTTGGTAACGACCTGATGTATGTCCCTGCTGATGCGAGCCAGATCAAATTTGTTGACCAGTTAAACTCTGCAGGTACAGCTGTTGTATCAACCGCTGCACAACAATCTGCTGCTTTCATGGAGTTTGTAAACAACGACAAATATCTTTCTTCCAGGAAAGGTCAGTATGTTGAAAGGAATGGAAGAAGTACACCATGGGAACACGTGATTGATGCAAGGATTTCACAGGACATTTATGTGATGACAGGTACTAAAAGACATACACTTCAGATTACGTTTGATGTGTTTAACTTAACTAACCTCCTGAACAGGGAATGGGGACGTCAGTGGTCTGTAAGCAACCAGGCCTACAATATACTTTCAACTGTAAACAGAACAAGTGGTGCATTTGCAGGCAAGGGCTACAATTACACTGTTAATGCAGTTCCATGGAGCATGAACTTCAGTTCAAGGTTCCAGGGTCAGCTTGGTCTCCGATACAGTTTTAACTAATCATAGAATAACCATAAAAAGGGCCGCTCCGGGAATTTCAGGGAGCGGCCTTTTTATGTTTAGGGTTATCCTTTAGATTTATTTTCCGGCATGATTCTGTTCTTAAGGTGCTGACTGGATTTCTGATCTTAAATTGGTAACAGCATCATTCTTATCTTAAACCGGTAATAGCATCATTCTGATCTTTAACTGCCGATCCCTATTCCCGGGCGGCATTCACTCCCCAGCCCCAGCGTAGAAAAACAGGCAGCGCACGTGACCAGGTCGCTACATCATGGCGGCCATCTGGCAATTGCAGATACTTCATGTCAGGCCCTTCCCGGTAGCCCTTTTGGATAAGTATTTTCATGAGATCAAACGTGTCATCAATGGAATCGATCACACCGTTTTTATCGCGGTCCGCCGTTTCATCTAATTCACCGCATTCGAAAAAAAACTTCATGCCCGGTTTATATTGGCTTTTGCTTATCTGATTATGCATAAGCCGATGAAGGTTCGGATTGTAGTCCTTATCATCCTGGCTTTTGCTACGCCACCAAAGTGATCCCGAAAAAACGCCGACTTTCTTAAAGAGTGTGGAGTGGGTCCAGGCGATATCCAGCGCACTGAGCGCTCCCAGGGAAAAACCTGCATATGCATATGCTGCAAACTTTTTTACCGACAGATGTTTATGTAAGCGAGGCAGCAGTTCATCCAATACAAACTGATGGTACAATGCACCTTTTGATCCCCGGCCTTTGTAATCCGGGCCACAAGCCATGCCATATTCGTTTAACCGGTCATCTCCGCAGTGAATGCCTACAATAATAACCGGCTTTAGTTTTCCTTCAGAAAATAACGGCCTCACAATATCAACAAAGTTCATTGCGACGAGGTCCTGACCGTCATTGCATAATAGTAATGTACTTGTTGAATCAGCCATGAATTCGTGGGTGGAATAAATGTCAAACTTCACTGTTCTTTCCAGGGGTATTGATTCAAGGCTAAAAGATTCAATCATCAGGGGATGGAATTTAATTTTTTGTTAGCGGCAAATGTACTGATTCGACAGCCGTTATCAGGGTTAGATAAGTTTGTTTTTTAAGCACCGTTCCGATAAATTTGGAAAGGACTTCAATTTTCACAAAAATTATTGATTATGAAAAAGATCGGCGTGTTATTCGGTAAAGAAAGGAGTTTTCCAATGGCACTGATTGAAAGGATAAACGGGCGGGGAATCGAAGGTATCGTAGCTGAGCCGGTGCGTATCGATAAGGTTATCCAGGGAGCGGACGATGAATATGCTGTTATATTTGACAGGATATCCCAGGATGTACCTTTTTACAGGGCCTATCTTAAAAACGCAGCTATTTCAGGTACTGCAGTAATCAATAATCCTTTCTGGTGGAGCGCGGATGAAAAATTTTTCAATAATGCCCTCGCTGTCAAGATTGGGGTACCGGTTCCGAAAACAGTTATCCTGCCATCGTATGAACTCCCAACAGATACCAGTGAGCAGTCATTCAGCAACCTGGCTTATCCCATGGATTGGGAAGCCATTTTCAATTACGTCGGGTTCCCGGCTTATATGAAACCATTCGCGGGTGGTGGATGGAAAAATGTATACCGGCTGGATTCCATTGATGATTTTTTTCAGAAGCACCGCGAGACCGGGCAGCTCGTAATGATGCTGCAGGAGGAAATTCTTTTTGATGAATATTACAGGTGTTATTGTATCGGTAGAAAAGAAGTGCGCATCATGCCTTATGAACCGAGGAATCCACATCATCTCCGTTATTCAAGTGATTTTACTCCAACACCTGAAAGACTGAAACAAATGGAAGAGATCGTGCTCCGTATCAACGAATATCTTGGTTATGATTTTAATACGGTGGAACTTGCTATCAGGGATGGGATACCATATGCAATCGACTTTTGTAACCCTGCACCGGACGCGGATCTCGCCAGTGTTGGTGAAGATAATTTTGCATGGGTTGTAGAAACAGCTGCAAATTTCGCAATTGAGAAAGCCGTTGAGCACAAGGCGGGACAGGACAATCTTACCTGGGGCAAGTATATACAACACTCGGCCGCAGGAAAACCTTTGATCTGAATCTAAGCACTTAAAATAATTAAATGTCAAGCATCAATTACAAAAATTTCACACTTGGTATCGAAGAGGAATATATGGTGGTGGACCCTGAAACGAAGGAGCTGAAGAGCCATCAGCAAAAAATTGTAACGGAAGGTCAAAAGGTGATAAAGGATAAAGTGAAAGCCGAAATGCACCAGGCTGTAGTTGAAGTTGGCACGGATATCTGTCAGAATATTGATGAAGCATATAATGACGTATCGGTTCTGCGCAAAACGATCTCTGGAATTGCCGGTGACCTTGGCCTATGGGTCGGTGCATCAGGTACACATCCATTCAGCCATTGGGAAAGTCAACTGATCACTGACCATGTCCGTTATAATGAAATTGTAAATGAATTGCAGGAAGCTGCACGCAGCAACCTGATCTTTGGTCTGCATGTGCATGTAGGCATGGAGACCCGCGAAATGGCAAATCATATCGCAAATTCCACCCGTTATTTTCTGCCACATATTTACGCGCTCAGTACCAATTCTCCTTTTTGGGAAGGAAGAAGTACCGGTTATAAATCTTTCCGCACAAAGGTCTTTGACAAGTTTCCAAGGACAGGAATACCGGAAACTTTTGAGACCATCGAAGCTTATGACAATTACATCAAGCTCCTGGTAAAAACGAACTGTATAGATAATGCGAAAAAGATATGGTGGGATCTGCGCGTGCACCCGTTTTTTAATACGGTGGAATTCCGGATTTGCGATGTACCAATGACCGTGCAGGAAACGATCGCTATTGCTGCTTTGTTCCAGGGTATCTGCGCAAAAATATACAAGCTGCGATCCCAGAATCTCAACTTTATTCAGTACTCACGGGCACTAATAAACGAAAACAAATGGAGGGCCAGTCGTTATGGTATTGATGGCCGCATGATAGACTTCGGAAAAGAAGAGGAATCTAATACCCGTGTGCTGATCTATGAGTTACTGGATTTTGTGGATGATGTGGTTGATCACCTTGGAAGCCGTCATGCTGTCAATTATGTAGGGACGATGATGGAAGCGGGTACCGGTGCGGACCGGCAACTGAAAGTTTTCGAAGAAACAAAAAGCCTTCGGAGCGTAGTCGACTATATACATTCGCAGTTTCTTTATGGGATCTGAGGCGCTGCTCCTTCCATTGTGTACTTACCTCCTTTTTGCAATTTCTGTCTTTAACATTCAATCTCCTCTAAGTCAAAATAACATTAATGAAGAAATGCTGGTTTATTCTTTATATCGTCATGGTTTCTCATGGTTCATTTGCACAACATGGCGATAGTCTGCAGGCAGGTGTTGCGGCGGGTATAATAGGACTTCAATTTACTGCTCCCGAGCTCGATTCAATGCAAGACGAGCTAAAACAAAACAGGAGAAACTTTGAAAAAATGCGGGCGGTATCTGTGCCGAATTCACTGGCCTACCCTTTTGCTTTCAATCCTGCTCCGCCAGGCTTTGTAGTTCCACAAAAACAGGAAAAAATTAATTTTCCGATACCTGGCAACGTTGAACTTCCATCTGACAAAAACCAGCTGGCCTTCTACTCTATACCACAGCTTGCTTCCCTGATCAAAAACCGGAAGATCACTTCAGAAGCACTTACTATATTTTTTCTCGACCGGCTCCGCAAATGGGGCGATACGCTTGAATGCGTCATCACCCTGACAGACAGCCTGGCTATGGTTCAGGCAAGGCAGGCAGACAATGAGATAAGCAAAGGCAATTATAAAGGTCCTCTTCATGGAATACCTTACGGACTGAAAGACCTTTTTGCAGTAAAAGGTTACAAGACCACCTGGGGCGCGGTTCCTTATAAGGATCAATATATAGATGAAGATGCATTTGTATACCAGCAACTACGTAAAGCCGGAGCGGTACTATGTGCTAAACTGACTCTTGGCGAACTCGCATACAATGATCTTTGGTTCAATGGACGTACGCGCAATCCCTGGAACATAAAACAGGGTTCAAGTGGGTCTTCTGCGGGTTCCGCTTCTGCCACTGCGGCGGGATTGCTTCCATTTGCCATCGGAACAGAAACACATGGCTCAATTGTGTCACCATCTAATGCTTGCGGAACTACAGGATTGAGACCCACCTTTGGTTCAGTGAGCCGCTCGGGTGCAATGGTGCTTAGCTGGAGCCTGGATAAAGCCGGTCCCATATGCAGATCTGCTGAGGATGCCGCTATTGTTTTCTATTATCTTAAAGGTACAGATGGCAAAGATGCGTCTGCTATTGAACGCCCGTTCAATTACAAAAACGCACCGGATCTAAAGAAGTTAAGAGTCGCTTACCCGGTAAATTATTTCCGCAATCTTCCAAAAACTTCACCTCAATGGGCTGTGATAGAAAAGTTCCGGGAACTCGGAGCCAAAGTAGAAGAGATGACTTTCCCCGATTCGGTGATTTATCCCTTTAATATTATGGACGTAGTGATCAGTGCTGAATCGGCCGCTGCTTTTGATGAGCTTACCAGGTCAAACCGGGATGATCTTATCCGGAGACAGGATAAAAATTTCTGGCCAAACGCCTTTCGCGCTTCAAGACTAATACCTGCCGTGGAATACATCAACGCAAACCGGCATCGTTCATCCCTGATCATCGCGATGAACGAGCTGATGAAAAATTATGATATCATCATCACTCCTTCCTTTGCCGGTAGCCAGCTTGGTATCACCAATCTTACCGGGCACCCCGTGGTAGTAATGCCAGTGGGATTTACGCCCACCGGTCTACCAGTCAGCATCACCCTCCTTGGGAATTTGTATGATGATGCCACCATTTTAAGTGTAGCAAATGCATATCAACAGGCAACAACTTTTAATAAACAACATCCGGAAAAATTCAAGAACTAATTGGAAAAGCTAACCGAATCTTCTATGATCCCCGCATCGATATCGCGTCGTACATGTAAAACACCTTTAATTGTAGTATTCGCAGTGTTATTCTTTTCGTCCTGCAAACAAAAAATAACAGCGGATCTTATTATCAGGAATGCCGTGATTTATACCGTCGATTCCACCTTTACCGTTGCACAGGCTATGGCCATAAAAGATGGAAAAATCCTTGAAACGGGCAGCAATGAAAGTATCATGCAAGATTATGATTCCCGGATGATTGAGGACCTGGAGGGCAAAGCTGTCTACCCTGGCTTTATTGATGCACATGCTCACTTCATTGGTTATGGTCTAAGCTTAAATACAGTAAACCTGGTAGATACCAAAAGCTGGCAGGAGGTGCTTGCAAGGGTTTCAAAATTTTCAGAAAAAAACAAAGATGGCTGGCTCATCGGACGTGGCTGGGACCAAAACGATTGGGAGTCAAAAGAATTCCCCACGAAGGTGTCGCTTGACAGTTTGTTTCCCGACCGCCCGGTACTGTTGACCCGGATTGACGGACATGCAGCCATTGCAAACCAGGTGGCGTTAAACCTGGCAGGTGTTCAGGCGGGTATGGCTATTACAGGCGGAGACATTGAAGCCGTAAATGGCAAATTAACGGGGGTACTTGTGGATAATGCCGTTGACCTGGTGTCTTCAAAAATTCCTTCCCCGGGACCACAACAAATTAAAGCAGCACTAGCAAGCGCACAACAAAATTGTTTTGCCTTTGGATTAACTACAGTAGATGATTGCGGAATCAGTGCGAATGACGCCAGGGTGCTCGATAGCCTCCATAAAACCGGTGACCTGAAAATGAGAATCTATGCTATGTTGAGCGATGATAAAAGAAACTTTGAATACCTGTTTGCGAAAGGAAAGATCAAGACCGACAGGCTTAATGTAAGATCTTTCAAAGTGTATGCGGATGGTGCGCTTGGCTCACGCGGGGCAAGTTTGCTGGCGGATTATACTGACAGACCCGGATGGAAGGGTTTCCTCCTGAGTGCTCCGTCTCATTTCGATTCCGTTGCATCCATCCTTGCTGAGAAAGGCTTTCAGATGTGTACCCATGCCATTGGTGACAGCGGGAACCGGACTATCCTCAATACCTATGCGAAGTATCTTAAACCAGGGAACGATCTGAGATGGAGAATCGAACATGCACAGGTCGTGGATCCAGCAGACTTTGTAATGTTTGGAAAATATAACATCATTCCGTCTGTTCAACCAACACATGCAACTTCCGATATGTACTGGGCAGAAAATAGACTTGGTGCCCGGAGAGTAAAAGGTGCATACGCGTTCAAAGATCTCCTTGTTCAAAACGGATGGATACCGCTTGGAACAGATTTTCCGGTTGAGGATATCTCTACATTCAAAACATTTTATGCTGCTGTTGTAAGGAAAGATGCCAGGGGGTGGCCGGAGCCAGGTTACCAGGTTGAAAATGCCTTAACCCGTGAAGAAGCACTTCGCGGAATGACCATCTGGGCGGCGAAAAGTAATTTCGAAGAAAATGAAAAAGGCAGTCTTGAGAAAAACAAGTTTGCTGATTTTATAGTACTTGACCAGGACCTTATGAAAACAGCACCGGCAAATCTGTTGAACATTAAGGTACTGAAGACTTATGTAAACGGTGAAAAGGTTTACGGTAACCAGTGAGGGAACAACAATTTAAATTAAACGATCAAATGATAAAAGCAGCCATGAGAAAACTATCACTATTCGCTGTCCTGGTTATTGCTACCAGTTTTGCGACTCTTCAACAGAAAAAAAAGATTGTATTTTTTGGTGACTCTATTACCCAGGCCGGAGTTGGTCCAAAAGGCTATATAACAAAAATCGGCGAGAAGCTCTCGCAAAAGGGTCAGAAGGATCAATATGAATTAATAGGCGCGGGAATCGGTGGCAATAAGGCATATGATCTCTATCTAAGAATGGAAGATGATGTGCTAAGTAAAAATCCGGATATCGTTGTGATCTGGGTTGGCGTTAATGATGTGTGGCATAAACGCACCTCGGGCACGGGGACAGACGCAGACAAATTTGAGAAGTTTTATGTTGCGATCATTAAAAAACTGCAGGCAAGAAACATCAGGGTCTATTTGTGCACACCTGCCGCTATAGGTGAGAAAACAGACTTTTCAAATGAACTCGATGGCGACCTCAACCAATATGCCAAGCTGATCCGGAACATCGCACAAAAAAACAACTGCGAATTAATTGACCTCCGCGATGCGTTCCTGAAATACAATCTCGCCAACAATAAAGAAAATAAGGAGTCGGGTATATTGACAAGCGATCGTGTGCATCTTAACGACAAGGGAAATGATTTCGTGGCAGACGAAATGCTTAAGGTGCTGATCAGATAATAAGCAGGTAAACCATGAAGACTTCTATAGTACTTTTAGTGCTTGCCTGTACAGGGTGTATGGCTCAACCAACTGCTGTTCAGAAAATAGCAGATAAGGTGTCTATTGAAAACCTGAAAAACAATGTCTATTACCTGGCAAGCGACAAGCTGGAAGGAAGACTGATGGGAAGTCATGGAGATACCCTGGCTTCTGTTCTCGTGGCCGATTGGTTCAGTAAACAAGGATTAACAGCGCCCTACGAAAACGGGAAATCATATTTCCAGGCAATGGAAGCAACCAGGCTCACAAAAACAACAACGTTATCTTTCAACGGCAATACCCACACAGAACCTGATGGATTCACCCTGTCTGCCAGTGAACCTTTTCATTCAGATTCGATACCTGTTTTACTCACTGACTTTACAAGCTATAATGAGTGGCGGTCGAATATTCCGAGGTTACCTTTAAAAGGAGCAGCGTTGATCATCAGTTCCCGGATGCTGGGCGTTATGGGCGATATTGACAGCCTGGAAGAAGTATTAAAACAGCGTGGGGTTGTATTGATCATGTGGACCGGTCCCTATGCCATCAAAACAATAAAGCATCAACAGGAGACCGACTTTTTACCGGACTATGTTTTGCCGGAAGTGTTTACACAGGTGTACACACTTCCTGAGCTGAGCCTTATGCCCGACCTCATGCAGAAGCTAATCGACCGTGATGGAATCACGGTGGATGAAAACGGTAATTTTTTGAAACAAGGTGCCGGATCATATGTTCAACTTTCACAAAAGATCTCCCTTCGACACGAGATCCAAAAAGAACTGGTGAAAGCACCGAATGTTATCGGCCTTATAAAAGGCACTGATCAGAAGGCAGGCAGTATTATCCTGTCAGCCCACCACGATCATGACGGAAGAGACGGCGACTCGATCTATTATGGCGCCGTGGATAATGCCAGCGGTACAGCAGCTATCATGGAGGTTGCGGCCTTAATGAATATGGCGGCAAAACAGGGTTTCAAACCAAAACGAAACATTGTTTTTGCGTCATACACCGGTGAAGAAAGGGGTCTGCTGGGCTCTTTTTACTTTGCGGCCAATCCATTGTTCCCTGTTGCTCAAACGCATGCCGTACTTAACATCGATATGCTTGGCCGCATAGACACATTGCATGCAAACGGGCGAAACCCCGACACCAATTATGCCTACATACTTGTAAAAGATAAACTCAACCGCGGGCTGCGGAAATCCCTGTTCCAGGCGAATGAATCTGTTAAACTTACCCTGGACACTCACTACGAACTTCCCCAGTATGAGCAGCGCCGGATCTATGGCAGTGATCAATATCCATTTTACGAAAAAGGCGTCCCATTCATCAGGATTGACTGCGGGTTCGCGAAAGAATACCACAAACCAGGAGATACTCCGGATAAGATCAATTACGAATTGCTCGGCAGGCAAACAAAACTTGTTTTCCTGACGCTTTGGAACCTGGCAAACAATTAATTATCTCAAGCCATTGTGCCACATCTCCAGATGACCAAAATAGAACGGTTTCTATCCATAGTATTTGACAATCAATGGTAACTGGGCGGGGAAACAGAAAGGTTTTTATCCATAAAGATTTAACATCTAATGGTAATCCGGGCGTGGAAAGTGACAGGTTTTTATCCCTAAGTATTTAACATCCAACGGTAATCTGGGTGTGGAAAGTGACAAGGTTTTTATCTCTAAGTATTTAACATCCAATGGCAATCTGGGTGTGGAAGCCGTATCGGCCAGTGCCTTCATTCCTGGCAAAATTTGACTATTTTTGCAGGATGATATTGAAGGAAAAGAAGCAGATCCGTGTCGCTATTTTAGATCTATATGAGGGCCAGCCAAACCAGGGCATGAGGTGCCTGAGAAACATACTGAGTTCCTATGGTTCTGCAAACCAACTGAACCTGATTTATGATGAATTTGAAGTGAGGCTTCAGCACAAGGTTCCGGATCTTTCTTATGACATTTACATATCCAGCGGAGGGCCAGGCAGCCCGCTTGACAGCGCCGGCTCTGCCTGGGAGAAAGAATATTTTGACTGGTTATCTGCCGTCGAAGCCTGGAACAATAACCCGGATAACCAGGACAAAAAGTTTGTTTTTTTTATCTGTCATTCCTACCAGCTCGCATGCAGGCACTGGAACATAGGGAATGTGAACAAACGGAAATCGACGGCCTTTGGAGTTTTCCCTATTCACCCGGTTGCTGAAGGTGAAACCGAGCCCGTTTTCGAAGGATTACCGGATCCTTTTTATTCTGTAGACAGCCGTGACTACCAGGTAACGCAGCCAAACCAGGAGGTACTTGAAGCGATGGGGGGCCATGTTCTTGCAATTGAAAAAGAAAGACCACATGTGCCGCTTGAAAGAGCGATAATGGCGGTGCGTTTCAATGATTATATGATAGGCACGCAATTTCATCCGGAAGCGGATGCGATCGGTATGAGTATGTACCTTCAGCGGGAAGATAAAAAATCAACCATCATTGCAGAACACGGTGAGGAAAAATGGAAAAGCATGATTGAACACCTCGAAGATCCTGACAAAATTCTTTTCACTTACTCATTGTTGCTACCTAACTTCCTGGACCAGGCCACAGAACAAAAACGTGAACTGGCCTTGCGATAAAAAAAGGAGTTGAATATAAGAAGATCCGTGATTACGGGTCTTTTTTGCTTTGAAGACATGTCGATATCCGTTATGCTTTGAAGTAAAATACCTAAATTATGGTTCAAGAACAGCATAGCTATGGTACCATCAGTCCGAAAGGCTTTTAATGAAAATTTTACCGAAGACCAGTATCAAAGATTTCTGGATGCATTAAATGTCCCCTATCCTGGTGCTATTGAATTCAGGATTGCCGAAACACCGGTATTTGTTCCGGCTGGTTTTACCCGGAAGATGATCGACGCCTGCGAACACGTTGTGGATGTGATTAAAGATCCCAGGTTTAAGGCACTTACGGAAAGAAGTATACCTGGTAGTGAAAGAGTGCCGGATGAAAATGATCATGCCCATATGATTGCCTTCGACTTCGGGGTGTGCATGAACGAAGAGGGTGAACTCGAACCACAGTTAATAGAGATGCAGGGCTTCCCGACTTTATTCGGTTTCCAGGTATTGTATCCTGAATTATTGCGCGAATTTTTCCCGGTGCCCACAAATTATACCCACTACCTCGGTGGATATAATAAGGATTCTTATATTGAAACACTTAAGGAAGTGATATTGGGAAATCATCAACCAGAAAATGTCATCTTACTTGAAATCAAGCCGCATGAACAGAAGACCCGTATCGACTTCTACTGTACCGCCGATTACCTGGGATTAAAAATCGTATGTATTACCGATCTAATCCAGGAAGGGAAAAAACTATATTATCTGAACAGTGGCGTCAAAACACCTGTCAAGCGCATATACAATCGCGTTATCTTCGATGACCTCAATGCTCAAAGAAAGAACCTCGGCGACTTTGTAGATATTACCCAGGAACTCGATGTAGAATGGATCACACACCCAAATTGGTTTTATCGCATCAGCAAGTTTACCCTACCCCTTATCAGGCACCCATATGTACCACCAACATTTTATCTGAATGAGATAAAACAGCTTCCGGCCGATCTCGAAAACTATGTGCTAAAACCTTTATTTTCATTTGCCGGCCAGGGCGTTGTGATTGATCTTAATTCCGCAGATATAGAAAAAGTGAAAGATCCCGAAAACTGGATCCTGCAGCGCAAAGTAAAATATGCCGACATCATTCCTACTCCCGACATTCCCGCCAAAGTGGAAATCAGGATCATGTATATATGGAAAGACAATGCCCCGCGGCCGGAACCTGTTATCAATCTCGCGCGGATCAGTAAGGGAAAAATGATAGGCGTGAGATATAATATGGATAAAACCTGGGTCGGCGGAAGCGTTTGTTATTTTGAGAAACCGGTTGCACCAAGATGATCATCCCTTAACTTAAGCTTCATAACGACAATTATGCAATATTTGAATGACATTTCTCCGCGGGAATTTTTACCCGGCTTTTTTGGGCGCTTCGTTCACGGGGCTTCAAGTACCCTATCTTTTGTTACGATCAATCAGGGAAGCCGGCTCCCAATGCATCAGCATATGCATGAACAAATAACACATGTCATCGAAGGTGAACTCGAAATGATGATAGGTGGTGAACAGTATTTGTTTACTGCGGGCTCCGTACACGTGATACCCGGAAATGTGCCCCATTCGGCTCATGCAATAACTGATGTTAAAGTGCTGGATTTCTTTTCGCCGGCGCGGGACGATTACAGATAACGCATACACCCGGACTGATCCTGTTTTAGAATTAGACCTCATCCTTATTATTCTGGTAATAACCTTCCCGAGAGTTATTCGCCGTCATTTGTGTTTTTCATTTTTGATAACACGGCATAGGCATTTTTTGTAACGACTGGTTTGCCGGCCAATGTCCCCGTGGAATCGAAAACATGTACACGACCATCCTGTCTCAGACCGGTCGTAACGGGTATAAGGCGGAAGTCATTTTGGTTTTGAGCCTGCAGCAGGTATTCATGACTGCCATGTCTTACCACAGATTCTTCAGGTACTGTTAACCCAACCGTATCAGATAAAAGTATTGTCCCATTCAGAAACATACCTGGAAGCAAAGTCGCAGGCATCTGCTCAAAGTGACAATGTACGATACCTGTTCTGTTCTCATTCACATTTCGGGTAACCAGGATCACTTCACATAGATATTTCTTACCGGGTTCATCAACCAGTGATACGGATACCTTCTGGCCTTTCCTTACCCTTGAAATATCCTTTTCAAATACTACCAGGGCAGCATGCATATCATCGGGATTGATCAGTTCAAATAATACGTCGGTTGGGTTTACAAACTTGCCAATGTTGACATTTACTTTTGAAACAAAGCCGTTGATGGGTGAATAAATCGGGACCACGCTGGATATATTCGATTCATTGAGATTAGCCGGGTTGACCCGTATCATACGCAGTTTTTGGGTGTAACCGCTCACCAGCACTTTCTGGCTCGCATAGTCTGCCTCAACCTGCTGGAAAATCTTTGCTGAATTGACATTGTTTTCCTGCAGCATTTTTTGCCTGTCATATTCCAGTTTAAGATAGTTCAATCTTGCCATTGCCATCAGGTAATCCTGCTGCAGCTGCACCAATGCCTGGTCTTCCATTAAACCTATCACCTCGCCTTTTGACACATGCATACCCGGTAGCAGTTTTGTGTTCTTAAGATATCCGCCGAATGGAAAGCTTACGGAGACAATGTTCTGAGGGGGTACATCAACGGAACCGTTTACCGACAATTGAGTACTTAGTGTTTGTTGCACAGGCAGCGCAGTTTCAACACCTGCATTTGTTATCTGCAGAGAAGTCAAAGTTACCACATCGCCCCTTACAGCTGTGTCGGGAACTGAAGCGTTTTCATCTGCCTGCTGTTGTTCGGATGAATCGTTACAGGCCGTGAGTCCACACAGCAACAAAAACAAAATGAATGTTGCTGTGGCGACCTTTTCCAAAATGATTCTGTAGGACATAATATTTTATTCGGATTAATTATCATTAAGTTTTACTATCGTGTTTCAGGTCCTGCCTGATATTTTGACAACGCTTTCGGATGATTGTTATCCGGGATGTGACAAGTTCATTGTAGTTGTCATGTCTCAAACCGGAAGTTAGCAGTTGACTTTTTCTTGTCTATTTTCCTACCAGGTATTGGATTTCTATAATTGAATTGTTTAATGCCTTCACTGCATCAAGGTACCCTACTCTCAGGTTAACCGCGTTACTCATCAACACCGTCCATTCAACATACCCGATATCCCCATTTCGGAAACTTATCATCGCATTTTTCATAATCAGTGATGCGTCTCTTAAACCCCTGGTCTCAAAAAATTTCAACCGTTTAATTAATTTCTCCTGCTCATTCATGGCTGCAATCAGTTGGTTTTGCAGCTGCACAACCCCGGCCTCAAGCTGAAAGCTCATGGCCTCTTCTTTTAATACCATGGCTTTGATCCGTGCTTTGGTGGATCTTGAAAACAACGGAAGGGCAACGCCTAACTGGTAGAAACTGAATCGGTCCCCGGCATCATAATAGTCCTGGTTAACGCCGTCTTTGGACTGATATCCCCGGATCGACAAGTTGTTGTAGCCGACGTTGAAATCCGGCACCAGCCGGTTCCGTTCCAGCGAAGTCTGTGCCCTGACCACCCGCAATTGTTGTTGGTAGTATGCCAGCAAAGGATTATCCTTCACGGTGGCACTATCGCCTACCAGTACTACAGGTATCTTGATATCGTCATAAGCAGGTGTTAAATCATCTTTACTATTGAGTAAGGTCTTAAGTCTTGCCTGATAGATTTCGAGATCTTCATCCAGTTCCTCAGCCTGGAGTTTAATCTGTTCAACCATAGACAAAGCGGTCGTCGTTTCCAATGAATTCGTCTCGCCTGCCTTCAGTCTTATTTCTGCGGCTTTGGCGAAATCCACATATATTGAGTCGAGCTCATCCAGTAATTTCTGTTTTTCAAGTAACACCGACATCTCATAATAATTCACTTTCACCTGTTTGACCAAATCATTTATGGTTACGGCCACTGATTGCTCCTGCAGTCCGGTCTCAGCTTTAAAAAACGATCTCTGTCGTCTATATATCACCGGTAGTCCGATATTCTGCGATACTAACAAGCGACTATCATTAAATGTACTGTTCATGTTGCCGTACTCCACGCCAACAAGGGTTTTGGGAGGATCAAAAGATGATTTCTCCAGTTGCCTGGAGTATTCGAGAGTTTTACGGGCAGCTTCAAGGGACAGATTGTTTTTCCTCGCCATATCCAGCATGTCATTTAATGACATTCTTAAAACGCCGGTGTCATTCCCCGGAGTAGCGGCAGGCGCAACCGCGTTGGGAAGGTTGGTATACTTATTCTGTTGAGCATTAGCAACACCGGGAAGTATTAAAAACAACAGGCAAATCATACTGATCACCGGCGCAGACAGTTTTTTACCACGATTTTCAAGCCATGCATATAATACAGGCAACACGATCAGGGTGAGTATTGTTGCAGTAACAAGACCTCCGATAACCACAGTTGCGAGCGGTCGCTGTACCTCAGCACCGGAACCCTGGCTGAGCGCCATCGGAAGAAAACCCAGTGATGCTACAGAGGCGGTCATTAAAACGGGCCGCAACCGGATTCTTGTTCCTTCCATAATGATTTCTTTGATATCTGTCATACCTTCTTTCTTTAGCTTGTTAAATTCAGTAATCAATACAATGCCGTTCAGCACCGCTACTCCGAACAATGCGATAAAACCAATACCCGCCGAAATGCTGAAGGGCATACCGCGAATTATCAACGCAAAGATTCCGCCAATAGCAGACAATGGGATCGCTGTAAAGATGAGAATACCATATTTCATGGAACCAAATGCGAAATACAGCATGAGCAATATCAAAAGCAGGGCAGCCGGTACCGCTATAAACAGGCGGTCCTTTGCTTTGCTGAGATTTTCAAACTGTCCACCGTATTTCAGCGAATATCCGGCTGGTAATTTGATCTGACGGCTGAGTTTTGCTTCAAGTTCAGTGACAACAGACTGCACATCGCGACCGCGGACATTAAAGGCGGTGATGATCCTCCGCCTTGCGTCTTCCCGCTGTATCTGGTTAGGACCATCCTTTATATTGATGTCAGCGAGCTGAGCCAGTGGCACCTGTAATCCACCCGGAGTATTGATCAGGAGTTGCTGAATATCTGTAATGTCCTGCCTTGAGCTTTCCTTCATCCGGACCACCAGGTCGTACCGTCTTTCATTTTCATACATGATCCCGGCAACCTCTCCCGCAAAAGCACTTCGTAATACCTGGTTCACGTCTGCGATATTCAACTGGTATAATGCAATTGCTTCGCGGTGATATTTGATAACAATTTGTGGCAGGCCTGTTACTGATTCAATATAAATGTCTGTGGCTCCGTTCACTGACTGGATCACATTTCCGATTTTGGACGCGTAAGCCGTAAGGGTATCCAGGTTTTCACCGAATAATTTACAAACTACATCCTGTCTTGCGCCAGACAATAGTTCATTGAACCGCATTTGAACGGGATATTGAAAGCCTGCAGACAGGCCGGGTATTTCATTTAATGTCTTGCTCATTTTGGTGGCGAGTTCATCGAACCCTGTTGCAGACACCCATGCCTTTTTGGGCTTGAGAGAGATGATGATATCGGTCATCTCTATCGGCATCGGGTCAGTGGGAATTTCACTGGCACCGATACGTGTCACCACTTTTTCGATCTCAGGATATTTGTCCTGCAGGAGCTTAACAGCTTGCTGTGTTACTTCGATGGTTTTAGTCAATGATGCACCCGGCAAAAGTCTTGCATCCACGGCAAAATCGCCTTCTTCTAACTCCGGGATAAATTCTCCACCCAACCGCGAAAGTGCAAAGATCGCAGCGCAAAACAATAGTACGGTGGTTACAAGGACGACTGCAGGCTTGCGCAAGGATTGCTTCAGTAAAGGGCCGTAAAATCTTTGCAGCCATGTCATCATCTTGTCTGCCCAGCTTTCCTTATGACTTAATTTCTTACTGAGAAAAATTGAAGATATCATTGGCACATAAGTGAGTGAGAGAATAAATGCGCCGATCAAAGCAAAGGATACAGTCTGTGCCATCGGCCTGAACATCTTACCTTCGATACCGACAAGCGTCAGGATAGGCAGATATACGATCAGGATGATAACCTGCCCAAACACAGCGGGGCTCATCATTCGTGACGCAGCCCCTGAAACTTCAAGATCCATTTCAGCCTGGCCAATCCGGTTCTTTTTGAGAACATGTGAAAGGCGGTGAACCAAAGCCTCGACAATGATTACCGCACCGTCCACTATCAACCCAAAATCCAATGCACCAAGGCTCATCAGGTTTCCGGACACTCCGAAAATATTCATCATGATCACAGCGAATAACATCGAGAGTGGTATAACACTCGCAACTATAAGACCGGCCCTTAAATTCCCGAGGAAGAAAACAAGTACAAAAACGACGATTAGAGCACCTTCAATAAGATTTTTTGAAACTGTGCCGATGGCGTTATTGACCATTTTTGTTCTTTCGAGAAATGTTTCTACCACAACTCCTTCAGGCAGTGTTTTCCGGATCTCCTCCATTCGCTTGCGCAGCTCCTTCACGACCGCTGAAGCATTGGCTCCTTTCAACATCAGCACAACGGCGCCGGAAACTTCCCCCTGGTCCTTGTAAGTCATCGCACCGTATCTAACGGCATTACCTATGCGCACCTCGGCCACATCTTTGATAAACACAGGCGTACCGTCAGAATTTTGTTTTACAAAGATGTTTGCAAGTTGGTCCGTATTCGAGGCGAGTCCTTCCGTTCGTATGAACAGCGCATTGGGTCCCTTTTCGATATAAGAAGCACCGGAGTTCTCGTTGTTTTTTTGTAAGGCATTAAAAACATCGCCGACAGTGATGCCCACGCTTTTCAATTTCGAGGGCTCCACTGCTATCTCATATTGTTTCAGTATACCTCCAAAACTACTTACATCGGCTACCCCCGGCGTGCCAAGCAGCTGGCGCCTGATGATCCAGTCCTGTATGGACCTTAACTCTGCCAGGTCATATTTGCCTTCATATCCTTTTGCAGGACGAACAACATACTGATAAATCTCACCCAGCCCGGTCGTGACCGGCGCAAGTTCGGGGGAACCGGCATGAGCAGGGATCTGGTCACGTACCTGGATAAGCCTTTCGGACACTTGTTGCCTCGCCCAGTAAACGTCAGTTTCATCTGTAAAGACAAGGGTGATGACCGAAAGCCCAAACCTTGAAATA
>NZ_JBTLQG010000030.1:0-80390 GCF_054461535.1 Flavitalea antarctica
CCGTATCCAAGTGTTAATCTGTTTTATCCGCAAAAAAACACCTTCATTCAAAATCCCCCAAATTTTCTACCTGATCCAAAAAAGGCGAAAGTTTTTATACCGCTCGCGGCAGAGTCATGTAAAGTAAAAAAAGGCGGCACAATAGCCACCTTTTTCACTTTAGTCGGGGCGGCAGGATTCGAACCTGCGGCCTCCAGGTCCCAAACCTGGCGCGATACCGGGCTACGCTACGCCCCGATCCTGTTATCGCTTTTTTATATTAGACTCTTACTCTGCAATCATTGCCACCTACAAATCTAACTCTTCACTTTCCCACCGGCGGACCGCGTCCGCCATAGCTCGCCTCATACAACCCTCATCCTGTTTATCAACATACCCGCCTGGCAAAAGTCGGCGAGCGACGGCGGAGAGGGAGGGATTCGAACCCTCGGTACAAGTTTAAGCTCGTACAACGGTTTAGCAAACCGGCCCTTTCGGCCACTCAGGCACCTCTCCGAGCCCTTTTTTCGGGAGGGCAAAAATAGGGAAAAGTATTGTCAATTGTAATTGTTGAACGACTATTTCCGAGTTTTTTTTTAGAGAGCCCTTTTACATAGCAGCCAACTGAACCTTTTGCTGTAGTTCAACCACGCTTTCGCGGAATGTGCTATCAGTGTCCATCAGGTCCTTCACTGTCTGGCACGAATGGATCACTGTTGTATGATCACGTCCGCCAAAGTGTTCACCGATGGTTTTCAGCGAATTTTTTGTAAAAGCTTTGGCGAGATACATGGTGATCTGCCTTGCCTGGACAATTTCCCGCTTGCGGGTCTTCTGAAGAAGTTTATCGTAAGGAACATCGAAGTATTCGCATACCATTTTCTGGATGGTCTCGATGGTTATTTCTTTACTGCTTGTCTTCACAAAATTTCTCAACACCCTTTTTGCCAGGTCGAGGTCGATTTCCCGCTTGTTGAGCGAAGACTGTGCCAACAATGAGATGAGCGCTCCTTCAAGTTCACGCACATTGCTGTTTATATTATAGGCAAGATATTTGACCACTTCACGCGGCATATCCAGCCCATCATTTTTCATTTTGCGTTCCAGGATCTCGATCCGGGTCTCATAATCCGGGATCTGGAGATCAGCACTCAAACCCCAGCGGAAACGGCTTAATAATCTTTCCTGGACACCTTCGAGATCTTTTGGCGGCTTATCTGATGAAAGGATCAGTTGCTTGCCACTCTGATGCAGGTGGTTAAATATGGCAAAAAATGCATCCTGTGACTTTTCAGCACGATTGAAGAACTGGACATCATCAATAATCAGTACATCAACCAGTTGATAAAAATGTATAAAGTCATTGATGGCATTGTTGCGGCTATGATCCTGGAACTGATTGATAAACTTTTCAGAACTAACGTAAAGCACCACCTTGTTTGGCATTATTCTTTTTGTCTCATTGCCGATGGCCTGGGCAAGATGCGTTTTACCCAAACCTACACTACCATATATAACAAGTGGATTGAAAGAACTCGACCCCGGTTTTTCAGCTACTGTTTTACCTGCCCTGCGCGCAACCCTGTTTGAATCTCCCTCTATGAAATTGTCAAATGTATAAATCGGATTCAATTGCGAATCGATCTGCATTTTTTTCAGACCGGGAATTACAAATGGATTCTTAACAGGATTATGTATGATTAAGGGGAAATCCATTTCATTATTTGAAAAGGTTTTATACCCATGTGCAGGAACATCCATTGTAAGCGGTTTGTGGGCATGATTGCCACTATCAACCATTATGCGATATTCTAACTGAGCATCTTTGCCAAGAACACGACGCAAAGTTTTTGCCAATAAATTCACATAGTGTTCTTCAAGATACTCATAAAAGAACTGACTCGGAACCTGTATTACAAGAATGTTAGATTTTAATTCAACTGGCGTGATTGGTTCAAACCAGGTTTTGTAATGCTGCCATTCGACAATATCTTTGATTATTTCCAGACAATTACTCCAAACTTTATCGAAGGACTTAGCCATTATGTAAGAGCGATTTTTAGATTGAGTTAAAGCTTTTTACTCCTCCATTAACACAATTTCACAAGACTCAGATAATAAGTTCTCCACAAAAAATTAACGTAGGGGAGCGAATATCAAAACTTTTTTTTGAAAAAAAAATTTTTTATTCCCCTGGTTGTTAAACTATACAAGCATGTAGTGAAATCATATTTTGTAAACGTTTGGATGTTAATGTACGCACTGGACTGAAACACTGACTGGTAGCGGGTTTTATTAAAACCGTCGTTTAAGAAAGAAATAAGAAAAATAAGTCAGCATAATATCTTTTTAAAATAGTCTTGACAATTATCAAGTAAAAAAACGGTTATGGATTTATGCAACAAAATGTGTTTAGAAGGGACTTTAAAACACGAAAAAAAAATCTAAATACTAACCAGAAGTGCGACGGGATTTTTTTTTCTATATCTCTTGAAGATACAAATTATTTTAGTCGGCGGAAGGTTAAAATTTCATTTTAAAAAGAAATAGACAAACCCCAAGCTTTGCGATGTTTTCATCTGGATTTTGCAAAAAAAATCGAAACTTACTCCATAACTATTTACAATTCAATAAGGCAAAATCGGGAACGATAGATAGCGTATTTTTGCAGCAATATTTTAGGATAAATACCTAACCACATGCAGAAATCAGTGTCTTTAAAATTGCTTCCCTCAGAAGCAAATGATCACAATGTTATACAACAGTATGCTGCTCAATCACTCAGCATACCAACCAGTGAAATTTCCGGCTTCGTCATCAAAAAAAAATCAATCGACGCTCGCGGTCGACAAACTTATATTCTACTCAATCTGCTGATATATATCAATGAACCCTTCCATGATGAAAAAGTGATCAGGATCAATTTTCCCGATGTTACCCACTCACCCCAGAAAGTAATTATTGTCGGTGGCGGCCCTGCAGGGCTGTTTGCGGCACTTAAGCTTATTGAAAATGGCATTCAACCGATAGTTCTTGAACGGGGGAAAGATGTGAGGGCCAGGCGGCGCGATCTTGCCGCGCTTAATAAAGATGGGATAGTGAACCCTGAAAGTAATTATTGTTTTGGCGAAGGAGGAGCTGGAACATATAGCGACGGAAAGCTATATACACGCAGCACGAAAAGAGGAGATTTACAACGAGTGTTATCCCTTTTGTTTCAATTCGGTGCACCCGAATCAATTTTGTACGAGGCTCATCCACATATCGGTACCAATAAGCTTCCCCAGATCATCACTGCCATGCGAAAACAGATTGAAGATGTGGGAGGATTGTTCCTGTTCGAAAAAAAAGTCACCGACTTTATTATGCAGGACAATCATATCAGTGGTGTAATAGTATCAGGCGGTGAGCAGTTTCATGCGGATGCGGTGATCCTGGCAACTGGTCATTCGGCACGTGATATTTTCGTGTTGCTTCATCAGAAGAACATACTCGTGGAATCAAAACCTTTTGCGTTGGGTGTCCGGATCGAACATCCTCAACAACTCATCGACTCGATCCAGTATCATTGCCCAACGCGCGACGAAGCACTACCACCTGCCGCTTACAGTCTTGTACAGCAGGTCAGTAACCGTGGCGTATTTTCCTTTTGTATGTGTCCCGGCGGCATTATTGCGCCAGCTGCCACAAATCCGGGAGAGATTGTAGTCAACGGTTGGTCACCTTCAAAACGTAATAATCCATTTGCGAATAGCGGTATGGTTGTATCTGTTGAACCTAAAGACTACTTCGATGGAAAAAATAATGACCCGCTGGCCGCAATGAAATTCCAGGCAGCGGTTGAACAGAAGGCTTATGAGGCGGGTGGAGGCAAACTTGCTGCCCCTGCACAACGCGTAGTTGATTTCGTAGAGAGAAAAATTTCGGCGTCTCTACCGGCTTGCTCATATCTTCCTGGTATCCATTCAGCAGACATAAGCGCTGTTCTGCCGGCATTTGTCAGCGATGCTTTACGCGCTGCACTTCCTTTGTTTGGAAAAAAGATGCGCGGTTATTTCACCAATGAAGCAGTTATTGTTGCAACTGAATCAAGAACTTCCTCCCCGGTCCGTATTCCGCGTGATCCTGTTTCACTGCAACACCCACAGGTGAAAAATCTTTACCCCTGTGGTGAGGGAGCAGGCTATGCAGGCGGTATTGTAAGTGCTGCAATGGACGGCGAACGCGTGGTTAGCGCGATCCTTTCCGTGCTGAGTCCGGCTGGCTAACAGGTTTTTCTTTTGTTTCGCTATCTGTATTCTTCTTTGCAATCAGCTTTTGCTTCCTGATAAGCGTATTTTTTTTATGGTAAATTTTTTCCGCCCTCAGATCACGCATGTTATGGACATTTTTATCCGATATGATCTCCAGCGAAGGCTCCCCGGCATCTACCCAGCTGGTGTACCAGAAATCAGCCACGAGGTTCACAGCCAACAGTAACTGGGCATTAACGCTCTTGCCTATGCGCTGATAATATGCCTTTGCAAACTCGGTATTGTAGCTTTTAACTGTCTTTCCGTTCCTTACCTGGATCCGGTACTTTGTGTCACCGGGAAAATTTTTGGCTGTCAGCTCCTCTTTTTTCAACATATCATCTACCAGGAGGTATGAGGACCGCAGCGCGCCCCAGATCGCCTGTTCCGGATCTTTGAGGTAGGTAACCTTGTATGGTGTGTACAATTCAAACTGATCAATGTATAATTCAGGCATCATTGATTCCCATAAACTATGCAGGCCAGGCTGCCCCGTTAGCTGGCCATCGTAATTCAGGGTAGTATGCAGAGGCACATGTGCATCTGCCACATAATGTGCAAGATCAGCCGCGTGAAAAAGGATCGAATCCTTGTCCCAGGATTTGAAGGCTGCAGTCAGCCTGTTTTTGGATTCAATCACCTGGTAAGGCAGGTATCCGTATTTTGAAAGTGAATCTTTGCCATATTTTGCCACGGCCTCTTCAAACTTAAAGGGCATTTTCCAGGCGCCCAGCTGATCGGGATCATAGGCTTCAAAATCGACAAAGTGTTTTGGGGCCTCAAGAGAATCCTGGTCTCTCCGCAAGTCGGCTCTTACCGATTCTTTCACCAGGTAACCGAGGTTCTGATGGAAAAACACTGCCATCGAGTTGGGCAAAAGATAAACAGCCAACTGATTTACAGATCGGTGCACGAGAAATCCCCAGCTTGTACAACAAAAGCTGATGATCACAATAAGCGTTAAAGAACAATAGCGGTAAAATGATTGTTTCATAGCAGTGACAAATAAAACACAAATCCTCCACCGGGGAGTTTCGAATTTGTAAAATTTCTTTTTTAAAAACAAACGAAGGGATGTCTAAATAATTTTTCGATCACTCAATAATAAAAACCGAAATTGCGATGCACTCATCCTTAGTTTGTGTATTATAATAAAATCACTGGGTCAAATGCCAGCCTCCCTCACTAAACCTTACTGAAATGAATATTCTCGAAGTAAAAAATCTTAAAAAATATTATGCTACCCAGAAGGCAGTGGATGATATAAGTTTCACGCTCGCGCCGGGCAGCATATTCGGGCTGCTGGGACCAAACGGCGCAGGTAAAACGACGCTGATCCGGATGATTACCGGTATTTTCTATCCCGATGAAGGTGAAATACTTTTCCAGGGTAAGCCATTTAATGTAGCTGATCATGTGATCAACATTGGCTATATGCCCGAAGAACGCGGGTTATATAAAAAGATGAAGATTGGTGAACAGGCAGTTTACCTAGCACAACTGAAAGGACTTAGCAAGTCAGACGCCCTGCGAAAAGTAAAAGAATGGTTTGTTCGTTTCCAGATGGAAAGCTGGTGGAACAAAAAAGTCGAAGATCTGAGTAAAGGAATGGGGCAAAAACTCCAGTTTGTTACTACGGTTTTACACGAACCAAAACTGATTATCCTCGATGAACCCTTCAGCGGTCTCGATCCGGTTAACTCAAACCTCATCAAGGACCAGATCTATCAACTCGCAAAAAACGGAAGCAGTATCATATTCTCCACACATCGCATGGAACAGGTGGAAGAGATCTGCGATCATATCATCCTTGTAAACAAAGGTAAAAAAGTGGTCGACGGCACCGTGCATGATGTCAAACAGCGGTATAAAGAAAACCTCTATTCGATCAGTGTTGACCATCTGCCTGCCATCACAGACTCTTCGAAGTTCGAGGTGATCGGCCACAAAGACAAACATACTCTGATCGTTAAAATACTGGATGGCTACAGCTCAAATGATGTGTTAAGGCATTTCATAGACGGGCAATCCAATGTAAACAGCTTTCATGAAATCCTGCCTTCCCTGAATGATATCTTTATCAAGCTTGTTGAAGGAACCCCACTTACCCGCCAATTTCAAAAAGTAACTGCTTAAAACAACTTCATGAATAAAACCTGGCTAATTGTACAAAGAGAATATTTCTCCAGGGTACGTAAAAAATCATTTTTGCTCACAACCATACTGGTACCTCTCGTCATTATTGGTTTTTACGCGGCTATCATCGCCATATCTGTGAGCGACAACTCCGAAACCGTCAAAGTTGCCGTACTTGATGAAGCCAACCTGTTCAACAGTAGTGTGCCGAAGAGTAAAAATGACGTCATTGTCTATGACCTGATCAAAAGCGAAAATGAACAGGCCTTTAAATCGAAGTACAAAGCTTCCGGATATAACTACTTTCTTTATGTGCCAAAGATCGATTTGAATAAACCGGTTGGGATCAGGCTGCACAGTGAATCGGCAGTAAGCCTGGGTAATAAAGGAAAAATTGAGAAAACAGTCAACCAGGCGATCGAAGCGAAAAGGCTGGAGGAAGCTAATATCGACCCGGAGAAATACAAAGCGATTAATGCAGATATCAACCTTCAGAATATAATTGACTCCGGGAAGGGCGAAAAAAAGAGTGTTGCCGGTGTGGCCTATGCTATCTCCTTTGCCTGCGGACTTCTCATTTATATGATCCTGATGATCTATGGTACTATGGTGATGCGGGGTGTGATGGAAGAAAAAACAAACCGGATCGCAGAGGTGATCGTCAGTTCAGTTAAGCCATTCCAACTGATGATGGGCAAGATTCTCGGGATTGGTGCAGTAGGCATCACGCAATTTGTTATCTGGATCATCCTGCTTGCGGCATTACAGCTGCTGATGCCTGTTCTTTTCCCTGCAATGGGCCAGGAACTTGCACAACAGGCGGCTGCCGGTGCCACACAGCCTGAATCCTCAGGCATGTTACTTACCATCACTGAAGGGCTGAGCTCGATAAATGTTCCGCTCAATATATTTTGTTTCCTGTTTTATTTCGTTGGTGGATACCTGTTATATGCTTCACTTTTCGCAGCAATCGGCAGCGTGGTAAGCGAAGACCAGTCAGAAGCACAGCAACTGGTTTTCCCGGTAATGATGCCAATTATACTCGCCTTCGTCATTATGACTAAAGCGATCGCAGAGCCTAATAGCAGTCTTGCAGTTTTCGGCAGTCTTTTTCCCCTAACCTCTCCTATCGTAATGATGGCGCGGATAAATTATGATGTGCCTGCCTGGGAACTTATATTGTCGATGCTCTTCCTGGTAATCGGCTTCCTGCTGTTCACCTGGCTCACCGCAAAAATTTACCGCACGGGTATCTTATTATATGGCAAACGGGTTACCTGGAAAGAAATGGTGAAGTGGGCGTTTAAAAAAGCTTAATAAGTTATCCTCCTGATAGATCGCCGTGGAATTTTAGTTAATTCCGCGGCTTTTTTTTGCAAATTCTCGAAAAATACGGGCTGGAAAACATTTTACGAATTTTATCGTATTTGTGTACGAAAACAATCGTAATTTGAAATCCTAAAGTCATCAACCATGAAAATACATATCAGACAAAGCCATCGTCTTATGGCTATCGGCGCAGCTGGATTGCTGTCGGTTACACTTATCGCCTGGAACCAGGGACCTGAACCAGGGAGAAACGATACCACGTTTTACCGGGACACTGTTCCTGCAAAAAATCCAAAAACCGCAGAAGCGCGTGATCTTGATAAGGAACTTGAAAAGCTTGACCGCGAGATTGAAAAGCTGGAAGAGTTAAAGGTCCGGAACTGGGAAGAAATTTCAGAGAATATCCAGGAGCAAATCAGCCGCATCGATGCAGAAGCAATGAAAAAGCAGGCTGAGCTGGCGATGAAGTCTGTTGACCTGAACAGGATAAACCTGGAGGCTCAAAAAGCGATGAAGGCGATTAATCTTGAAGCCATGCAAAAAGAGATCAATGAGGCAATGGCCCATGTGAATCAGGATGCCATGGTGATGGGAAAAGCTATGTCAAAAGCAAAGGCTGAGCTCGACAGGGAACTTGCCGAACTGAAAAAACTGAATACCGTGGAGATGGATAATACCATCAAGGAAATGAAAACCGAACTTGAAAAAGTTAAGATAGAGCTGGACAATGAAAATATTGACCTCAAAACGGAGATGAATAAGGCCAGGACCGACATCCGAGAAGCAAACAAAGAATTACGCGGATACCAGGAGATGATCTATGCAATGGAGAAAGAAGGCCTTATCGATACAAAAAAGGATTATAAGTTAAGCTACCGCGATGGTTCTGTTTATATAAATGACAAAAAGCAAACAGATGCTGTAACTACGAAATACAAGAAGTATTTCAAGGATGACGTTAACATCAGCAAGAAGGACGGGCGATTCAACATCTCCATCAGGACCGAAAAATTTGATTAAACGAAATAATTCTCACCATTTTTTTTCTCTCATGTGACTGTTAGAAAACGGGGCTGTTCTCAGCCCCGTTTGTGTTTAGAAAATGAGGCGCGAAGAAAGTGATGAGTTAAGAGTTATGAGTGATGAGTAAGTTTTGAGTTGTATAGTAGTTAGGAGGTCTCAAGGGGGATAAGGATGAATGAGCTTCGATTAGCACGGTCGTGAGTGCGCCCAGGCTGCCAGGTGTAAGCGCACATAATGTATCCTAAGCTAATCATCAGTCTTGGCTGGCTTGGGCTGAAATGAAATAGGTATCTTCAATGAATTGTTCATTGAATCTAAGACGGTGACTTACCCGTCATTACTGCGGCGGTTAAATAAAAAGGAAAAGAATTAAAAAAAAGAGATGCAGTTGAAAGTAGTACGAGCAAAAAAATGAAAGGAATTAAAAAACAAATAAGTAAAAACAATGAAGTAGAAGAACGACATGAAATTGAAAAACCTATCAGGGTGCAAGGCGTGGAAAAGAAAAACATACTGAGTTTAGAGTTCGGCCCCCATCAATAAAAACCCGACTCTATAACTTAATATCCACTTATAACTTATTCATCACTCATAACCCTCAACTCATCACTTTCTTCACGCTCATCACTTTCTTCACGCTCCCCTCTTGCTTCACCACTAGTTAAAGTCCATCATCCTCATCATGGGATGGAAATAGTCACTGTCTTCTCCCTTGTCTTCTGATTTAAGATCGATGTTCAGTCTTAACGAAAGACCTTCTTTAATAACAATTCCTTCGCGGCGGCAGCTTTTATACCCCTTTTTTTCGAGGACGATCGTGATTTCGCCTGAAGGCATCTGGTTAACCTTGAAGTTTCCGCTCGCATCAGTAGTGTACTCTCTTTTATCACTGACACGTGAACCGGTGACAACAACAAGTACCCCGGCAACCGGTTTCTTGGTTGAAGCATCCGTTATGCTGCCATGTAATACGGGTTCTGATTTTCCATATGCAACATCTATCGGAAACTCATCGGCCTTAGCTAAAAGGCTCAATGGCAGGAAAGAAAGGGATAGAAGAATATATTTGACGCCTTTCATATAACAGGTTTTGCGGGCATTTGACATAAAGACAACAACAATTAGGGATATGTTGCACTTCGTCTATGAAAGTTACTTCAATTATTTCACCACACAAAGCAGCCTGAAAATTAATTTGGACAACTTATCATGATTCACCGAGATCAATCTCAGTGTTGTCGCCGATATTCAGGCTCCGGGCCTCCCCTTTTACCTCCGTATCGCTCCCGATAAGCGAATGCGTCAAAACGATGTCGTACAGGTCTGCAAAAGAACCTATGATAGAATTTTTTACGATCGAATAGCTGACCGTTGTTTTTTCCCCGATCGTCACATTCGGACCGATGATGGAATTTTTTATGTCGCAGCCGGTTGAAATACTTACCGGTGGAACTATGATCGTATTCTCAAACTGGTGATCATCGGCAATAACACCTCCGAATTTTTTGAGGAGAATTGCGTTTGATTCAAGCAGGGTTTCTTTTTTACCGCAGTCGAACCAGTTTTGAACTTTAAAAGATTTGAATTTTGCTCCCTGGCTGATCATGCACTCAATGGCATCCGTAATGCTGAATTCGCCCCGGCTGCGAACACCGTTCCTGATATTATTTTCAATGCAGTCAAATAATATAGACGTCTCTTTTATCCGGTAGATCCCTACCAGTGCCATGTTTGACTTAGGTATCTGGGGCTTCTCAACCACCCGGCTGATAAAACCATCTTCGCCGATTTCCGCCACGCCGAAATCACGCGGATCATCTACCCTTTTCACTGCCAGCACTGAGTGTGGAAGTGCCAACAGTTCCCTGACATCATATTCACAGATCGTATCTCCGAGAACAACAAAAATCTCGTCGTTCGCCACCAGTTCCCTGGTGAGCTGAATGGCATGGGCAATTCCGTGCCGGTCTGCCTGGTGAATAAAGTGACTTTGCAGGTCAGGATACTTTTCCCTGATATAATCCTTGATTTTTTCTCCCAGATAACCAACGATAAAAATAAATTCAGTGATACCTGCTTCCTTCAACTGGTCTACGATAATACTGAGAATAGTTTTCCCGGCAAGTGGTATGAGCGCTTTGGGTTGTGTATATGTATGAGGTCGTAGCTTCGTTCCTGCGCCTGCTACTGGGATAATTGCTTTCATTTGATTTGTGTTTGACACCATGGCCATCTGAACGATACGATAGCCAGACTACTAATCCTTGAAGCCATTCCTGGTGTTTAAACTGGTAAGACCCTCGCTTAAGGCGTGTGAAAATAGTGAATTTTGATAAGAAATAATCTTGGGGGTTATTTCCTTAGGTTTATTTTTGCCGTGAATTTTGAAGGACCTACTAATAATATAAAGAAAATATGCAAAAGGACACCCAGGTATTTGATCTCATTCGTAAGGAACTTGAACGCCAGCGTCGTGGCATTGAACTGATTGCTTCGGAAAACTTTACTTCTTTGCAGGTGATGCAGGCGATGGGTGGAGTGATGACCAATAAATACGCTGAAGGTTACCCTGGCAGGAGATATTATGGTGGATGTGAGATTGTTGACCAGACTGAACAACTCGCCATTGACCGGATAAAACAGGCATTCAACTGTGAATATGCTAATGTACAGCCACATTCAGGTGCACAGGCAAATGCAGCGCTGCTACTGGCCATAATCCAACCCGGTGACAAGATCCTGGGACTTGATCTGAGTATGGGTGGGCATCTTACCCATGGATCTGCGGTCAATTTTTCCGGCAAATTATACCAGCCTCATTTTTATGGCGTCAAAAAAGACGATGGCCTGGTTGACTATGATATGATGGAAAAGGTTGCCAAAGCTGAAAAGCCAAAGCTTATCATCTGCGGCGCATCGGCCTATAGCCGCGACTGGGATTATGAGAGAATCCGGTTTATTGCAGACGGTATAGGCGCTTTCGTTATGTGCGATATGGCGCACCCCGCCGGACTAATAGCAAAAAACCTGCTTAGCTCGCCTTTTGACTATTGTCATTTTGTTACTTCGACTACCCACAAAACCTTGCGTGGGCCGAGAGGTGGCGTCATCCTGATGAAAAAGGATTTTGAAAATCCTTTTGGTCAGAAAGATAACAAGGGTAATGTCAAAATGATGAGTAACCTCCTGGACATGGCCGTTTTCCCGGGCACGCAGGGAGGTCCGCTCGAACATGTGATTGCAGCAAAAGCGATTGCCTTCGGCGAACTCCTCAGCGATGAATTTACCTCCTATGCAAAACAGATTGTGGCGAACGCCCAGGCTATGTCGGGCCATTTTGTTTCAAAAGGATATGATATTGTTTCCGGCGGTACCGACAACCACCTGATGCTGATTGACCTCCGGAACAAAAATATCAGCGGTAAAAAAGCAGAACAGGTGTTGGGCAAAGCAGATATCACGCTTAATAAGAATATGGTGCCTTATGATGACAAGTCTGCCTTTGTCACCTCGGGTATCCGGGTTGGCGTACCAGCCATTACCACCCGTGGGATGACTGAAAAACATATGGCCACCGTAGTCGATTTCATTGATAAGGCGCTAATGAATGCAGATGATGAGGCGTTACTGGAGAAACTCGGCAAAGATGTGAACGCGTTTATGGAACAGTTTTCCCTGTATCCGGAGCTTGGATGATAGTTGATTGAATTGTTAGTTCGGAAATAATCGAAACCAATAATATTTTATCCCAATGATTCAACGTATTCAATCGATCTGGCTGTTGTTAGCCGCAGCGGCATGTTTCCTTACGCTAAAACTTCCCTTCTACAATGGAAATGTGATCCAGCCTGATCAAACCCGCCGGTTCGAACAGCTGACGGCAATGAGCAATATCTGGCTGATGATCCTGACTTTTCTACTTGGTACCGGTATTCTTGTGATCATATTCCTGTTCAAGGACCGGAAACTCCAGATGAGGCTCACGATTGTTGCAATAATTCTGTCAGTAATTAATATAGTGCTGTTCTTCGGCGAGTTGAAAAAGTTCGTGGAAGGGGCTTTCAATCTTACTTCACCGGTAGTATTTATAGTGCCCGTTTTCCTCGTACTCGCTGCCCGTGGGATTTATAAGGACCAAAAACTGATAAAAAGTCTGAACAGGCTAAGGTGAGAATGAGTGGAGAGTTATGGGTGATGATTGATAAGTTATTGCGGGCGTTAGCGGCCGAGTTCAAATTCATAGGACCTGATCCAGCGGCCATTTTCCATTTTATTATTGGTAACCTTTACCCGGATAGGTTGTTGCCCGTCGTCGAAAACGGTATGCTTTGAATCTTTGAAGTCAAACACGTCTTTGGTGGCATAACCCTTGCTGAGCATGGCTGCCATCATTTTCTGGTATTCGTTCCGGTTATAAGTGCGGTACGTCAGCACCCGGCTTTTGATATTTTTCAGATTCACATCTATATAAGATAGTGCGCGAACCCAGGTCGGAGACTCCTCGTTTCTTTCCAGGTGACTATAATAATATTCCTCGCTTACGGAGTCGACGTCCTTTTGCATGAGCCGGTAGCCTTTTTTCTTCATCAGCGTATCTATCCCGAAACGGTCCATGTTCACAAGAGCGACAAGTTCGTTCATGCTTACTTCCTGGGCGATGACAAAGGCAGGGAGCATAATAATAAGCGTTAATAATAGCCGTCGGAACATGTCTGGTGTTTCTGCAAAGAAAACCGAATACATGCTGATATTATGTTAAAACACGACAAAGCAGTTGTGGCGCTCTTACCGGGAGTCAAAAGGATGAGTTTTATTGGTGTCCGGGAAGACCCGGAAAGTTGGAAACCGCTTCCTTGTTTGCAGGTTTAACCTTCTATCTGTAAGCGGTTTAAGGCAAAATGAGCTTTAAAGAAAAAAATTTTCACCGGGGACTTGCAGATCATTTTTATTTGTTCTACTTTAGCCTCAGATAATCCACTCCACAGAAAACTAACAGATCCTCTCCTACTTAAACAACTACTGCCAATCTTCCTACATTAAAGGCCATCAAATCCTCCTTGTGGTAAACTCCGACTTTACATTCATTTGTATTCGAAACCACTTATATAAATATTTAACTTTAATGTACATGAAGAAATTTTACTCTATTATCGCATTTTTAATCCTCTCTACGGTCTTCTCCTCCACGGCTTTCTCGCAACCGGTTTGTAGAGCTTTCGCAAACATTTCCGAAGATCTCAGTATCAACAGATGCAAGGTAGACATCCTCGTACTGGAGTCATATTGGTTTGGAGCACAGGTCAGGATTTATGCAGGCAATACTGAAGTAACCGCTGGTGCCCCGGTGTTTGTTAGCGCTACAGGCACTGCCAGTGTTCCCTATGTTTGTGGTAACCTTAATACTATCACAGCGATTGAATTTGAAAAAGATGGTAACAAATGCGGAGAGAACGGTGAGATTGAGATTAATCAGCGTATCGTTCTTCCAATAGTTCTCGGAGCTTTTAATGCAACCCTGAGAGGAAATGAGGTTGCATTGAACTGGACCTCACAGCAGGAAGCAATGAGCTCGCATTTTGAAGTTGAAAAAAGTGGCGATGGTAAAAGCTTCACCACAGTTGGTACTGTAAAAGCTGCAGGGTTCTCGATTAATCCCCTCAACTATAGTTTCACAGACAAAAGTTTCAGCGGTGCAGGTTTTTACAGGCTGAAAATGGTTGACCTGGATTACAAGTTTAAGTATTCCAAAGTGGTTTATGTAAACGGCGGATCTTCTGCTTCAACTACACTGTCTGTTTTCCCTAACCCGTTCCGTTCTGATGTTCAGTTGAAAGGAATCAACGCTTCGGATGTAAACAAAAATAACATCCGCGTATTCAACGTGGCAGGTAAGGAAGTGAGCTACCAGGTAACAGGAGCTAACTCAATAGCAATCGATGCAAATCTGCCAAAGGGTGTTTATATCCTGCAGGTTAAGGATCTTCGCTACAAACTGGTAAAAGAATAATTTACTTTAAGCTAAATACTCAAAAAGGCCGGGGTTCTTCGAAACTCCGGCCTTTTTGTTTTTGAATTACTGACGTTGATTCACGTAACTGAGTTAAACCTTCATTTTGAGAATTGACACTGTCTGACTAGAGGTAGTTCGCCGTCTGGCTACCGGCTATTTTCTTCAAGCCTTCTGGCACACCCGAATAAATGATCTTTCCCCCTGCATCCCCTGCTTCCGGTCCAAGATCTATGACCCAGTCAGCGGACCTGATCACATCGGTGTTGTGTTCGATCACGAGGATGGAATGCCCCTGGGCAATTAAGGCCTGGAAGGATCCCAGCAATTTTTTGATATCATGAAAATGCAAACCGGTTGTCGGCTCATCGAAAATGAACAAGATATGACCCTGGGCCTTCCCTTTAACCAGGAAAGAAGCGAGCTTTACCCGTTGGGCCTCGCCACCCGATAATGTATCGGATGACTGGCCAAGTTTCACATAACCAAGACCAACATCACTTAATGGTTTTATTTTTGGGAATATGTCCTTTTCATCCTTGAAAAATTCCAGGGCCTCATCCACACTAAGCTCCAGCAATTCATAAATGTTTTTCCCTTTGTAGGTCACTTCAAGCACCTCTTCCTTAAAACGCTTACCGCCACATGATTCGCAGGTTAGGTGAACATCAGCTAAAAACTGCATTTCCACAACCTGCTCACCTTCACCCTTACAGGTATCACACCGGCCGCCATCAACATTAAATGAAAAATGTTTCGGCTGAAACCCGCGCATCTTGCTTAGTGGCTGCTTTGCATATAAATCACGTATCTCGTCATAAGCTTTTATGTAAGTTACCGGGTTACTTCTCGAAGATTTTCCGATCGGGTTCTGGTCAACCATCTCTATCTGCGAGATATAATCAAGGTCTCCGCTGATCACCTTATGTAAACCAACCTTGTCGCTGAATTCACCTTTCAACTTTCTTAAAGCAGGGTAAAGCACCTGTTTTACAAGCGTTGTTTTACCACTGCCACTCACACCACTCACCACGCATAAAAGATCCAGCGGGAAAACGGCAGTTACATCCTGGAGATTGTTTTGTCTTGCCCCTTCAACCGTTATCGATCTTTTCCACTTACGTACCTGGGCAGGAGGTTCAATCTTCAGTTTACCAGTCAGGTATTTACCGGTAAGACTTGCCGGGTTTGCGACGATCTCGTCATAGTTACCACTGGCAACCACTTCACCACCGAGGTGGGAAGCAAGCGGGCCCATGTCGATGATATGATCCGCTTCCCGCATCATCATTTCATCATGCTCCACAACGACTACTGTATTACCAAGATCCCTGAGTTCCTTTAAAACCCGGATCAGTCTCTCGGTATCCCGGGAATGAAGACCTATCGATGGTTCATCAAGTATGTACAAAGAATTGGTGAGATTGGACCCAAGCGAACGGGTCAGCTGTATCCTTTGGCTCTCTCCACCGCTCAGGGAATTGGCAAGCCGGTTAAGCGTAAGATAACCTAAACCCACATCAAGCAAAGTCTTTAACCGGTGATTGATCTCAATAAGGATTCGTTTTGAAACCTGCACCTGGTATTCCGTAAGGTTGAGCGTCTCAAACCAGGCAGATAAATCTTTTACCTGCATTTCACACAACTCACCGATATGCTTACCCGAAACCTGCACATACAAAGCTTCCTTGCGCAGGCGATACCCATTACATTCCGGGCAACTTGTGCGACCACGATACCTCGATAATAATACCCGGTATTGAACCTTGTAAAGATTTTGCTCTACTTCTTTGAAGAAAGCATTTATTCCTTCTACATACTCGTTCCCTTCCCAAAGTACCTTATACTGTTCTTTGGTAAGATCCATGATCGGTTTGTGAACAGGAAAATTGAATTTCTTTGCGGCCTTGATAAACTGTTCTTTCCAAAGGCTCAGCTTTTCCCCTCTCCAGGGAGCAACTGCATTTTCGTACAGGCTTAACCGCTTGTCAGGTATTACCAGGTCGGAATCAATACCCAATACCATACTAAAGCCTTCGCAAACCGGGCAGGCTCCAAACGGGTTATTGAACGAAAACAGATTGGGAACCGGCTCCTCGAAAACTATTCCGTCTAGTTCAAATTTGTTGGAAAAGTTCAGCCGCGTACCAGCGTTTATTTCCAGCGTTAGTTCACCTTCTCCTTCATAAAATGCGGTGCCAGCAGAATCTGCGATCCGGTGCAAATCGTCTTCATCGAATTCTTTGACGACAAGCCTGTCAATCAACAGGTAAGTATAAATATCAGGCTGCCAGTCCGGTGTTTCCAACAAATCTTCCAGTCTTAGTACTTCGCCCGTGCCGTTGGATTTCGGTTTCGGCGCCTGGTATAGTCTTGAAAAACCTTTTTGTATCAGTATGTTGAGTTCTTCGGTTGTCTGTCGGTTTGCGTGTTGCCTGAAGGGTACAAGAATCAGCACTTTATCATCTGTCTTCAATCCACTGATTGTTTTGACCACATCCGCTACATCATCCTTTTTGACTTCCCTTCCGGAAACCGGTGAAATAGTTTTACCCGCCCTGGCAAACAACAAACGCAGGTAATCGTAAATTTCGGTCATACTTCCCACGGTAGAACGGGGCGTTCTTGTAACTACCTTTTGCTCTATTGCAATCGCGGGGCAAAGACCTTTGATAAAGTCAACATCCGGCTTACTCATCCTTGCCATAAACTGCCTCGCATATGCGCTTAAGCTTTCGGCATATCGGCGCTGCCCTTCGGCAAATAAAGTGTCTATGGTAAGTGAAGATTTTCCGGAGCCTGAAACGCCGGTGACTACGATCAACTTATTACGGGGAATTTCTACTGAAATATTCTTCAGGTTATGAACCCTTGCACCTTTTATATATATGTTATCGGAAGATCTAAGAACTGATTCGCTTACTGCTTTTGGCTTTTTTGTCTTAACTGGCATATCTTAAATGCAAATTTATCCCTTCATGGCTGGTTTTTAAGTAGAAATATTCATGGAGATTGGGTATAATCTCTAAAAAGATTGCTAAAGTTTTGTTTTCTGCAAAAAGTTAATATCTTTAAACGGTAATTTGTACAATAAATACGAAAACTAAACTCATCGCCTATCGAGATCCCCACTTCTACTTTTTAAGAAAAGCCGTTTCCGACAAAATCCATTATTACAATTTTTAATATCCTATCACCTTCAAAACCCGTAGAAGTTATGAATTCTTTACGTACTAAGACCGATCACGAACTCATCCACGATTTCAAGGATGGTAATTTGTATGCGCTGGAAACTTTAGTTATCCGCCACAAAGACAAGATGTACACCTCTATTTTGTTCCTTGTAAAGGACAAGTATCTTGCCGAAGACATCTTCCAGGACGTTTTAATCAAAATTATCGACACAATCCGCGGTGGCCGTTACACTGAAGAAGGAAAATTCCTTCCATGGGCAATGCGTATCGCACACAATCTTTGTGTAGATCATTTCCGTAAAGTAAAACGCACTCCCGCTATCAAGACCAGCGATGATCGTGACATTTTTGAAGTAATCAACTTTACCGAAGACGGTGCAGACGTTAAAATGATGAAACGCCAGAGCCACGATCGCGTAAGACAGATGCTTGATTTGTTACCCGAAGATCAACGTGAAGTAATCATTCTACGTCATTATGCTGATTTAAGCTTCAAGGAAATCGCTTCTCTTACAAACTGCAGCATAAATACTGCGCTTGGAAGAATGCGTTATGGACTTATCAATCTGCGTAAGATGATGACCCAGAAAAAAATCGCGTTATAATCAGTACGAAGAATTATAATTAGATTAAAGTACATGTTTTCTATTAAATTTTAACACCGGCCGTAAAAAGGGAACGGATCGAATGCTTAAATTTGAAGAAAATTATACGCCACGATATTGTCATTCTGTGGCTCCCTCTAGACCCTTTCACTAGAATTGCTTGCTGTTTGGAAGGTTGTTACAGAATGACGCCTAATTAAAGACCTCAGTCGAAAGCTGAGGTCTTTTTGATATATACAAACCTCTGAAACCATTGAAGGAGTTATGAGTTGAGAGTTATGAGTTATGAGTGAGTTATGAGTAAGTTATGAGTGAGTTATAAATAATAATAAATGGTACTTATAACTGAATTTTTCCCAATTCATAACTCACTCATAACTCATAACTCCCAATTCATCACTTCTTTAACGCCTTAATGCCACAATTCAGCCACTCCGCAAACTCAGCGGCATTAGGAGTATAGCCCTTAGTCCTGGTCAGCACTTTCTCATCAGGACTTATGATGGCATACTGCGGTTGAGCAACAGCGTTGAAGTTTTCAGATTGGAAAGTGGCCCATTTATCGCCTACAGTAAGGATTTGCTTAATGGACTGGTTTTTTGTCTTGTAATTTATCTGGTCGGCAGCAGGCAGTGTTTTCCGCTCGTCAACATATAATGATACTACCACAAATTCGTTTTTCATCAGTGCCCCTACCTTCTCATCGGTCCAGACATTCTCTTCCATCCGACGGCAATTGACACAGGCCCACCCGGTAAAATCTATCAGTATTGGCTTGTTCAGTTTTTTTGCGAGGGTTAGCGCTTCTTCATAGTCACGTAAAGGCTCAATCCCTGTTTCACAATTTACCGGCTTAGCATAAACGCTATAACAAAGCGGGGGAGGAAAACCACTGATCAATGACAGATTCGCTGCTTTTGAGTTCGTAACACCGGGGATAAGATAAAGGGTAAAGCCCGCAAACAGGGCTATAAACACCCACCGGGTCGCGCTGAACTTTCCAACAGGGCTATCATGCGGGAACTTTATCTTACCCAGCAGGTACAACACCAGCAATATCCCGATGATTATCCACGCACCTATAAAGATTTCTCTTTTGACAATTCCCCACTGTTCAACAAGATCGGCATTAGATAAAAACTTAATAGCCATTGCCAGTTCCAGGAAACCCAGCACTACCTTGACAGTATTGAGCCAGCCACCGGATTTTGGCAAAGATTGTAACCAACCCGGAAACATGGCAAAAATGGCAAAGGGAAGCGCCAGGCCAAAACCGAAGCCGCCCATGCCGAAAGTAAGTTGCATGGGCCCGCCGTTGCTGGATAAAGCGCCTACCAATAATGAACCCAGTATAGGACCGGTACAGGAGAAGGAAACAATGGCAAGCGTTAAAGCCATAAAGAAAATGCCTGCCAGGTTAGATCCACTGGATTTGGCACCAGCTGTATTAGACACACTTCCGGGTAAGGTAATTTCGAAATACCCGAAAAAAGAAATGGCAAACACTACAAACACCACAAAAAACAGCAGGTTGAGCCAGACATTCGTGGAGATGTTATTCAGGATCTCCGGGTTGCCTTCACCGATCAGGTGAAACGGAAGGCTGAGTAAAATATAGATCAGGAAAATGAACCCTCCATAAACCAAAGCGTTCCTTATGCCTTTCGAACGACTCTGAGATTGCTTTGTAAAAAACGACACTGTAAGCGGTATCAATGGGAACACACAGGGAGTTAACAGGGCGATAAATCCTCCCAACAAACCCAGCAGAAAGATCCCGAATAAGCCCTTGCCTGCAGTGCCTTCATCGCCACAATCACTAACGGGATTGTTCAGATCGAAACTGCTGATCAGAATCCGGGTTTCGGATTTTGTTCCACCCTCAAGTGTAACAGAAAAAGGCAGTGGATTTAGCGGATAAAAAGCTTCGCCTCTTCCATAGGTATAACTCATGGTACCGATAAGCGTTTCGGGGACTTTACCCGGAAATTTTATGGTAAGCGCAAAACTGGCCTCCCCATTGTATACTTTAAAAGGCGCATTATCAAAAAGGACAGATTTTATTACTTGCGGTTTACCCTTTTCTTCAAAAGGTTTAAGTTCCTGGATTGAGGAATCTGAGAAATCCACCTCCATTGCAGGAACCTCGCTTATCACCTCGTTAGGACCATAAAGATCCCAGGCCGGTGCACCTGCTGTTGTGAAGTTTAGTTTATATGTATTGTCAGCGATTTTCTGACTGGTCACTTCCCATTTAAATATGGCCGAATCCTGCGCGCTGACCGTTGTAAATACAAATATTACACAAAGAGTGAAAAGTAAAAATCGTTTCATTTACCTGGGATTAACACCTAAAAAAACAAACGAGTTCTTCATATGAAGAACTCGTTCCAATATTATTAAGAGACGAAAAACATTATTCGCCAATGTTTACAGCGAAAGGAATTTCGGTAGGTGGCAAACATTGTTTATCATCACAAACCATAAACTCAACCTTACCGGCCAGATTCGTTTTTGCAGTGCCACGAACCTTTACCGTCTGGATGAAGTTGACAGACTTTTCATAGAATCGCACTTCCGATTTAAAAGCATCTTCATACACTTTCTTCATCTTACCAACTTCCTTAACGTTTCCATCAAAGCTTAGCAATGGATTTTTCGTGAATTTGAAAGCGGTTGGCTGAGGCCCCTCGCCGGCATCCTGCGCATACATGTGCCAGTTAGGATTGATGTCAGCGGTCATATGGATCTCATAGGTTTTATCTGCAATTTTTTTCGCAGCAAAAGTCCATTTGACCTGTTTCCCTGACTGCGCCATCGTTATCAGACCCGAAAAAACCAAAAAACCGATAAGTAAAAAGTGCCTCATAATCTACGTTTAGTGATACAACTCCTATAACTCAAATCCGGACTCAAAATTCTATCTTATTATGCTAATAAAAGACTAAATATTGACCAGATCTGTTACAGGTTTTACAATTCCGGCTGGCTTTAAGGAAAAAAGAGATTCCAAGATCAGACGGCCATCGGTATTCCCAAGACTGGAAGAACAGGCACGCTCAGGATGGGGCATCATACCAAATACATTTCTCTCTTTGTTGCAAATGCCGGCGATATTGCGTGTGGCACCATTTGGATTAACAATCCCATTGGGATTAACCTCGGTGGTGATGTTTCCATGTTCGTCGCAATAACGGTAGAGCACCTGGCCGTTAGACTCCAGTTCATCAAGGATATGCTCATCAGCATAATATCGGCCTTCTCCATGCGCCACCGGTAGTTTGTACACTTTGTCGGCATCAGGTGTCCGCAGGTAAATATTTTTACAAATGAACTGTTGATTTGCGTTCCTGAGCAGCACTCCCGGAAGCAGGTGTGACTCGCATAAAATCTGGAATCCGTTACATATACCTAGCACTTTTCCGCCGTCTTTTGCGAATTCGATAACGCTTTGCATCATTGGGCTGAACCGGGCAATTGCGCCACAACGTAGATAATCACCATACGAGAAACCACCGGGCAACACGATACAATCATCCTTGGTAAACGCAGCCAGTGACTTGTCCTTGTGCCAGAGCATCAAAACTTCCTGGTTAAGGTCATTTTGAAGTGCTTCCTGCATGTCTCTATCGCAATTGGACCCTGGGAAAACTACAACTCCGAATTTCATTCTAAGAATTTGGTTGAAGAGGTCAAAGATAAGAAAATCAGGGAAGGAAATAATTTACGTAGACAGCAAAAGCGAAAATGACCCAGTGCATCGTCAATGGAAACCACTTGTTTACAGGATAATAATAGGCGGCGGCGTGGAATGCGGCCAGCGGCATCACCGAAAGCGCCCAGTTAACATAGTTGTTCTCTCCCCCATTTACCACGATAATAAGCAGGGACATTATGAGGAATAATAACAAAAGGCTCCAGTTTTTTCTACCCTGGATCAACATCTTGTTGAGGTTATTCTGCACAAAAACGCCCCCGATAATAAACGGCACCACCAGCAATATGATGCTAAAGGTGACAGCGAGGGAAGATGGCATGGTGGGCAGCCTGAAAGAGATAGTAGGAAGCATCTGGCGCCAGTGCCACTGGTCCTGGAAGTATAATATCAGCAACAGGAAATAATACGGAGCACTGATGCCCAACAGACCGATCAGCCACTCCCGGATGCGGAATGGCCGCATGATAAAAAGGGCCAGTAACAGCAGCAATACAAATACTATCGCAGGCTGGTATAACAGTGTCACCACACCCATTATCATCCCGATATTAAAAATAGAGGCTACCGGTTTTGGGGTGTTGTATAGGTTGGTCATCCTGTAAAATATCCAGATCAGGAACAGGTTGATAATAAGCGGAGCTGAGAAATAGTTCCATTCAGGAAACAGGGAAGTCAGCAGCAAGTATGACATGGCCGGGAGATAGTTCGGCCGGGGCAGCATTTTTAGCTCGTTGCAGATCCTGTTAAACAATGTTGCCTGTAAATACAGCAATACGAAGCTGATCAGGGAATAAATAGCGGCCGGCAGTTTGAGCGGCTCAAGAAAATCAAGTAACCAGGTGTAAAGATAATGATCATCACCTGGGTGACGTACGGGTCCGGATGGGTTCAGGAACATGCCAAATTTTAGCAACATTCCGTATATGATCAGTATTACCGCATTGCCCTGGTTTTTTTGCCTGAAAATGCCAATCACAGAGGATATTTAGCTCAATATTACAATTAACTCCATCAAATTCAATGCATCGCAGGAAAAATGAACTGATTATTTCAGATTGCTAACTGGAACTATTTAGCTGTAACAATTAAAACTCGATTTTGGCGAAGGTCAGGTAATTGCGGTTCTGGCAGGGGACGACCATCGCTCTTGCACTGATCTGTTTTCCATACCTTGGCATAAACTCAACCCCTCTTTCGAGATTCTTCAGAGTCGGGCGACGGGTGACCTTACCATCGGGGCTGATGCTATGATCATTCAGCATTAGGGTCCTTTTCTCGTACTGGTTAAACAGGAAATGAAGCTCTCCACCAGTATTCATGATCTGGTTGGATATCAAAGCATCGCTCTCATCATCATATTGCGTCTTGGGTATTATGTTGGTCCATTCCACACCGCCATCCTTGTCAAAGGAGATGATCATAATGTTTTCAGCATGGTAACGGGTAGATTGGTTGCCTCCAAATCTGTTCCAGGCGGATCCATATGGATTATAGAATGGCGAATAATAACTCGGCGAACTGAACCCTCCGCCCCACGGATTGTTCCAGCCCATATAATCCCACCTGTTAAAAGAGTTCCCTCTTGAACTGGTGTAGTTGGATTCGCTCACCAGGAGATAGCCGCCGTCTTTCCTGGTAATGATATTTTTAATGAAAAAGTCATTGAAAGCGAGTCTGACATTCGCGTCGGGACCCTTGGCGGTCTTCCGCAGATCATCTGAGAATGCGATCACAGTTTCCTTGCGGATACCATTAATTGCTTTATCCCAGACCACGGTGTACAGCCCCTCGATGTTGCCTTTTTTCTGTTTGTAAAAGAAACCGCTGAATAAAAACCGTTTGTTGGTATTGTCTACCTTGATTTTGATCTCATCAAGGATACGGTCGCCGGTTTTGAGATCCTGGATGATGAATTCTTCCTTATCAGCAGGTTTTATAATAAGTTTCAAATCGGAAATAAAGTCGCTGTTTGACTTGCGGACAAACTTCCCGAACACCATTGCCCCTTCATTATCAACCAGGAACTCCGTGAAATAATCGTTCTTTTCCTCCATCGGCATGCTCATCCGGTGTTTTGTCTGCAGCTTCAGCTCTTCATCAAACAAAAGGGTCGTAAAAATGAAATTCTTTTGGTTTTTGTTGTTGATCTTGAAGATCATCACCTTCTTTTTATCATCGCTGAAGACGGTGGTATAGATCTTATTGTTAGCCGAGAAGCCAATCTTAGTTGTATCCAGTTCGATAGGATCAATCATCATTTTACCCTGGCTGTTCAATTTCACCGCCATGCAATAAAGAATGTTCCTTTCCTGGTACTGGTAGATCATCCAGGCATGGTCCGGGTGAGGGATAAAGTCAACGTTCACCCAACGGCTGCTGTTATTCAGGTTGATCCTGTCGATCAGCTTCATTTCTCCATCGTAAACGCAGATATCGTTCTCGCTCCGGTTGTTTTTGAAGATCAGGATGTTGTTGCCCACCTTGCCGATTATGTCAAAGTTTGTCCTGCGGCTGTCCTCACGTTCGGGCTGGGAATAATATATCCTTTGTGAAATGCCCGCAAACGAGAAGAATGATATAAAAAACAGGGAAAGAAGGAAAGGTCTCAAATACATACAGGCTGGTTTCATCGTTGACAGGTATCTTCATGCCAAATTAAGGATTACAATACGGCTTCCCAAAATTTGACACCATTTTTAGGCTTTTATAATATACGTAAAATTATGAGATGGGATGGGTGGAGATAGTGTTGGCAGGCAGTTATAAAACATCTGTTAAATAGTTTTTTTCCGTATACCTTTGTGAAGCGCCAGTGACCCTGGCGCAATTTTGTTAACAAACCCTTTCACCCTAGCCACACTTAACTATTTTATCGTGGGCAAACAGACGAACAAGGTCACTGCAGCTGGACTTATTATAGCGCTCGGGATTATTTACGGGGACATAGGAACCTCTCCACTCTACGTTTTCAACGCAATTATTTCTGACAGAACGATTTCCGAGTCGCTGATAGTCGGTAGTCTATCATGTATCATATGGACGCTCACCCTGCAAACAACAATCAAATATGTAACACTGGTTCTGAAGGCTGATAACCGGGGGGAAGGTGGCACCTTCGCGCTTTATGCCCTGGTAAGGCGACAAAAAAAATGGCTGGTGTTACCCGCCATGTTGGGAGGTGCGGCCCTGCTTGCAGATGGTATCATTACCCCACCAATTTCAATCACCTCGGCCATAGAGGGGCTAAGGGAACTTCCTGTACTGCGTGAACTCGGAACACAGGATAACACTATTGTTATCATTGTGATCAGTATACTTGTCCTGTTCTTTTTTCTTCAGCAATTTGGTACCACCGCAATAGGAAAGTTGTTTGGGCCCATCATGTTCATATGGTTTACCATGCTGGCCATTCTGGGTGTCTACCATATTTTTGATGACCTTTCTATTTTCAAGGCATTAAGCCCATACTACGCCATTAATTTCCTTGCAACATACCCCAGCGGTTTTTGGCTCCTGGGAGCGGTGTTTTTGTGTACCACTGGTGCCGAAGCACTGTATAGTGACCTTGGACATTGTGGCCGGGCTAATATCCGCACTTCGTGGTTTTATGTAAAAAGCTGCCTGCTGTTGAATTACTTCGGCCAGGGAGCTTACCTGCTTGCCAATTACCGTGGTATCACCGTTAATGAGGCTGCCAGGAAATTGCAGGGCATCAATGCATTTTATGACCTGATGCCGCATTGGTTTATTATACCTGGTGTTGTAATCGCCACCACCGCAGCCATTATCGCCAGCCAGGCAATGATCTCGGGATCGTTTACCCTTATCAGCGAAGCAATGCGCCTGAATCTCTGGCCAAAATTCAAGATCAGGTATCCTTCTGAGGAAAAGGGCCAGCTTTTTATTCCGGCTGTCAACATGCTGCTTTTCATTGGTTGCGTTGGCGTGGTTCTCTATTTCCGGGAGTCCAATAAAATGGAAGCCGCTTACGGCCTCGCTATTATCGTTACGATGATATCGACGACAATACTTTTTGCGAACTATCTCATCGGAAAACGTGTGCCGGCCGTATGGATCTATGTGTTCCTGATAGGTTACTTTATCATTGAATCGGCTTTTCTTGTCGCCCTGCTTCAAAAATTCACACATGGCGGTTATATAACGCTGATCATGGGAGGAGTGATGTTCGGGATCATGTACGTCTGGTATAGAAGCAGGAAGATCAAAAACAGGTATGTTGAATTTGTAAGGCTGGAACATTATATCCCCCAGATCCAGGAACTGAGTAATGACAGAACAGTTCCAAAATACGCCACTCACCTGGTATATCTGACGAGTGCAAACAATCCGAAAGAGATAGAACATAAGATCATTTATTCCATCCTCAATAAAAAACCAAAACGTTCAGATATTTACTGGTTCGTGCACGTCGATACGCTCGACGATCCCTATACCTGTGAATACAAGGTGGACCATATCATTCCAAATGATATCATCCGTGTAGAATTCAGGCTCGGTTTCCGCATGGAACCGAAAATCAATCTTATGTTCCGGAAAGTAGTCGCTGACCTGGTAGCAAATAAGGAAGTGAATATCACGAGCCGTTACGAGTCACTGGAAAGAAATAACGTAGTGGGCGATTTCCAGTTTATCGTCATGGAAAAATACCTGAGCCAGGATAATGAATTACCGTTTTTCGAACGCGTAGTAATGAAGCTGTACTTCTGGCTGAAAGAACTCAGCTTGTCTGAAGAAAAGGGATTCGGCCTGGATACCGCCAATGTTACTATCGAAAAATTCCCGCTCATTGTGGCCCCGGTAACAAACCTGAAGTTGAAAAGAATACACCCGGTTGAGTTGTGAGTTTGGAGTGATGTCTTAACACATCATCCGGCACTCATCACTCATCACTCATCACTCATCACTCAGAACTCTATTCCCATGTTTTGGGTATATACCTTAGCTTCCTTAATTGGCTTAAGTATACTGATCTACTTCATCCAGGATCGGTTTATTTTCAAGCCTGAAAAACTTAAACAGGATTTTCAGTTCAAATTCGACCTGCCTTTCCGTGAATTGTTTTTTGATGTGGGGCCCGAAGTCCGCATAAACGGGCTGCATTTTTACCGGGAGGATCCCCTGGGACTTGTGTTTTATCTGCATGGTAATACCCGCAGTATAAAGGGTTGGAGCAAATATGCAAAAGATTTTTATCGCTACGGCTATGATGTTGTACTTGCTGATTACCGTGGATTCGGTAAAAGCACCGGGAAAAGAAGCGAGGCTGACCTGTTAAGTGATATGCAATTTGTTTATCAAAAACTTGCCGAGCAATACACTGAGCATCATATCCTGGTATACGGAAGGAGCCTTGGTAGCGGATTTGCGTGTAAGATCGCTTCAGAGAACAAACCAAGATACCTCATACTTGATTCGCCGTATTACAATCTATTGAAGGTAGTGGGAAGATTTCTTCCGCTTCTGCCGGTCAAATGGGTATTGCGATATCATCTCCGGACCGATAGATGGATCCGACATGTGAACTGTCATACTTATATTATCCACGGTACACGAGACTGGTTGATCCCTATCCGTCATAGCGAGGCCTTACAAAAGATCAGCCCCAATAAAATCACGCTGATACGAATTGAAGGCGGCGGGCATAATAACCTAACTTCGTTCCCCGAATATCACAACTTTATCAGGGATATTCTGAAGTATTGATATGAACAGAAAAAAAGTATTTCGCTGGCTGAGAATTGTCATACTGATTTATGCCACGATAGGTATCCTGATATATTACCTGCAGGATTATATCCTGCTTCATCCAAAAAGTCTTCCCCCCGATCATAAGTTTTCATTTTCGCAGCCTTTCAAAGAATTGAACATTCCCTACAGTGAAAAAGCGAAGATGAACATTGTTCAGTTTAAAACACCGGATACCGTTGTTAAAGGTGTAGTGCTCTACTTCCATGGTAACCGTGAAAATATCAACAGGTACACCGGCATCGTACCGCTGGTTACAAAACATGGATATGAAATATGGATGATAGACTACCCGGGCTTTGGAAAGAGCACCGGAACTTTCTCCGAACAGGTATTGTACGACTGGGCGCTGACTTTTTATAAACTGGCAAGAGCGAGATTTGCACCAGACAGCATCATTATCTATGGCCGTTCACTTGGCTCCGGTATTGCTACGCAGCTGGCTTCAGTGAGGGACTGTAAAAGGTTATTACTCGAAACGCCATACTATAGTATGCCTTCGGTTTTTGAGAGTTATATACCGGTTTATCCCTTCAATAACATTATTCACTACAGGTTCCCTACCTGGGAATATCTTCAAAAAGTTGATGCGCCTGTTTCAATATTTCATGGTGAAGATGATGGTGTGATACCACTCCGGAACGCTAAAAAACTTCAACCATTTCTTAAACCCGGTAGCGAGTTTACAGTAATAGAAGACGGGAGCCATAACGACCTCTTCCGGTTCAAAGGCTACACCTCAAAACTGGACTCATTACTTAGCTTGCCGTGAAATTATCTGCGAAGCATCTGATCAAAGATGGCCATGGCTCCATAAGTCATCCCGGCATTGTCAGTTTGACCTTCAATTTGGTGGGGTAAAATCCAGGGTCATAATCGTCTTTTTTTGCATGGAATGCCAATGCTGTTTAGCCTTAGCAAGTAGTGGGCTATTAATTAAAACGGCCTTTAAAGAGCTGCTCTCAACATCCTTTTTTAAAGGACCCGATAAAAAATTTCCCCAAAAAAATGTAAAACCTGTTTGATATAATGTAAAGTTTACTTTACTTTGTGTCAAATAAAATTGATATGAAATCTAACTTGTTGATCCCATCCAGGTATAAAATTTTGGGCCTGGTGATATTAATCCCCTCATTGCTGCTCGGTTTTTGGTGGCGGTTTTACGAATTTGAAGTGGGCTTTCTTACCATTAAGTCAAGTAAGGAGGGCACCTCGGTTTTCAAAGACCTTCAGTTAAATTTCACCGATGAGATTGCGCTCGCCGGCATCATTGCAGGCCTTTTACTGATTGCATTTTCAAGAGAAAAACATGAGGACGAATTCATCAACCGGATCAGGCTCGAGTCACTGCAATGGGCAGTACTTGTGAATTATGTTCTGTTGATCATTGCTGCCTTCCTGGTGTATGGATGGTCTTTCATAGACGTTATGATGTACAACATGCTCACTGTACTGATCATATTTATTTTGCGGTTTCATCTGATCCTTTACAAAAACAAAACTTCCGCGGACCCAAACTAACATTATGAAAAACACAGTAAAAGTGCAGCGGGCGATATTAAATATTACACAGGCGGATCTTGCGGAACGGATCAGTGTATCCCGTCAGACGATCAATGCCATTGAATCAAATAAATATGTACCCTCAACTATTCTTGCCCTAAAAATTGCCAGGGTTTTTGATACCACTGTGGATGCCATATTTACCCTGGAACCAGGAGACTGATATCAATGAATCAGGTTCAACAACAACAATTGGCTGTTATCAATTACTATCGGAAAAATTACTGGGCAGGTATTCAAAATGGTGCCATTTCATTGCAGAGCCGTTCCTCCGCAACACTATTAAAATGCGGAACCATTCCAATTCAGAGCCATTCCATTGCAGAGCCATTCTAATTCAGAGCCCGTCCAATTCAGAGCCATTCTAATTCAGAGCCCGTCCAATTCAGAGCCATTCCAATTCAGGGCCATTCCATTGCAGAGCCATTCCATTAAAGTACTATTCTGCCAGGGTGACCTTCATTTTTCCGACTTTTAGCTCATAACTAACTCCGATTTTTAGTGCATAATTTTCTTTGTCGTGACTCACCGGGAAACCAAAACATACGGGGTATTCATAATCTTTTACATGGTCGTGGATCAACTCATTGATTGTTTTACCAAAGGGCCTACCGGTGTCTTTCATATCTGTAAAACCTCCAAGAATGAGTCCTGCCAGCTGATCCAGCTTACCACTTCGTTTTAATTGCACAAACATCCTATCTACACTGTATAACTGCTCCCCGATATCCTCGAGGAAAAGAATTTTTCCCTTGGTTTTTAGTTCTGACGGTGTCCCCAGTATATGAACGATAAGCGCCAGGTTACCACCCACCAGCTCACCTGTTGCTCTACCTTTGTTATTAAACACATGGGGAACATGGTTATAAACGGCAGGTCTGCCCTCCATTGCATTTTTGAGTGACTGTACATATTCGTTCATATAACCGTCATCATTAAACGCAGCAGCCATCGGGGCATGAAGCGTTGCTATTTTGAACTTGCGGTTAATATGTGCATGCAATACTGTTACATCGCTGAACCCTATTATCCATTTGGGTTGTTTTCTGAACTTGCGGAAGTTAAGACTGTCTATGATCCTGGATGTACCGTAACCACCCCTGGCACAAAGAATGGCGTTAACCTCGTCATCATCGAGCATTGACTGAAGATCATCTAGCCGCTCTTCGTCGGTTCCCGAAAAATAATTTTCTGAATTACTTTCGAGCGTCTTCCCCTTTTTGACCTTATAACCCCAATCCTTCAAAACCTGTATGCATGTTGCTGCCTTCTCTGCTTGCATGAAACCTGCAGGACATACAATTCCAATGGTATCGCCTGGTTTAAGATATGGGGGGATGCGGATCATATTATCGCTTTGTATATAATTAATGAATTGCTACCGGTTTGAATTGCTACCGGTTGGTTACTTCTCAGCTGATAACGGGGATGGATCCATCGATCTCGTTATTCGCTCACTTCTTTCAATGTTGCACTTTTGCCGTTTACATCCAATTGATGTCTCACTCCACATTTCAAGGCATAATTGTTCTTTTGATGGCCCACAGGAAAATCAAAACACAATGGATAATTGAAATCACGGATCTGGTCCCAGACAATCTCGTATAAGGTTCTGCCAAAATCCTCCCCGGGATCATCTGGTTTTATTTTGAAGCCTCCAATAATGATGCCGGCAAGGTTATCAAGCTTTCCGCTTCGCCTGAAATGACGGAACATGCGGTCGATGCTATAAAGATTTTCGTTGGTGTCTTCTAAAAATAACAGGCAATTTTTTGTATTCAGTTCAGATCGGGTTCCGGTAAGGGTTTCAAGCGTTTTCATATTCCCTCCCACCAATATTCCGGTACCCTTTCCCTTTCGGTTTTGGGGGTGCGGTGGCACACTGTAGACCCTCGGCTTCCCGCTTAGTGCATCCCGGATTGACAGGATTGTATCAACCTGGATGGGATCCGCCAGATTCCAGACTTCGGGAAAGCTATTGCACATTTTGGAATGTATAGAAGCAACCTGGTAATTCGCTGCGAGATGACTATGGATCACCGTTATATCACTAAACCCGATGATCCATTTTGGCTTCGATCTGATACCATCGAACCTGATCCTGTCAATTGTTCGCACTGCTCCATAACCTCCGCGGGCGCACATGATTGCCCGCACATCGGGGTCGTCAATCATATCCTGCAAATCCAACATGCGTTCGTGATCGGATCCGCCAAATGTGAAATCCCGCCGCCCCACGGTGTTTCCTATTTTTACGCGATAACCCCAGCTTTCCATCAGGCTTATGCTGGGTCTGATGTCTTCCAGTGAGATAAAGCCGGCAGGACAGGTTATACCAATGATATCGCCTTTTTGCAGATATGGCGGCACAGTAAAAGTTGTATTTACATGCACAGGGTCTTTGGCAAGAGATAAAGCCGGAATTGACAGGGCACCGGTGAAAAAAGAAAGGAATGCTTTTCTATGCATATTTAAAAGTAAAAAAAATCAGTGACTCAGGTGAAGCTACCTGTGCGTTCAAGCTGGGGATTCCATGCTACTTCCCAGAGATGATCATCCGGATCCGCAAAGTATCCGGCGAAACCACCATAAAAAGTATCCTGCGCTGTCTTAACTATTTTGCCCCCGGCTTTTGAGACCTCGTTTAACACTTCAATCACCTCCTGCTTTGATGAGACATTGTGTCCAATTGTGAACTCAAGCGGACTGGACTGGCCAATTGGTATATTCGTATCAGCGGAAATACTTGTTTTTGGCCATAAGGCAAGTGTTAATCCATTCTCGAGATTGAAAAATGCTACTGCACCGTTGTCAAATTCTTTTCCGACAATTCCCTTTGTGGCCAGACCCAGCCCCTTGTGATAGAATTCTACCGACTTTTCAAGGTCCTTTACACCAAGCGTTAATACGGTTATCCTTGCTTTCATATTTATCTTTGGTATTGAATTGAAATCTGAAACCCACATTAAATGTAACCAGTAATTCATTCCGATAACCAGCCCTGGTGACCAAACTATTTTGCGCTGCACCGAATTTCCAGAGGTGATGGGTTCTGTTGTCCACCACTCCTACTCGCCCTTACAGATCAGCTCCGAAAGAACCCACGCCTGCAAAAATTGGGGCGTTGAGATGGATTACGGTATTTTTGCGGACTCAACCGGTCAGACCCTGTTGATATAACCCGTCTTTATTATGACAGATTACAAGCGAATTTTGGTTACCTCTGCCCTGCCCTATGCGAATGGGCCCGTTCACATTGGTCACCTTGCGGGATGCTACCTGCCATCTGACATCTATGTCAGATATCAGCGTGCAAAAAAAGCCGATATCAAATATGTTTGTGGAACGGATGAGCATGGAGTTCCTATCACCATTCGTGCAATGAAAGAAGGAATCAGTCCCCAGGAGGTTGTTGATAAATATTATACAATTATCAAAGACAGCTTTGAACAGATGGGTATCTCGTTCGACATCTTTTCACGGACAACAAACAAAACCCATCACGAAACGGCTTCTGATTTTTTTTCCACTTTGTATGATAAAGGATTGTTCGAGGAAAAAGAAACCGAACAATATTTTGATGAAAAGACCAATACCTTCCTGGCTGACCGATATATTACCGGTACATGTCCCGTTTGTGCAAACCCAAATGCATATGGCGACCAGTGTGAAAGGTGCGGAACAAGTCTCAGCCCCGAGCAACTGATTAATCCTAAATCAACATTAAGCGATGCAATACCGGTTAAACGGAAAACAAGACATTGGTATTTTCCTTTACAACAGTATGAACCATGGCTGAAGGAATGGATAATCGAAGGTCACAAAGAATGGAAAAACAATGTTTACGGCCAATGTAAAAGCTGGCTGGATGCTGGTCTGCAGCCAAGGGCAATGACACGTGACAGCAACTGGGGCGTAAAGGTACCTTTGGCTAACGCCGAAGGCAAGGTGCTCTATGTTTGGTTTGATGCACCTATAGGTTACATTTCTGCGACCAAAGAGCTGACTGACCAATGGGCAGACTATTGGTGTAAAGAAGATACCAAACTGGTTCATTTTATAGGAAAGGATAACATCGTATTTCATTGTATTATTTTTCCGGCCATGTTAAAGGCCCATGGAGGTTTTGTGTTGCCGGACAACGTACCCGCAAACGAGTTCCTGAATATAGAAGGTGAAAAGGTTTCGACCAGCAGGAACTGGGCAGTATGGGTACATGATTATATCACGGATTTTCCGGATCAGCAGGATGTGCTACGTTATGTACTCTGTGCAAATTCACCGGAAACTAAGGATAACGATTTCACCTGGAAAGACTTCCAGGACAGGAACAACAGTGAACTCGTTTCCATATTCGGGAATTTTGTTAACCGGACCTTTGTCCTGATGCATAAGCTTTGCAATGGCAAAGTTCCGCCGTTACATGCAGATGTCACAACCGGGCGGGATCTCCAGATGCTTGGTGAATTCGACACAACAAAAGCAAAAGTAGAATCGTTGCTGGAGCAATATAAGTTCCGGGATGCATTGTTCGAAGTGATTGACCTTGCAAGAAAGGGGAACAAATTCATGCAGGAAAGAGAACCCTGGATCATCGCCAAAAAGCTGGGTGAACAACCTGAACTCCAAAAACAGATAGATAACTGCCTGCACATTTGTTTGCAGCTGACTGCCAACCTTTCTATTCTTATCGCGCCTTTCCTGCCATTTACAGCAAAAAAGATGCTCCACATGATGAAGGTGGTGGACAAGATGCTTGATTGGGAAAACGCAGGCAAAACGAAATTGCTCAGTGTAGGTTATTCACTTCGCCCACCCGAATTATTGTTCCGTAAAATCGACGATGCAGAGATATCGGCCCAGGTTGACAAACTTAAAGCGGGACTGGTTAAGCCACCATCACCGACAAACGAACCCGACGGCTCAAAGGAACAATTGAAAACCGGATCAGCAATGGATAAGGAAATAGCAGCGAAAAATCAAAACGAAGCTGGCGGAAAATCGCCTGAAGCTAAAGCAGGTAATGAAGCAACAGCCATGACGGAGAAGGAGAGTGAGACCCGGAACCCCGAAGTAAAACCTGAAATAATTTACGACGATTTCGGCAAGCTGGATCTTCGGGTGGGCAAGATCGTTAGTGCAGCTAAAGTTGAAAAAGCGGATAAGCTTTTGAAACTATCAGTTGATCTCGGGTTTGAGACCCGGACTATTGTTTCCGGCATTGCCCTGCACTTCAAACCTGAAGATATTGTGGGTAAGCAGGTAGTAGTTGTGGCAAATCTTGCTCCACGCAAAATGCGCGGTATTGAAAGCAACGGGATGATCCTGATGGCCGAGGACAAGGCCGGTCAACTACATTTTGTAAACCCCGACAACAATATCGACCCGGGTTCAAAAGTCACTTAAACAAGTCATCAGTTGTGGTAACTAACCCTATTACAATATCCATAACATTCGTCTGTGTGGGGCCGGTCTTAACCAGCCCCTCATATTTCTCAAAGAAATGATAGGCATCATTTTCTTGTAAATATTGTTCAGCAAGGTGGCTGTCACCGGCCATCTTCAGCCTGTTCACCAGCGCCGCTTCAATGAAAGCCCCTGTCGCATCCGTAGGGCCGTCGGAACCGTCAGTGCCGCCTGAGAGTATCACGGGTATCTGCCCGGGATCAATATCTTTTTTTATCAGTTCACAGAGTGCAGCCAGGGCAAAATGCTGATTTCTGCCACCTAATCCTTTTCCGTGAATGGTAACCGTGGTTTCACCGCCCATCAACAGGCAGGCTGGCCTTGTACCACCATATAACAGGCAGGCCTCAGCGAAAAGCCTCGCCTGCACCTCCGCTTCTCCTTCAAGAGCATGATTCACTACCAGTGTATGATAACCTCTTTCCGCAGCGGCACGCCCCGATGCCCCGAGAGCGACAGCATTTGTGCCTATCAGCATATTGCTCGTTTTTTCCAATGCCTCATCCCCGGGTTTCGGTGTTTCGGGTATCAGCCCATGAGCACCATCGTTTAACCGGCGGATAATCGCGGAAGGCACTTTTGTGGTAAGATGATACCTGTCCAGGATTTCGATAGCCCCGAAGAAAGTAGAAGGGTCGCCAACTGTTGGTCCGCTGGCTATAACGGAGAGCTGATCACCGTTCACATCACTTAAGATCAGCGACACAAGGTTAGCAGGATAGATCTTTTTTGCCAGCTGTCCGCCTTTGATCGTCGAAAGATGTTTACGGATGCAATTGATCTCATCAATACTTGCCCCCGAGGCAAGTAACAAACTTACCAGCTGCTGTAACTCTTCCAGCGACACACCGGGGGGAGTATCCGAAAGGAGCGCCGAAGCTCCACCACTCACGAGGAAGATGACCAGGTCATTTTCCCGAAGGCCCTCAACCAGCTTTACAAGCTTTAACCCTGCGGCAATCCCATTACCATCAGGCACCGGGTGTCCTGCTTCCAGGCATTCAATTTTCTGCAAGGGAAGCGAATGTCCATACTTTGTGATCACCAGGCCGCTGCTTAACACGGGCATTAAGATTGACTCAATGGCCTTTGCCATCGCAGCACTTGCCTTTCCCGCGCCAATTACTATTACCCGTCCCAGTCCTGATCTCGCAAACGATTGCTCCCCGACAACGAGGCGATCGTTGGTCAGGTGAACATGACCAGGAATAAGCCGCGCAGGTTGAACCGCTTCGACCCCTGCCATAAAAATTTCTTTCGCATGTTGGGAAGACATAAGCCAATGTTATTAAAGATTGATCAATAAATCGCTAATTGCCCGGGCCTATGGCAGAAAATACATTTTTGTTATATCTTCGGAGTAAATAGTTGTTTAACTAACTAATTTGGTTAATCGAAGAGGTTACGGATTGGTTGCGCAGTGGAAACGGAATAGGTTGATTGAAGAGCTTACGGATTGGCTGCAAAGTGGAAACGGAAGAGGTTGATTGAAGAGTTCCTGGATGTTAGTGACGACTGCCTCGAATTAAAAATGCTACCAAAGTAATTGACATAGTTGCTGCCTGTGAAAAAACGATTGTTATTGCGGTTTTTGCAGCTATGATAAGTGCCTGGCAAAAATTAAAATATTATCAGATGAAAAGAATTATCAGGAAAGTTGCTGTACTCGGATCCGGCGTAATGGGGTCGAGAATTGCATGTCACTTCGCAGGAATCGGTGTGCCTGTTTTGTTATTGGATATGGTTCCAAAAGAATTGACCCCTGCTGAACAGGCAAAGGGCTTAAACCCGGAACATCCCGCAGTCAAAAACAGGATTGTTAATGACGCGCTTGCTGCAGCAGTCAAATCAAACCCTTCCCCTCTTTATTCAAAAGATGCGCTGAAAAAAATAACAACCGGCAACTTTACGGATAATATGAAGGACATCGCCTCATGTGACTGGATCATAGAGGTGGTTGTGGAAAGACTCGATATCAAACAACAAATTTTTACTGAAGTTGAGCGATATCGCAAGCCGGGAACACTGATTAGTTCAAACACTTCGGGTATTCCGATTCACATGATGACGGAAGGGCGATCTGATGACTTCAAAAAACATTTTTGCGGAACACACTTTTTCAATCCACCACGATATCTCAGGCTGCTGGAAATAATTCCAACGCAATACACTGATCCCGCGGTTGTGGATTTTCTGATGAACTATGGTGATTTACACCTTGGAAAAACGACAGTGCTTTGTAAGGATACCCCTGCATTCATTGCAAACAGGATTGGCGTTTATGGTATAATGGCAATCTTCGGTCTTGTGGAAAAGCTTGGTTTGTCAATCGATGATATCGACGCATTGACAGGTCCTGTTATTGGCCGTCCAAAATCAGCTACGTTTCGTACAGCAGATGTAGTCGGTATCGATACCCTGGTGAAGGTCGCAAAGGGAGTGGCAGATCATTGTCCGGGTGATGAACAAAAAGCCGTATTTCAAATCCCCACCTGGCTCAACAAATTAGTTGAAAACAAATGGCTTGGCGATAAAACTGGCCAGGGTTTTTTCAAGAAGATGCCACCCAATGCGAAGGGAGAAAAAGAGATCCATGTGCTGAACCTGTCTACCATGGAGTACGAGCCAAGAAAGAAGCCGAAGTTCGCTACGCTGGAAGCTGCTAAACCCGTCGAAGATCTTAAGGAAAAATTGAAGATCCTTGTTAGTGGATCTGACAAAGCTGCTGAGTTCTATCGCCAGTTTCATTGGGGCCTCTTTTCTTATATTTCGCACAGGATTCCGGAAATCTCCGATGAGCTATACCGCGTTGATGATGCCATGATGGCTGGTTTTGGCTGGGAAATAGGAGCTTTTGAAAGCTGGGATACGCTTGGTGTTGAAGCGTCGATCAAAAAAATGAAGGAAGCCGGCTTTACCGTTGCACCATGGGTGGAAGAAATGATTGCATCCGGAGCAACCACTTTTTATAAGGTTGAAAACGGACGTCGCCTGTTCTATGATCCGGCGACCAGATCGTATAAGCCATTGCCTGGTGCTGATGTTTTTATAGTGATGAAGAACTTCTCCAATCAACTCGTATGGAAAAACAGCGCATGCAGAACCTATCATCTCGGAGATGATGTTCTTGGGCTGGAGTGGTACACCAAGATGGGCAGTATTGGAGGAGAAGTGCTCGAAGGCATACAAAAATCTATATCACTTGCAGAAGAAAAATACAAAGGGCTTGTCATTGCCAATGATGCGCAGAACTTTTCAGCCGGTGCGAATGTCGGAATGATCTTTATGCTGGCCGTGGAGCAGGAATATGATGAGCTTGATATGGCCATCAGGTTGTTCCAGAATACGATGATGCGCGCGAGGTATTCAAGCGTTCCTGTTGTGGTGGCACCACATGCGCTTACACTCGGTGGTGCATGTGAATTAAGCCTCCATAGCGACAAAGTTTGCGCTTCCGCTGAAACTTATATTGGTCTGGTTGAGCTCGGGGTCGGCCTGATCCCGGGTGGTGGCGGAACCAAGGAATTTGTGTTGCGTGCCGCAGATGAAATGCACGAAGATGAACCGGAAACCATCACCCTGAAAAACCGTTTTCTTACAATAGCCACTGCAAAGGTGGCAACCTCGGCCCATGAAGCTTTTGATCTTGGAATGTTAAGAAAGGGCCAGGATGAGATCGTTTACAACCAGGCAAGGAGAATTGCAGAAGGCAAACGAAGCGTTACCGAGCTCTACGACAGCGGTTATACAACACCGGTACAACGCAAAGACATTAAGGTCCTGGGCCGGTCGGCCCTGGGGACCCTGCTGGCAGGAGTTAACGGAATGTGGCGCGCAGGTTATGCTACTGATCATGATGCGTTGGTTGCAAGAAAGCTCGCTTATGTAATGTGTGGCGGCGACCTGAGTGAACCAACCCTCGTTTCGGAACAATACCTTCTTGACCTCGAACGGGAAGCTTTTATGAGCCTTTGTGGCGAAAAGAAATCCCTGGAGCGGATCCAAAGTGTTTTAAAATCAGGCAAACCCGTCCGTAACTAATTCTCCGACGCTGCGACTAACTCATAATAATTCTTTAGATTGAATGACTATGGGTGAAGCGGAACTATCCAACAGAACAGGCGAATTGATCATCCGTTCGGTGCTTATCTTTTATGGTGATGCTGCAAACGCTGACCTGGCAAAAAGCCTGGGCCTGGATGTTATGCAATTCTGGAATGAGCCGCAGGCCTCAGTGATCATAAAAAATAAAACATACCTGGTCCGTTTCGAGGTCTCAGGCATTTTTGAACCTGCCCTTGAACCGGAAAAAGTCTGGTACAACGACGATCCCAGGCTGAATTTTTTTCGGATAGAAGAATATGCCGCCGGTAATATTTCTTTTGTCGATGGCCTGGGATGCAATACCGGCTATTTCAAACTTCAGAACCTGCAGCAAACGCCAACCACCATCGCTCACGAGTACGGGCATACTATCGGTCTGCCCCATCCGGAGGTCCTGGATATCAGGGGCCAGGGGATACCAGGCATTATGTATCCACGCGGCACATGGTGTGACGCACCGATGCAGTATGATCCACTTGCAGCTGCAGGGGCCTATGGGGGCGTCATGGACCCTGCCCACCGCAAAGTGCTGAAGAGTGATATAGAAGACCTTAAGTTGTATAAACTCGACTTCGATATACGTGGATTCGCAAAACTGGGCGAGTTTTCCAGTCGCTATCACCAGAAACATCAGGACCCCGGTCAAACAAACTAAAGCAACAACTCCCAATCAAGACAAATAAGCAATTCAGCATAAGCGTCATCTTACCAGGCAAAAATCATTTATGGCTATACTCAAAGTTGAAAATCTCCAGAAAAATTACGGCAGCATACAGGCATTAAAAGGGGTAACCTTTACTGTACCGCAGGGCGCCGTTTTTGGCATTCTCGGACCGAACGGAAGTGGCAAAACCACCCTACTCGGGATCATCATGGATATACTCCGGGCAACTGCCGGCACCTTTCAGTTGTTCGATGAAACTCCTGGTCCCCAGCATCGCAGACAAATCGGCACCCTGCTTGAAACGCCAAATTTTTATCATTACCTGAGCGGCGAAAAAAATCTTCGTATCGCGGCGTCCATAAAAGGTAAAGGCGAGAATGATATCGAAAGAGTACTTGAACTGGTGGATCTTACCAAAAGGAAAGGTTCTAAGTTCAGCACCTACTCACTGGGTATGAAACAAAGACTGGCCATTGCTTCTACCTTACTCGGGAATCCCCAGGTGCTCATATTTGATGAACCAACCAATGGTCTTGATCCTGTGGGAATAGCAGAAACCAGGGAGCTGATAAAAAAATTAAACCGGGAAGGCAAAACGATCATTATGGCCAGTCATTTACTGGACGAGGTTGAAAAAGTCTGTACGCATGCGGCCATTCTTCAGCGGGGCGTGTTACTTACGCATGGTCACGTGGATGAGATCCTGATCAATGAAGATATTGTGGAACTCGGAACGGAAAATAAAGAACACCTGCAACAGTTAATGGCTTCATACCCTCATAGTATCTCGACAAGGGAACATGGTATTTACCTCGACGTTGTATTTGCTTCAGGAAAGGCTTCACTTGCACAAATCAATGAATACTGTTTCAATAATGGTGTTGTGTTGAACCATCTTCGCCTGAGAAGGAAAAGCCTCGAAACAAAGTTCTTTGAACTTACCAGCAACAACAATTAATTAAACACTTAGCGATACACAACTTTTTCAGCCCCAAACCACCCGGACTCACCTGCAACAGCATTTATATGATCAATAATTTAAAAACAGAATGGCTCAAGATCAGGAATTATAAAGCTTTCTGGATCTTCCTGAGTTTATACCTGGTCAGTATTATCGCCATTAACTATATTGCCTATACCGTATACCAGCAAACCGTTAAGGAAGAACCAATGGCCGCGGCGATGATCAGTGATCCTTATGCTTTTCCTAATGTATGGTTAACGGTCAGCTATATGGGTAGCTGGCTGCTGTATTTCCCGGGTATTATCATCATCCTGCTTACTTCAAATGAATTCACTTTCAAAACACACAGGCAAAACATCATTGATGGCTGGTCGCGTAAAGATTTTGTGCACACAAAATTGCTGCTGGTAGCCATCCTGTCTATAGTTGTTATGATCATAACCGCGGTAACCGCAGCTGTTTTCGGTATCGCCAGTGGTGAATCATTTTCGGCGGATGGAATGGTGAATATCTTTTACGTGTTGCTCCAGTCGCTTTCCTACATTTCCCTTGCATTGTTACTTGCTGTGTTATTTCGCAGAAGCGGGGTTGCGCTGATTGTATTTTTCCTGTATGGATTGATATTTGAAACGATCATCTATGGATTGATCAACCGGTATGTTCACCAGCAGGCGGGTTATTTCCTGCCGCTGCAGGGCACAGACGTCTTACTTCCCATGCCATTCGGCAATAAGATTTTCTACAGCCATGCTCCTGAGCCTTATGTCCTGGTGATCTCGTCGTTGATCTATCTCGGGCTTTACTATTTTTTCCTGATGCGCAAATTTGAAAATGATGACCTTTAATGTAGTGGAGAGTTAAGAATTATGAGTTATGAGGGAGTTATGAGTTAAAAGTGAGTTATGAATTGCAGGAGCATCACTCTCCACTGGTGCCCACAGGTACATAGAGTTGTTCAATAAATTTTGTTTTCGGCTGAGTGAGCAATTCTGTTTATCAAGGGCGCCACAGATGCCATCGGTTTGGTCAACCATTATTTCAGGAGTTCGGTTAGGGCGGCATCAATGGAAGGATATAAAAAGGTAAAGCCCTGCCTTTTCATTTTGTCGGTACTTACGGTCGTACTTTTAAGTATTTCAACCGTTCGTTCGCCCAGCATAATTTTTAGTACAAACACTGGCACGTTCACGGGAATATAAAAGCTTCCCTTGCTTTTTTTTGCAAGTTTGAGCATTAATTCCTTATTGGAAACAGGATGTGGCGCTACTGCGTTGTAAACTCCGCTAAGCCTGGTATTTTCAATTGCATATATATATTGCCGGCACATATCTTCGATGTGGATCCAGCTGATAATTTGCTTCCCGTTTCCCAATATACCGGCAACACCCATGCGAACCGGCTTGATAAATTCGGCAAAGGCACCGCCATCATTACTTAATACTATCCCGGTTCTTAGTTTCACCAGCCTTATCAGTGAATTATTTAGCGGATCAAGGCTTTTTTCCCACAGGTAACAGGTTTCACCAAGAAAACTATCATCATGTTTATCCTCTTCTTTAAAGGGTGACGGATTAGGAACAACCGGATCCTCCCCATACCAACCGATTGCGGAAGCCGATATAAAAGCTTTCAATTTGTTGGGAATCTGCTGCAGCTTAGCTACCAGTAGTTCGCCGCTTTTTACCCGGCTGTCAATGATCTCCTGCTTTCTTTTAGCGGTCCATTTCCTATCAGCCACACCAGCCCCGGCCAGGTGAACTATATAGTCGGCTTCCTTCAGCGCGGTTTCATCTATGGTGCCCTTATCAACATCCCAGCCTGCATAACGAAGGTTATGCTCCGGCCCGAGAGGTTTGCGGGTGACTACAATGACCTGGTATCCTTTTGCAACCAGCATTTTTGTGAGCATTTTTCCGATCAAACCGGTGCCACCTGTTATCAGTACTGTTTCCATATAAAGTATTTGAGATCCGTCGCTATTTAAAATCAACACCCAAATCCACTACAAGGCACAAATGGTCCTGGTTCAATATACCGAAAAAAATCCCTCCCGTAAGACACGGGAGGGATACAACTAAAAATAACAATCTATCGTAAGAATCTTGATTGATCTAGTCGGGCTTTTTACCGTCCAGAAAAGTGTTGATGGTTGATATCTGGGCCTTATTGTTCTCATCGGCCTTTACTTCGTAGTTGCTATAGAAATTTTCAACATTGTTGATGGTTCCGTATAGCTCAAGATTACGGCGGATATAAGCCGGCACAGTTTCAAACTCATTGTTAGGATCTGCAGCATTGATATTGAATGACAGATTACGTAATTTCTGGATTCTCTCTGCTGCACGTCTTTTTTGTTCCCCTACTTCGTCCTGCATCGCAGGTTCCTCAGTAGAAGCAGTTGTCTTAACATGGTTTGGAGTTTGGTGGGCCCCAGGCTCTTCCGCCGCCGGAACTTCACTTCTGAATACCAGCTGCATTGGTTCAAGAGAAGGATCTTCTTCCTTGAATGGTTGCTTAACCGGTTCTTTAGTGATCTCCTTTAATGAATGGTTTTCAGGAACGGACCTTTCAGGTTTCGGTTCAGCATAAATATTGGCTGGTTTGGACAGGTATCCTCCGGACGCTGCAGACGACGAAGAATTATTTGATGAAGCCGGCTGTTGATAACCGGTAACAGGATTGATATTGAGGTCAACAGGAACGGTCGCTTGCGAATGTATTAATTCTGTTTTGTCCTCAGCCTTGTTTTTGTCCACAGTATTTTTACGGTCGTCCTGGTTAGTAAAAAGCACAACCTGTGGTGCCTGGGTACCGGGTTGAGTGACCGCAACCAGGGGTTTCCTGATCTCCGCAACAACCGGCTCTTCCTCTGGCATCACCAGGTGATGGTATACCGGGACGTCCGGTGAAGGAGTATTGGTTACGGGTGGCTGTTCTGCAACCTTTGGAGCTTTATCACCAGGGATAGTTACGGGAGATTCTTGCATAACCGGTGCATTGGCGGATTCCCGCATAACCGGTGCCATCATGGGCTCATGCATTGAAGATGCATTCGCCGCTTCCTGCCGCGCCGCATTCATTGAGACGTTCATGGATTCCTGCAAAGATGCAGTGACCGGCTGATCCGGAACGAGCTTCTCCACTTCCTGTTTCATCCGGAGTGTTTCTGCTGCAGTTTCCGCAGTCGGAAGTATCAATGGCATAAGCACCTTTCCGTTCCTTTCTTTGACCGGTGTTTTAGCCTCGATCTTGTCAAACGGATCTTTATATTCGAAACCCGTAGCGATTAAAGTGATTCCCACTTTATCACCTAAGGTGTTATCATAGCCCAATCCGAGGATCACATCGGTACCTTCCCCCGCGTGGCTTAACAGGTAATTCTGAATGATCTCTACCTCATCCATCGTGAACTCATGTTCGCCTTCCGCCGAATTTATATTGATCAGGATCCATTTTGCACCCTTGATGTCATTGTCATTAAGCAATGGCGATGTCAGCGCCTCTTCAATACAACGCTGCGCCCGGTTTTCACCACCAACGGCAGCGCTTCCAAGAATAGCTACTCCGCCGTTCCGCATTACTGTGCATACATCCGCAAAATCCACATTGATCTGACCGGTACTGTTGATCACATCAGTGATACATTTTGCAGCTGTGGCCAGTACATTATCAGCTTTTGCAAATGCTTCTTTCATTTTCAGATTACCAAACTGGTGACGCAGTTTATCATTACTGATCACAAGCAGCGTATCAACATACTCTTTCATTACGTTGATACCGGCTTCTGCCTGCAACTGTCTCTTCTTTCCTTCATACGAAAATGGAGTAGTAACAATACCAACAGTTAATATACCAAGGTCTTTACAGATTTTGGAGATGATCGGGGCTCCGCCTGTGCCGGTGCCACCGCCCATACCTGCTGTAATAAATGCCATTTTGGTGTTCACTTCCAGGATGCTTTTTATTTCCTCCAGGCTTTCCTCTGTTGCCTGTTTACCAATTGCAGGATTTGCACCGGCACCTAAACCCTGTGTAAGATGCGGTCCCAGCTGAATCTTGTTTGGCACCCGGCTCTGATGTATCGCCTGCGCATCAGTGTTACATATGATGAAATTTACTCCATCAATGTTCTGACTGAACATGTGGTTTACAGCATTACTGCCACCACCACCTACACCAATCACTTTGATGATAGATGATTTTTCCTTTGGTAGATCAAAATGAATCATAGCTTTAGAATTTTAGCCCCGTGTCGCCCTCCTCGTTCCCGGAAAGCTTATGAGACCACTTTTTACAGGTTAGTATAAATGAACTGTTGACTTAAGAACCCAATGGGTAAGAGCTCCGTGTTTGGAAATCGTTGTTTGTTTGATGCGTTTTCCGTTGTTGATGTTGTTGTTTGCTTTGTCGATTTGATGTTTGCTTTGTCGATTTGATGTTTGCTTCTGTTGATTTGATGTTTGTTTCTGTTGATTTGATGTTTGTTTCTGTTGATTTGATGTTGTTTTAATGTCGATGTTCTAGTTACTTAAGTTTAACTGATTAATTGCTTGTGTTGATGTTGTTCGCTTCTGTTGATTTGATGTTTGCTTCCTTTGATCTGATGTTTGCTTCTGTTGATCTGATGTTTGCTTCCTTTGATCTGATGTTTGCTTCTGTTGATCTGATGTTCGCTTCTGTTGATCTGATGTTTTTCTAATGTTGGTTCTTATTGATTCTGTCGTTGTTGTTGTTTGTTTCAGTTGATTTTGCTTTCACTACCAACATAAGGCCAACTTTGTGTTCGTGACAAAGAAATACTGAGAAAATCCTGTTATTTCGAAAATAATTTCGACCTACCCGAAAAGCACAGTATACTAAATCAACAGATCACGCAATAATCATGAATAAAAAATTCATCTCGATAAATCCGAACTTATATCGAATTAAGAATTCAACACCCCTCAAATAGATTCATAGCCTCTCCATAAAACTTCACTTATCACTAACTTCCACTCACAACTTTACTCATCACTCATAACCCATCACTCATCACTTCTCACAACGCTCTGTCGTCTTCCTCTTTAAACAGATCAATGATCCCGTCTTTAATTTTTGTCCAGAAGTCTTTTACATTTTTTCTTGGCTCCACATCTACTACTTGCGGTGTTTCTTTCAGCAATACTTCTCCTTCCGTTTCCTGCTTCAGCAACTCCTTCGGGATTGCCACCTTTTTGAAACCATTGTTGAACTGTTTACGATTATGTTCATAATCGCTGTAACCTTTCAATATGAGACCAATACATGTTGAATATGTTGGTTTTGCCAATTCTTCAATGTGACCGACCGCCAGGTGTTCTGTCGGATAACCGATTCTTGCGCTGCAGCCCGTGATGTATTCGGTAAGCTGGCGAAGGTGCATAAGCTGTGATCCGCCCCCCGTCAACACTATACCCCCATTCAGGGTACGGTTGTCCATCCCGATCTGCTGGAGATGGTAGGCTACAAACTCCATGATTTCTTTGATACGGCACTCAATGATCTTGGCCAGGTTTGTAACACTGATCTCTTTAACCGGCATTCCGCGGAGACCTGGAATAGTAATGAATGCGTTTCGGTTTGACTCATCAGGTAAGGCTGAACCGAACTGAACCTTCATCTGTTCGGCCTGGGTTTTTAAAACGCCAAGACCGGTTTTAATATCCAGTGTGATGTTTTCACCTCCGAACGGAATAACAGCAGTATGTTTTAGAATCCCTTCATAAAAAACCGCCAGGTCAGTGGTACCACCACCGATGTCAACAATGGCAACACCCGCTTCCATATCTTCAGGCCCCATTACAGCTGCCGCAGAGGCAAGAGGTTGCAATACCAGGTCCTTCGCTTTGAGGTTACTTTTTTCGACCGCGCGGTTGATATTCCGGATGGCATTTTTATCACCGGTGATGATGTGAAAATTTGCACCCACCTTCACACCGCCATATCCAATCGGGTTAGGTATGTTCTGAAAATTATCAACCGTAAACTCCTGCGCTATAACATCAATGATCTGATCGCCGGCCGGGATATAAGTTTTGTATTGATCAGCGATCAACTGGTCAATCTCGCGCTGTGTAATTTCCTCGTCATTGCTTTGACGCACTATATCCCCGCGTGTCTGAAGACTCTTGATATGATGCCCGGCAATACCTACATACACGTCAGAGATTTCCAGTTCGCTGTTAGATGCGTAACAATTATCAAGCGCCAACTTGATCGCTTTGATCGTTTCGTCAATATTTAATACCTGTCCATGTTTTACGCCATTTGAATTTGAACGGCCGAATCCGATTATTTCCAGTTTGCCATATTCATTTTTGCGGCCGGCAATCGCAGCGATCTTTGTGGTGCCGATGTCCAGGCCTACGATTATGGGTTGATTCTCTTTCATCATTTGCTTTTTAAAGTTAAAATGCGGTGTTGAAGCCGGGGGTATCTTGTTTGATTCGTTTGTTTCATTGTTTGTTTCCATATTTACCGTTTCATTAATCAAATGATGCTGTAAAATGTGCAGTGGACTTGCGGACACTGCACATTATTTCAGAGCCAAATCTCAGTTTCTTGCCGGCAGTTTTGCCTTTGGCGTTGGTTGTACAGGTTGGTTTTTCAGGATGGTAAGATCCTTTGTAGCTCCAGAGTTCGCTGCGCTTATTATAGGGTAAGTAGGATTATTTGAATTAGAGGAATCAGCAATGGCCTGCTGCATTTCCTGTGCAGACTCGATCATTTCCCGGATATTCTTCACGGCACGGATAGAATCTGCTTTACTGATCATCATGGCTTTCCTGATACCGATGACCTGCTGATCATACTGAACATTGATACGGGCATATTTATTAATACCTGTCCTGGCGATCACATCTTTATAAAAGGTCATCAGTTTCTGAAATTTCTTCTCAGGGAAGTCGCCTGAACCAAATTCGATGATGTGATTTCCCACTGTCGGCACCATTTCGAAATTGCGTGAAGGTGTAATGTCGACCTGTGCTATCTGGGCGTTCCAGAATGAGTCGGCGGCTATGTATTTGCTGATTGCCAGAACCCGGCTCATCAACACGCTGTCCCCGGACTTCGGATTGTTCCTTTCATAGGGGTAACCGGTAAACAGTGGCAATTTGAGGGTGAGCTTTTCAGACAAGGGCAAGCGCTTACCTTCGTTATCAACATAGAAGCTGTTTCCACCGTTAGTGAAAAGCCTGGCCAAAGGTTTTCTCTCGACGAGTCTCACCTGCAATGTTTCGTTGTTGTCAAAAAACAACTCAGCGTCTTTTATCCAGACATGTTTTTCCAGTTTTTCTTCCAGCCTGCGCAGGTCAAAAGTCTGTAATGCACGCCCCTTGATTTTTTCGGCACCATCGCTTGTCAGCTGGTTGATGATATCGTTCCTGTCAAGCAACCACTTTCCTTTTCTTTCACCATTTACTTCGATGGCGATACCCTTACAGGTTTTATCGTTTCTTGACCTGATGGCAGCTATCAGCAATACCAGGGTTGCTGAACCAATAATGATCCAGAAACTGATAAATACTAATTTCCTGATATTGCCTTTAATGCTCATTCTACATTTTCAATTTCCCTTGTCGAAGTCCCACCCAACAGTCTGTGCTGACCGTCAGATGGGTACCAGGCAGGCGGGTTAGTAACCCGGTTTAATTTTGTTTCAAATGGTCAAGGTCGTTCAACAAGTTTCTCACCGGCTGAACAACGGGTTAACAAGATCATTCAGCAAGTTTCTCACCGGCTGAACAACGGTTATTTGAGGTCGTTCAACAAGTTTCTCACCGGTTGAACAACAGTATCAATATCACCCGCACCAGCGGTAATGATCAACAGTTTTTCTGAACCTTTTTTAGGCAATAGTTCACTTTCCAGGTAACCCACGATTTCGCCTTTCTCCAGGATCTTCACGCCCTTCTGATTCATCATTCTCACTATCATTTCTGTATTTACTCCCTCAATGGGCAACTCCCTCGCCGGATAAATCGGCAACAACACAGTTTGATCTGCCATGTCCAGGCTCGTGGCAAATTCACTCGCGAAATCCCTTGTCCGCGTAAAAAGGTGTGGCTGAAAAATAACCACACAGTAATGATCTTCAAACAATGAGCGGGCGCCCTCAATCAGGGCACGGAGCTCTTCCGGATGATGGGCGTAGTCATCAACATATACCAGCCGGTCTGTTTTGACCTGGTACTCAAACCTCCTTTTAACTCCGCGAAATGATTCTACCGCTGCTTTTATCTTATCATCACTTATCCCAAGCTGATGTGCGACCGCTATTGCCGCAATCATATTTTCCACGTTATGAGCACCACCCATGTTCAGGATCACATTGTCCAAGGTCCATTTTTTTGCTTTGACAGAAAAACGATAGGTTCCCTGATTCATCACAATTTGTTCACTGTATATATCGGATGCCGGGTTATCCAGGCTATAGGTTATGTGATTGCCTGCATGGAACCTTTCTGATTGTGGTAAGTCCCGTTTGCTGATCAGCAATCCACCTGGTTTCAGCTTACCTGAAAATTCAATGAAGGCGTCCTGCATGGTGGCCTCGTCCCCGTAAATATCAAGGTGATCCGCATCCATGGCAGTGATCACGGCAATATCCGGGCTGAGTTTCAGGAAACTCCTGTCGTATTCATCTGCTTCAATAACACTCACATTTCGTTTATCGCTCCAGAAATTACTATTGTAGTTTACGGAAATTCCGCCCAAAAAGGCATTACATCCATACCCTGAATCGCGCAAAATGTGCGCAATCATGGTGGTGATGGTTGTTTTACCGTGGGTACCGGCAACCGCTATATTAAATGAACTGTGGGTAATGAGGCCAAGTACATCGCTTCTTTTCAAAAGCTGGTATTTGTTATCACGGTAGAAATTGAGTTCCCGGTGATCTTTTGGCACGGCGGGCGTGTATACAACAAGGTCAGCATCTTTTGGTGCCCGTTCCACGTCGTCAGTATAATGAATATCAATTCCTTCTTCAACTAATGCCCTGGTAAGAACCGTTTCGGTTTTATCATACCCACTCACCTGTTTGCCATGGAAAAGAAAGTACCTGGCAAGCGCACTCATTCCGATACCACCGATACCGATAAAATATATTCTTGATATATCTTTTATTTCCTTCATTCGCCGTCGTTTAATAACACTTTTGACCCTCTCAGTACCTCTTTTGCAATTACCTCATCAGCATTTGTTACAGCCAGTTTTGATATGTTTTGTTTTAGTTCTTCCTGTTGGCTTTTGTTTTTTGCAAGTGCTGCAACCACATCAACCAGTTTGCTTGCCGCGTCCTTGTCCGTCACTATTAATCCAGCTTTCTTGTTCACCAGCTTCATGGCATTCACGGTCTGATGATCCTCGGCGGCAAACGGAAAGGGAACAAACACCACCGGTTTCTTCACTACACAAAGTTCAGCAATGGCCATAGCACCCGCCCGCGATACAACGATATCTGCGGCGGTATAAGCATATTCCATTTTTGTGATAAAATCGTTGACCCAGATATTCGGTTGTCCCGCCGCCAGTTCCTTTGCTTTGGAATGGAATGATTTACCGGTCTGCCAGATCAGCTGAAGCCCGTTTTCGCTGAACCTGCCGAGCTTTTGGGCTATCGCCTCATTGATACCACGTGCCCCGAGGCTGCCACCGGTCACCAGCACAATCGCTTTTGCAGGATCAAGTTTAAAAAATGCCACCGCTTCTTCTTTGGTGATATCTGTTTTCACAATTGAATCACGCACCGGATTCCCCGTTATCATTGTTTTTTCCGCAGGGAAAAACTTTTCCATTCCATCGCCTCCGACAAACACCTTTGTGGCTTTCTTACCAAGCAATACGTTTGATTTTCCACCATAAGAATTTGCCTCATGGATATAAGTGGAGATAGACTTCGCCTGGGCATATCGTAATACCGGGAAACTGGAATAACCACCAACACCGATCACTGCATCAGGTTTAAATTCATTTACGATCCTCCTCACCTGGAAAAAACTTTTAGCCAGTTTGAAAGGAAGACCAATATTTTTTATCAAAGAGTTCCTGTTGAAACCGGCAATATCCAGTCCGATGATTTTATAGCCAGCCTGTGGCACCTTCTCCATTTCCATTTTTCCTTTCGCACCTACGAATAGAATATCGGCGGACGGATCAATTTTTTTTATGGCATTTGCAATAGCGACGGCCGGGAAAATGTGCCCCCCGGTACCACCACCTGCTATGATTATTTTTTTTGCCATTTTCTATCGCTATTCTTTTCTGCTGTTCTTTACTCTCTTTTATAATTATGCCTCTTCAGTTTGTACTGATCCATCATTGCCTTCCATCTGCTCTACATTTCTTGCTACGCTCAGAATGATCCCGATCGCAAAACAGGTAAACAAAAAAGAACTACCACCCATACTCACCAGCGGAAGCGTAACACCGGTCACCGGAAACAGGTTAACCGTCACCGCCATATTAATAAGCGCCTGGATCACAAGCGTGAAACTTAGTCCCAGCGCCAGGAACACTCCAAATGCGTAAGGGCATTTTCTGAAGATCCGTATACACCTGTATAAAAACACCAGGTAAATAAAGAGCACAAATGCCCCGCCGATCAACCCATATTCCTCAATAATGATGGCATAAATAAAATCTGAATAGGGATGCGGCAGAAAATTCCTTTGTTCACTGTTACCCGGACCGAGTCCAAAAAGACCGCCTTTTGCGATAGCAATTTTTGCCTGGTTAACCTGGTAGTTTTCGTCTTTGTCAATCTGCTTGCTGTCATAAACGAAGTTCTGCACCCTTTTTATCCAGGTAGAAATTCTACCGGATTCCAATACTGCAGGAAGTTCTTCGCTTTTGCCTGCCTCCTTATCATAATAAGCCGTTGAAACCGCAACCAGCATCACCAGCGGAATCAACGCGATCCCTATCGTAAGCAGAATATGTTTGGTGTTGATTCTTCCGATAAACATCAGGAGCAAACTTGTTGCCCCGATAAGCATTGCTGTTGATAAGTTCGCCGGAGCGATCAGGAGGCAGATGATAGCTACCGGTATAATTACCGGCAAAAAACCTTTTCGAAAATCCTTGATGACATCCTGCTTTTTGCTCAACATGCGGCTCAGGTACATAAACAGCGCAAGCTTCGCAAGATCCGAAGTTTGAAAGGTAAGGTTGATCAAAGGCAACCGTATCCACCGGCTCCCCTCATTTAAGGTTACGCCAAAAAACAGTGTATATATTAATAAGGGGATCGACAACAGGAACAATAACCGGGCCGCTCTCGAATACAATGTATAGTTAACGCGATGCGAAAAATAAATTATAGCAACCCCTAGCCCAATAAAAACAATCTGTTTGAAAAGATATAATTCTGTATTGCCCTTATTGAGCCTGTAAGCCAGCAACCCCGTTGAACTATAAACAACCAGCATAGATACCAATGCAAGCATCAGTACCATGGCCCATATCACCTTATCGCCCTGGGTCTTCTGACCAAGTTCCTTAAGCGCACTTTTCTGTATGGTAGAATAATCGTTCATGTATATCTCATAGCTAAAAAACTCATAACTAACTCATCACTCATAACTCATCACTCATAACTTTCTTCAAAGGTTTCTCACCGCCTGCTTAAACTGCGTTCCCCTATCCTCATAGTTTTTGAATAGATCAAAACTTGCGCAGGCCGGGCTTAGCAATACAACATCACCTTTGTTGGCAAAATGAAAAGCAGTTTTCACCGCTTCTTCCGCACTACCGGTGTTCATGATCAGCTGAACATCGTTTTGAAAGGCCTCATGGATCTTTCGGTTGTCTGTACCGAGACAAACTATCGCCTTCACCTTTTCTTTCACCAGTTCCGTAAGTACGGAGTAATCGTTGCCCTTATCAATACCACCAAGGATCAGGATGGTCGGCTGCTCCATGCTTTCCAGGGCGTACCATGTACTGTTCACGTTCGTGGCCTTCGAGTCATTGATAAAGTCAACTCCTCTTACGGTACTCACATGTTCCATCCTATGCTCCAATGATTCAAAGTTCTGCATGGCGTCACGGATCTTTTCTTTCCGTACCCCGATCAGAACAGCTGCTGTACATGCTGCCATAGTGTTGTATTGATTGTGTTTACCCTTAATTGCAAAGTCATAAATACTCATTTGTACCTTTTCTTCTCCGGTTGCAATGGTCATCTGGCCGTTCTTTAAAAATGCGCCTCTGTTAGTTTCGTTATTCATACTGAATGGTAATGGGTTAGAATGGATAGTAAAATTCCTGATGTATTGCATGGTCACCGGATCATCTTCGCAATAGATAAAATAGTCACTGCTGGTCTGATTTTCCGTAATCCTGAACTTGCTTTTGATATAATTTTCAAACTTGTAATCGTACCTGTCAAGATGATCCTCCGTAATGTTTGTGAGGATCGCTATATCCGGTCTGAACTCATGAATATCGTCGAGTTGAAAACTACTCACTTCCACTATATACCATTCCTTCGGATCCACTGCAACCTGCCTCGCAAACGAAAAACCAATATTGCCAACCACTGCACAATCAATCCCGGCCTTAGCGCAGATCTGCCAGGTAATGGTGGTTGTTGTTGTTTTACCATTGCTACCTGTGATCGCCGCAATCTTACTATTGCCCTTATACCGGTAAGCCAATTCAATCTCAGAACTTATTTTTATTCCTTTCGCACGGATCTTTTTCACCAGTTCATTTTTCTCCGGGATTCCCGGGCTCTTTATGATCTCACTGGCCGACAGTATAATGTCTTCACTGTGTTTACCTTGTTCGTACCTGATATTATTAGCCTCCAGTTCAGCGATAAATCTTGCAGGTATTGTTCCGCCATCGGATAGAAATACATCGTATCCTTTTTTCACTGCAAGTATCGCTGCCCCTACTCCGCTTTCCCCTCCTCCCAATATGATCATCCTGTTGCTCAAGCTGCTTATCTCATTTTTAAGGTGACGATGGCGAAAATGATACAGAGAATTGTTACGATCCAGAACCTGGTTACGATTTTACTTTCATGATAACCGAGTTTCTGGTAATGATGGTGAAGCGGGCTCATAAGGAATATTCGTCTGCCCTCTCCGAATTTCTTTTTCGTGTATTTAAAATAGGTCACCTGTATACTCACACTAAGCACTTCCACCAGGAACACGCCGCAAAAAATAGGTATCAACAGTTCTTTACGGACGATGATCGCAAGAGCAGCAATTACACCACCAAGCATAAGGCTGCCCGTGTCTCCCATAAACACCTGGGCGGGGTATGAATTATACCACAGGAATCCGACACAAGCCCCGATCATAGCGCCAATGAATATCGATAACTCACCAAGGTTGGGGATATACATGATGTTCAGATACTCGGCAAAACGCAGGTTACCGCTCGCATACGCAAATATTCCAAGACAGGCGCCAATAATGGCGCTCACCCCCGTCGCGAGCCCATCCAGGCCATCAGTAATATTTGCACCATTGGATACTGCCGTAATGATAAAAATCACAACGACCACATATAATATCCAGGTGAGGCCCTTGACCGCTTCAGGCAAAAACTTTGAATACCTGAACTCATGATTTCTCACAAAAGGAATGGTAGTTATCGGCTCTTCCACTACTACGAAGACTCTTTCTTTTCCATCGAACATTACCTTCCTGACGACTGATGTATCAGCCGGCAGGGTTTCCCCGATATATTCACGCCAAACACTGGTATTTGGATTGAAATAGATTGTTAGCCCAACTACAAGACCAAGAACAACCTGTCCCAATATCTTAAACCATCCCGCAAGTCCATCATCGTCGCTTTTCTTATAATTACCCCCGGCCTGCTGCGCGCGTTTTTTTGATCTCAGCTTCAGGAAGTCATCAATAAAGCCAATCATCCCCAGCCAGATGGTACTGAAGATCATCAGCCGGATATACGCTTTATTGAGATCAGCAAGCAATAAGGTAGGAATCAGGATCGCCATGATGATGATCAGGCCGCCCATGGTTGGTGTACCTTTTTTCTGCTGTTCTCCGGCTAAACCCAGATCACGGACACTTTCACCGATCTGCTTTTTCCTGAGGTAGTTGATCAGTTTTTTGCCAAACAAAGCCGATATCACCAGGGACAGAATGACAGCGAGTAACACCCGGGAAGTAATGAACTGAAACAGTGCACTTCCAGGATATTTGAACCCTAACTGTTGTAACCATTCTGTGAGATGATAGAGCATATAAATTATTTTTCAAGCATAGTAAACAGTTCCATCAACACCTTCTTATCATCAAATGGATGCTTAACCCCTTTAATTTCCTGGTACTTCTCATGACCCTTCCCGGCTATCAGCAATATGTCTTCCGGTTTGGCCAGACTGATTGCAGTTTTTATGGCTTCGCGGCGATCAACAATAGAAATCGATTTTCTTTTTGCGGCTGTATTGAGCCCGCGTTCCATATCCTTAAGTATCTCCACCGGATCTTCACTGCGTGGATTATCAGAAGTAAAGATCACGCGGTCACTGTATTCACAGGCTGCTTCCGCCATGATCGGTCTTTTTGTTTTGTCACGATCCCCACCGCAGCCAACAACCGTAATGATATTTTCGTGACCCTTGCGCAATTTTTGGATGGTGGCCAGCACATTTATCAGGGCATCCGGAGTATGTGCATAGTCAATAATGCCTATCACTTTATCAACCGGCGAAATGATATAATCAAATCTTCCTTCTGCACCCGAAAGAGCACTGAGTTCCAATAATATTTCTTCCTTGTTTTGTCCCAGGCATATTGCTGCCCCATAAACAGCCAGCAGGTTGTAGGCATTGAATTCACCGATGAGACGGAAATGAACTTCCTGCTCATTGATGGTCATGTATAACCCGGTCAAACCATTTTCAAGTATCTTCCCTTTGAACGCCGCCATGGTGTGCAGGCTGTAGAAATATTTGGTTGCGAGGGTGTTCTGAAGCATCACAGCGCCTCTTTTATCATCTGCATTTGAAATAGCGAATGCGCCTGAAGGAAGATTATCAAAAAATGATTTTTTCACCCGGATGTATTCATCAAATGTCTTGTGATAATCGAGATGATCATGCGTGATGTTGCTGAAGATACCCCCTGTATATTTCAAACCGGCAACACGTGATTGATGCAACGCATGCGAACTGGTCTCCATGAAAACATGCGTGCAGCCTTCATCAGCCATCTGCTTAAGCATCGCATTCAGACTAATCGCATCCGGCGTGGTATGAGTAGCTTCGATAACCCTGCTACCGATATGGTTTTGCACCGTGCTAAGTAACCCGCATGTGTAACCGAGTTTAGTATAGAGCTTATACAGTAAGGTTGCAATAGTCGTTTTGCCATTTGTTCCGGTGACGCCGACAAGCTTCAGCTTTTCAGACGGCTGACCAAAAAAGTTATGAGCCATGTATCCCGCAGCCGAAGCACTGTCCTGCACATGGATATAAGTAATACCATCCTTTGTTGTAACCGGCATCTGCTCAAGAATAATGGCAACCGCCCCTTTTTCTATGGCAGTGTCAATAAACTGATGACCATCCGCAGCCACTCCCCTGATGGCAATAAAAACACTACCCCCGGTCACCTTACGTGAGTCGATCTGCAGATCCTTTACTTCGATACCGGTATTTCCCGAAACCGACCGGATTGCCACCTTGTATAATATGTCCTGTAATACTGCCACTGCTGACTTTTAATTAAGCTCCAATGTTACCTTTTGATTTTTTGTAATTCCAGCGCCCGGATCTATGCTTTGTTGTTTGATTTTTCCTTTTCCCTTTGCCATCACCTTTAAGTGCAGACTTTCAAGCAGGTATACCGCATCCCTTAATCCCATACCCCGCAGATCGGGCATTATTGCCTTCCTGATTTCATTCTTCTTCAATACAGGGTTGTAGTCAACTGCATATACCCTTGCATAGTCTCCATTTAAAACTGAATCCGAATAACGCAGCTGCAGATGGTTCATAACCTGCCTGATATCCGTTGAAGCCCCGGCGAAATAATAGTTACTGCTGTCCTTTGAAGGCAGATACTCCGCTTTATTTTTTCTTTTGTTGGCATTAAGAGCAAACAATTTATCTGAAACCTCTTTAAACACGGGACCGGCAACAGCGGCTCCATAATAAACCTTTGCAAACGGTTTGTTTTTGATAACCACGATGCACGAATACTGCGGATCGTCTGCAGGAAAATAACCGGCAAACGAAGACTGGTAGATATGATCAGCATAACCCCTGTTTCCGTTGGCAACAAGTGCGGTTCCTGTTTTTCCTGCTACGGTATACCCAGCACCCTTGAAAAGTTTGTACCCTGTTCCTTTTCCTTCCGTACCACAAACTCCCACGAGGGCTTCCTGCAGTTGCCTGAGTGTTTCAGGGCTGCATATGCTTTCTTCTAAAACCTCCGGGCTGTTTTCTTTGACCACAATACCGGATTCGCTGATCTTATTGATCAGGTATGGCTTCATCATTTTACCGTTGTTGGCAACAGCGTTATACAACATCAGCGTTTGCAGCGGGCTTACCAACACCTCGTATCCAAAGCTCATCCATGGAAGTGAAGTGGCGCTCCATGTCCTTGATTTTGGTGTTTTCACTACAGGAGCTGTTTCTCCTATCAGGTCTATGCCCGAAGGTTGGTTGAACCTGAGCCGGCGAAGATGACTGACAAATTTCTCCGGCGTTTTTGCATAATGCGCCATGACCATCTTTGCCATACCAACATTGGAACTGTATTCAAATGCTTCCTTCAATGTTCCGTCATGAGGCTTATGTGGTTCGCTGTCATAAACCGTCCTTGAAAATACTCTCCAGCTTCCTCCTTCCAGATCAACCTTGGTATTCAGTGTTGCATGTTTGTCTTCCAGCACTGCCAGCAGTGTGGCCAGTTTGAAAGTTGAGCCTGGCTCCGACGCCCGGATCGCATAATTCAGATCTTCCCAGTATTTACCTTCGGCAGTACGGCCAAGATTGGCAATTGCCTTGATCTTCCCAGTTTTCACTTCCATCACTATACAGGTCCCGGTTTGGGCATCGTTTGAATCCATTACTTTCAATAATGCATTTTCCGCGATGTCCTGTATGTTCACATCAAGGGTAGTAATAACATCTTTACCATTTTTTGCCTCAATCTCTGATCCTTCAACCGGTACATAAACCCCACCTGCAAGAAAACGAACGAGACGCTTGCCGCTTTCACCTTTCAACAGTGTATCATATGTTTTCTCGAGGCCAACATTTGTATTTTTGATCTTACCATCGCTGGTAACATATTCACGTGATAAACCAATGGTCCGATTGGCCAGCAATCCGAATGGATTTAATCTTTTCCCTTTTTCTTCTGCAATAAAGCCACTCCGGTTACGGCCCTGCCTGAATAATGGAAACTCGCGCATCGCTTTATAATGCTGGAAGCTGAGGTTTCTTTTCAACTGGAAATACCTGTCCTTTCTGCGGAAGCCAGCCTGTAACAGCGCCTTATACTCTTTTTTAGATTTGTCTTTGAAATAATCTGCGAGGCTCCAGGCAAGTGAATCAACATTTTCCTTGAATCTTTTGCCTTCTTTATCATGCAGACCTTCAGCACCAAAATCGATATAGATGTCAAAAAACGGAATGGAAGTACTTAGCATACTTCCATCTTCACTATATATCGTACCACGCTGTGCGTCGATGTCAACAAAATGTTGTTGTTGCTTATTAGCCTGGGTTATCCAATATTCACCCTGCGCCTGCTGTATGTAAATAGCACGGCCGATGATAGCGAAACTAAACACTACGATCCCTATGAAACACAGGTAAACTCTCCACAATATGTCCCGCTTTACTTCCAAGATTTTATTTACTCTTTATGTTTTTATCCTTACTTTTTTACAGGTAAACTATCACCGATTATTACCGGTGGTTGTAATAATTCCTTGAGGCCGAAAGGTGCTACCGCTTTTGCAAGCTCAGATTGTTTGCTCCTGAACATCACTTCGCTTTTCATCGTTTTATATTCATATTGCAGCTCCTTAAGCTCGCGATTCACCCTTGTCATCTGCCTGATGGTCTTATCTGCAAAATGACCATTATAGATATAAACAACAGCGAGTACAGCCAGGAACAGGAAATATGGAATATTGCGAATGATCCATCTGTAGCTCAGCATACGCTTCCATGCGGGCCTGCTGATTTTCTTCCGGGCTGTTTTTTTTGTTTCAGCCACAGGTGACTCCTCAGTAAACGGCACTCCGTCAATTGATGTTTCTTCCTGTTCTATCGTACCAGTTTCTTTCATTATTTGTACCGGTTGATCCGGGATACGGTTTGGTGCTTGATTTATTATTGATCTTGTTTTGTTATTGATCTTATTTGTTATTGATCCTGTTTATTATTGATTCTTTTTATTATTGATCTTTCTTTTCCGCAATCCTCAGTTTAGCACTGCGTGATCTTGAATTTGCCTTTAGTTCCTTTTCATTTGGAACGATCGGTTTTTTTGTTATGATAGTCAATGATGACTTACCTTCTGTTCTACCATAGGGATCGGTGTTTTCTTCATCCTCTTCAAAATCTCCCTTTCGGAAAAAGTTTTTCACCAACCGGTCTTCCAAAGAATGAAACGTTATTACTGCGATCCGGCCCCCGGGCCTTAACAGATCCGGTACCTGGAGAAGCATTTCTTTCAATGCTCCTAACTCGTCATTCACCTCGATTCTCAAAGCCTGGAAAACCTGCGCAAAATATTTGTTCGGGTTACCCTTTACGACATGCTGAACAGCATTTTTGAAGTTAGTTATGGTTTTTAGCGATACTGAAGTCCTTACCTGTATTATTGTCTTAGCCAGTGTTTTTGAATTAGTCACCTCGCCATATTGCTCAAACAACTTGTGAAGCTGTTGTTCTGTATAGGTCTGCACTACTTCCGCCGCCGTTAACTTTTGGTTCCTGTTCATCCGCATATCGAAGTCACCTTCGAACCTTGTTGAAAATCCCCTGTCAGCTTCGTTAAACTGGTGACTACTTACACCCAGGTCTGCGAGGATACCATCAACCTTTGAAACCTTATTAACCCGCAGAAAACGGGTGAGGTGCCGGAAATTATGTGGAACAAAAATTACCCGCTTATCATCCGGCACATTCCGTTTAGCATCGGCGTCCTGGTCAAATGCAAATAACTTCCCGTCGTTATCAAGATGTTTTAAGATCTCTTTACTATGTCCACCTCCACCAAATGTGCAATCGACATATATCCCATCCGGCTTTATTTTGAGCCCTTCAATTGATTCCTGTAAAAGAACTGGTATATGGTAAACTGGTTGTTCCTTGTTGTCCATATCTTAACTTTCAATTTGCCGAACGGCCTAACTTAATCGTGGACCCCCATTTACTTTCTCTGACAACAAATGCAATCTCTCTTCAGTCATTCCCCGCTCCCATTCTTCCAACAGTTGTTTATCCCAGATCTCCACACGATCTTTTATACATTGCAGCACTACTTCCTTAGTGAGACCAGCATGCTGTTTCAGTCCAGGCGGTACCAGTAATCTGCCTGCTGAATCAAATTCCATAGGTGTCGCTCCCCTCATCATCGCCCTCAGATAGTCGGCACCGTCTTTATTCATTTGATTAACTTTACCGAAATCTTTTTCCATCATGTTTGACCAGCTGGCCTTTGGGAAGAGGTTAAGGTATTTGCCTTCACCTCTTGCCATTATAAATTCGCCGCCGTAATCCTCAGGAAGTTGTTTCCTGATTAATGCCGGTAGGAGAAACCGTCCCTTGGCGTCAAGGGTCACCTCAAATTCTCCTATTAGTTGCATTATTTACAATGATTTACGTCGACTGAACTTATTATTACCACAAAATAACACTTTTTCCCACTTTTAGACAAAATGGGTTCAGTTTTATTTTATCCACAGCTGCCGGGTGGTCCAAAGCGTGGCCCAGCCTGTGGATTTGATGGAAATCGTGTGAATAATCAGCCCGATTTTGTGTTAATATCCTGTGCATTTAGTGTTGATAACCTGTGGATTACAGTTGTAACACGCTCATAATGTGTTGTTAAGCCCAGGTAGCTGTCTCCGGCCAACATTTCGAAATCAGGTTTTGTCTAGATTCGCAGCTCATTTGAATGAGTGTTCATGAAAGATTTGTCGATCGAAGATTACAATTATGATTTACCTCCCGGGAGAATTGCGGGCCGCCCCCTGCCCGAAAGAGATCTGTCGAAACTGTTGATTTTTTGGAGGGGAAACCTGAAAGAAGATATATACCGTAATCTCGCCCACTACATACCCCCGGGATCACTCATGGTATTCAACAATAGCCGGGTGATTGAAGCGAGACTGATCTTTTCAAAGCCAAGTGGTGGAAAGATCGAGATCTTCTGCCTGGAACCGGTTGCAGAATGCGGGCAGGTGCAGGTTGCGCTATCACTTACCCGTGAAGTAAGCTGGATCTGCCTGATTGGAGGAGCATCAAAATGGAAGCCCGGCCAGGTATTACAAAAATCCTTTATTGCCGGTGAGCGCACCCTCCTGTTGAACGCAACTTTTGTATCACGGACCAGCGAAGCCTTTGTGATTCGTTTCAGCTGGGACAGCGATGAATTGTCGTTTGGGGAGATATTACATCAAACCGGCAGCATGCCTCTGCCCCCATATATAAAACGAGCTGCTGAAACGAACGACATTGAAAGATACCAGACAATTTATGCAGATGAAGCTGGTTCGGTTGCAGCACCTACTGCCGGACTTCATTTCACCCCCGGGATCATGAATTCGCTCACAGAAAATGGGATAGAACAGGCTTTTGTGACCTTGCATGTCGGGGCCGGTACGTTCAAGCCGGTCAAAGCTTCCAGAATGGAGGAGCATGAAATGCATGCTGAATTGATTGATATAGATCTTGATTCACTGAGACGTATAACCGATTTTTGCGATCAGCATATTACCGCGGTTGGAACAACCTCAATCCGCACAATAGAAAGTCTTTACTGGATGGGGATTAAGGTATTAGCCAACCCACACATCGCACCGGCTGATCTTACAGTGAGTCAATGGTTTGCTTTTGAGAATGGCAGTTCGGAGGTTTCTTCTCCGGAAGCATTGAACGCCCTGGCGAATTGGATGCTGGACATGAAAATGGACAGGCTGATAACAAAAACACAGCTATTAATCGGACCGGGTTACCGGTTCAGGGTGGCCCGGGCACTGGTGACAAATTTTCATCAGCCAAAGTCCACACTGCTTTTGCTGGTTGCGGCGCTCGCGGGAAAACATTGGCGAACCATTTATGATTATGCGCTTAGTCACGACTTTCGTTTTCTAAGCTATGGAGATGGGACCCTGATATTCCGGGAAGATGCGGATACGAACAATCAACCCTAATCAAACTTGTGAGGCCATAGTCAGGCATGGGACATCTCATCTATGCTGGCACTTTCTGTAGTGGTAGCTCAAGTGTAAAAGTGGAACCTTTGCCCTGGACGCTATCAACTTTTATCTTACCGTGATGGGCATCGATGATGGTTTTAACATAACTCAGGCCCAGCCCAAATCCTTTAACGTTGTGCAGGTTTCCTGTATGTGCACGATAGAATTTTTCGAATATTTTTCTTACAGTTTCTTTACTCATCCCAATGCCATTGTCTTCAAACCGGATGACCATATTTTTTGCTGTACTGTGGGTAGTGATTTTTAAGAGCAGGTCTTCCCGGCTGTATTTGACGGCATTATCGATAAGGTTTGAAATGAGGTTCCTGAAATGGACCTCATCGCCTTCAATCAGATCGTTTTTGGCATTCAGCTGCAGTTCAACCTTGCCGTTTTTTTCAGAAAGTTGCAGGGTATAGTTTTCCAGTACCAGTTTAATAATCGAATGCACATGGATGGGTTGCTTATTTAACTGTACCTCCTGGCGGTCCATCAAAGCAGCCTGCAGGATGGTCTCCACATGTTTATTCATTCTCTTATTCTCCTCCTTGATGATTCCGCTGAAATAATCCATTTTGGCCTTGTCATCAATTACCTTCTGATTCCGCAGCGCATCAACTGCAAGGGAAATAGTTGCCAGTGGCGTTTTGAATTCGTGCGTCATGTTATTGATGAAATCGTTTTTAATCTCACTCATCTTTTTCTGACGCAAAAGGGCACTCACAGTTACATAAAAGGCCGCGATGATCATGAGCGTAAAAAATCCGGCTCCGAGGATCATCCACTGTATTTGTTTAAGGGCAACGGATTTCACATCCGGAACAAGTACAAACATTGTCTCGTCCTGCACGAGATTTTCAAGGTCACTTCCAGGTGGTGGTTGAAAAGGATATACAAAGGTGAGAGAGTTGAGTGAGTCATTTTTTTCCAGTTCCTTCATAAAGCCTTTAGACTTCAGCTCAGGGACTGATGACGCATTGCCGGCTACGATCGCAAATTCAAATTTCAGGTTTTTCAGCCCATGCTTCTCGAGGTTCCTTCTCAGCTTTTCTTCAACAACATACCAGGTAAATTTCTGGGATATCGTTGGGGGGCGCATCAGCTCCATATTAAATTCGGCAGATGGCCATTTAAATCCAGGCTTTGAACGGAAACTCTTGAGAGCCGGAACTGCACTTCGTTGTTCCATCAACTCAGTACCCGTTTCCGAGATGGCAGCATTGATATTGGCTTTAAACTCCTCTTGTTTCCCTGCAAGCATAGTTCTCAACCAGCTATACTGAACATAGATTGTTCCGATGAGAGAGAAGGTGATCAGTACAATTATTACCGGGAAAACTTTTTTCACTTAGTGGCTGTTTTTTACTGGCTGAAAGAAAATTTCAGCCGGCAGTTGGTTATTGGTTCACCTGTAGGGTTTTATACAAACAAATTTAGCAAAGGCTTTTGTAACACTTATTCCGGATAGTCTTCCCCGTTTGTTTTAACTAAGATTTACAAGTAACGCCTTTCCTGCAACTCCTCCAAAATAAAAGAGTTACGGGACCTTTGGAGTGAAGTTACCGGATTAATAGACGGTCTGCAGGAAAGGAATAATGACGATTCCGCCAATACATTCTCGTTGCTTTGGGCTCGTTTGCCAAAGCATAAGAAGCTGAAAACCGATTTAGGCCCGGCGTTTTGTAGCTGCTAATCGCGAGGGAGTTCACAGCACTTTTGAAGTTTTTATATTAATTTAGGAATATGATTGAACCAGGACCAGGAATACTACTCATAGCGGAGCCGTTTCTGAAAGATCCCAACTTTATGCGCACGGTGGTACTCCTCTGCGATCACCAGGAAGAGGGAAGTTTTGGATTCGTGCTCAACAAGTTGTTTGACCATACACTTGATGAGCTGATGAATGATATGAACGAATTAAGTTTGCCGGTGTTTTATGGGGGACCTGTCCAGATGGACACGATCCATTTCCTGCATCAATACCCGGAAAAAATACCCGGAAGTCTTGAGCTTCTTGACGGGATATGCTGGGGAGGAGACTTCGAGACTGCGATTGGCCTGATTCGTTCCGGAGAAATTGACAAGAACAGGATTCGCTTTTTTATTGGATACTCTGGGTGGGGAAACGGGCAACTTACCGGCGAGCTAAAGGAAAAATCCTGGCTGTTAGCAGAAGCCAACAGGAAGCTGGCATTTAATACCCGCACAGAAGATATCTGGAAGGATTCGCTGAAGTTATTGGGTACCGAATTTGAAATGATGGCCAACTTCCCGATTGATCCTACCTTAAATTAAAAAAGCCCGTGAATTACATCACGGGCACAACACACAACTGTCCTCTCACCTTACCTGTACAATCAAACCTCAACCTTAAACACGTTTGAAACCGCCTTCATTTCGTCAATAATCTGCAAGTTTCCGACTGGTAGCATTCACGCTGACGTCTTTCACATACACACCCTGGCCGCACAAATCCAAATACTCACGTTTTGCCCTTCCCATTAATTTCGACCGCCATTTCTGATCTTCTTACCAGTTTGACACTGACAATTTTTTAACTTCACTTCAACCTCACACCACCATTCTCTTCACATCGCCATTCTTCAATCTCACACTACCATGCTCTTCACATCGCCCTTCTTCAACCTCACATCACCATTCTCTTCACATCGCCATTCTTCAACCTCACATCACCATTCTCTTCACATCGCCATTCTTCAACCTCACTTCACCATTCTCTTCACATCGCCCTTCATCAATCTCACTTCAACTTCACACCGTCATTAATCACCTTCAGTTTCAAATTCATTACCGCTAACCTTTCAAAGCCGAACTGTACTCCATCCAACTGACAATTTCCATTTGTGTTTATTTATTTTACCAGGGCTGTTTTGTTCCACCCGGGCTTTTTATTTTTTTACCTGTTATAGGTATGTGTATTACTATTAATCCTGTCAACGCAACGGAAATCTGAAACCTGCATGGAACCCGATGTTGTTCATATCCTTCAGGCTGCCCTGGTTAAAAGGAAGATAATTATATGCACCCCCCACCACAATACTTGACTCCCTATACCTACCTACCGGAATATAAACACCTGCCTCAGGCCGCGCAGCAAAACCGATCTTCGTTCTGCTATCTGCGAACTCACCGAAATACTGGCGATATGTGCCAAAATTTGCTCCTACGCCCAACCCGACATAAGGCTGGACTTTCGCTTCGGGCAGGAGGTTAAACTGTCCCTGCAATAAAACCGGCATAGCTGTAGCCGTGTTGGTCACAACAGCCGACAAGTCGCTGCCTTCAGTTGTCTTGTAAATCGCACGTGGATAGCGCTCATAAAAGCTTTGCATACCAATCCCGAGACCGACAGAAATCTGGTCATTAACCTCATACAGGAGGTTTGCATTCCACCCTCTGAACGAGGTGTTGCTTACATAATTTTTGAAGTCTGATGATGCAGGAAGACCCACACCGTAATTAATATTCAGCTTCATTCTTTGCGCGGTGGCGTCGGAAACGGTAAACAGTAGTACCACACCTATCATCAGGCAAAGTCTGTTAATATTTTTCATCGTTAGATTATTTGTGTTATTCATTAATCTCTTGAAACCTTAGTTTGAACTGATATAGGGAGACTGGTCGAACAGCGCCTTGATATTAGAACCTGCGTTCCGACCCTCAAATACACCAGTACCTCTTACTAATCCATTCCAGATACCATTGATCGTCTTTGATTCGTTTGCACCCTTGATATTAAGGATATCAACCGATAATGCACCTTCGGTTATTTCATATACACCATAAGACCTTGGAAAATTGTACCCAAAACCAGGGTAACCCCAATAAAAAGGATCATAATAATCATAGTATCCACCCCAGTAATCAGGGTAGCTGATCACCCCGGTTGAAGAATTATAGATCCGGCTTACATTGATACCAAGATCGGGATTCGCTGTACGGGCTACTTCTCTGAAACCCCTCTCTGTCATTTCCTTTCTTACGGCATTTACCAGTAACAGATCTATATCTGTTGAAACCTTTCCTTCAAGCCTGTTATTGCTGATCACGGTTACTGAATCCGAGATGCTGAAGGTGTTGAATGCACTGAAATTAATGGAGGAGTCGCGGTTTGTGACATAGATGCGGCTCTCCTCTTCTGTCATATCCCTTAAAGGGTCCTTGCTACAGCCGGCAAAGGCCAGCGTCGTAAGTAACAACACTGCTAATGGCAACTTATATCTTTTCATAGTTGATTGATGTTTGTATCTGGACCATAAACGTAATACAAGAGCGGGAGGTTGTATGTGCATTCGAAGCTTAACAGGTTACTAACAAGAAGATTAAAGACGAATTAAAAACAGGAACGGCCGGATAGAGTTATCAATAGAATGACCGTTTGACGGCCATATACATCACAAAAAACCCCGGCGAAACCGGGGTTATATTTGATGTAAATTAAACTTCTGAGTTATAGTCCCAGGGTGAATCTGCGTTAAACCGTGTCCAGTGCGCGTGCGCCCTCAACGAGGATAGTTACCTTATTATGCAACACTTCCACAAATCCACTCTGGATATCGAAAAACGCGAGGGGCGAAAACGATTTGTCTTTGAGCACCTTTACCTTACCTGATTTAAGAGCAGCTACCAGCGGAGCATGTCTCTCGAGGACTTCGAAGGAACCTTCCACGCCTGGAAGCTGAACCCCGTATACATCACCACTAAACAGCTTTCGCTCCGGCGTCAGTATTTCTAAATTCATTATTGGTCGTTTGAGTTTTCGCTGACGAAATATTATCCCTGTGCCTGGGCAAGCATTTTCTTACCTTTCTCGATAGCATCATCTATTGTTCCGACAAGGTTGAATGCCGCTTCAGGATACTCATCAACTTCTCCATCGATGATCATATTGAATCCACGGATAGTTTCTTCGATCGGAACCAACACACCTTTAAGACCAGTAAATTGTTCAGCAACATGGAAAGGCTGAGAAAGGAAACGCTGAACCCTTCTTGCACGTGATACAGTAAGTTTATCTTCATCACTCAACTCATCCAGACCAAGGATCGCGATGATATCCTGCAATTCCTTATAACGCTGAAGTATCAGTTTAACACGGTCAGCGCAATTGTAATGCGCATCACCTACAATCAACGGGGTAAGGATACGACTGGCGGAGTCCAAAGGATCCACCGCAGGATAAATACCCAGATCCGCAATTTTTCTAGACAGTACCGTTGTGGCATCCATGTGAGCAAACGTAGTTGCCGGCGCCGGATCGGTAAGATCATCCGCAGGAACATAAACCGCCTGAACTGAGGTAATAGAACCGTTTTTAGTTGAAGTAATTCTTTCCTGCATCAGGCCCATTTCCGTAGCCAGTGTAGGCTGGTATCCCACCGCAGATGGCATACGTCCCAGCAGTGCCGAAACCTCCGAACCCGCCTGTGTGAAACGGAAGATGTTGTCAACGAAGAAAAGGATATCACGACCTTTACCCTGGCCATCACCATCACGATAGTATTCTGCAATGGTCAATCCACTTAATGCAACTCTTGCACGCGCACCGGGCGGTTCATTCATTTGTCCGAATACGAAAGTCGCCTTGGATTCCTTCAGGTCATTAATATTAACCTTGTTCAGGTCCCATCCGCCACTTTCCATGCTGTGTTTGAATTCGTCGCCGTAGTTCATGATACCGGCTTCGATCATTTCACGCATCAGGTCATTTCCTTCCCTGGTTCTTTCTCCCACACCAGCAAATACGGAAACACCACTATAAGCTTTCGCAATATTATTAATAAGCTCCTGGATAAGTACTGTTTTACCAACACCCGCACCTCCCAGCAAACCAATCTTACCACCTTTAGCGTAAGGCTCAATCAGGTCAATAACTTTGATACCCGTATACAAAACCTCGGTTGCAGTGCTGAGGTTTTCAAATGCCGGTGGCTTGGAGTGAATCGGACGACCGCCAACCTTTGAGATCGCTGGCAATCCATCGATCGGATCACCGGTCACATTAAACAAACGTCCCTTAATTCCTTCGCCGATGGGCATTGTGATTGCCGAACCGGTATCTATGACTTCCATCCCACGAACCAGGCCTTCTGTTCCATCCATGGCGATACAGCGAACGCTGTCTTCCCCAAGGTGCTGCTGAGCCTCAAGAACAAGAGTCTCCCCAGTCGAACGTTTTAATTCCAACGCATTATAGATTTCAGGAAGTTTTCCTTCAAACTGAACGTCTACTACTGCGCCAATGATTTGCTTAATTTTACCAACGTTTGGCATATGTAAGATTTATTTGATCCGGTGTTGATGGGTGATCTTTAACTATTGATAGTCAATATCTTAAACAATATCAATAATTAACCTTTTTGTTTTCGGCTGCAAAGGTAAGCGAGCCTAACCAAAATCCGAAATTCCGCAGGATATTTTAGGGCTTTTTGCAGATGTTAAATAATTATCCGAGCAAACCCCCCGCCCGCAAATCTCGTTTATAGTATTAGTCTGGTGTTCATCCTTTATGTCCGGGAGGGACTGTTGTGGTCCCTCTCTTTTATTTTTCTGGACTCTCGTGAAAGGACCACAACCAGCCCGACCGAACTTGGGGACAATGGCCACCAGTGTACAGATGGTTTGCCGCTGTAGCTTACAATTTTCCCACTTTTAGTATTTGCAGCTCAGTTTGCGCACTTTTTTCACGATCTTTCTGAAAGATGGCTTTTGACCATTGAGTCCGGCCGAATCCCGGGGTCAACAGTAAAAACACCTCAAAAAATCTTCGAACTTTACCTAAACCTAAACAATAATGACGAAAATCATCCTGGCTTTTGTTATCCCTTGTGTCATTCTGAGCGGTTGCACGGATTCAGCGGGGAAAACAGAAAAAGACGAGCCGAAGCAAGTCGCCGCCTATACCATTGAACAATTTTATAAAAGCAACAATGTTAACGGAGGGGTCTTTTCACCAGATGAAAAGAAACTGATGTATACGAGTAATGAAAGTGGTATTTACAATGCATTCGAAGTTGACCTGGTCTCAGGGGTGAAAAAGGCCCTGACGAATTCTTCAAAAGAATCCATTTTCGGGCAGGAATACCTGCCGGGTTCGGATAACTTTTTATATGTTTCTGATAAAGGAGGCAATGAGAACGAACATATTTTTTTGCAGACCACAACCGGCGCCGTTAAAGATCTGACCCCCGGCGAGAAAGAGAAAGCCCAGTTCATAAGCTGGACCCGTAATGAGAATGCTTTTTACTACATCAGTAATGTCCGGGATCCTAAGTTTTTTGATCTGTACAAAATGGATACTTCCGGTTGGAAACCCGAAATGATCTACAAAAACGATAATGGCTTCGACTTCGCGGCAATCTCTGACGACGAAAACTTCCTGGTCCAGGTTCAGAACATTACTACGTCGGCCAACAATATGTTCCTGGTAGACAGATCTACCAAAAAGATCACAAAACTAAATAGCGACACCGCCGAAGGAGTTTATATCCCCATGCAGTTTTCGAAAGACAACAAAAGCCTTTATTATCTCACGGACGAGGGCAGTGAGTTCCAATATCTCGCTCGATATGATATTGCAAGTGGGAAGAAAGAAAAGGTATATGAAACAAACTGGGACGTGATGTATCTCACCCTTTCCTTCAACGAGAAATACCGGGTGATCGGTGTGAATGAAGACGGGGCCAATAAGATCTACATCTTCGATCACCAGACCGGCAAGCCGGTTGAAGTTCCGAAGATCGAGGGCGGTGACATACTCGGGGTCCGGTTCTCGAGAAGTGAAAATAAGATGCGCCTGAGTGTTGGTAGCAGCAAATCTACCAGCGATATCTATGTTTACGATTTTTCCACCAAAGACCTCAAAAAGGTCACGAATACACTGAACCCCGGGATAAAACCTGATGATCTCGTATCAGCCGAGGTGGTTAGGTATAAATCGTTTGACGGATTGGATATACCTGCCATTTATTACAAACCCCACCAGGCTTCGAAAGATGCAAAAGTTCCTGCGATTGTTCTGGTACATGGTGGCCCGGGTGGCCAGTCGAGGTCAGGTTTCAACCCGCTGATTCAATACCTCGTGAATCACGGCTATGCAATACTTGCAGTCAACAACCGCGGAAGCAGTGGTTATGGCAAATCATTTTTTAAGATGGACAACCGCAACCACGGCGACAAGGACCTTAAGGATTGTATCTGGGGTAAAAAGTATCTTGCATCGCTCCCTTATATCGATTCATCTAAGATTGGGATCATGGGCGGTTCTTATGGTGGTTACATGACCCTCGCCGCCCTTAGTTTTCATCCTGACGAGTTTAAAGTGGGCGTTGATCTTTTCGGCGTGGCAAACTGGCTGAGAACGCTCAAGGAGGTACCACCTTATTGGGAGTCATTTAAAAAAGCGCTGTATGAAGAGATTGGAGATCCTAACACCGCAGATACGGTAAGGCTTAAACAATACTCACCTTTGCTCCACGCAGATCAGATCACAAAACCACTTATGGTTTTGCAGGGTGCCAACGATCCCAGGGTTTTGAAAATTGAAAGCGATGAAGTGGTTGCTGCAGTAAAGAAAAATGGTGTACCGGTGGAGTATGTTATTTTTCCGGATGAGGGACATGGTTTCATGAAAAAAGAGAATGAGATAAAAGGATATGGTGAAATCTTAAAATTTCTTGACAAACATCTTAAATCAGATGCACCTGAAAATAAATTGAATTAAACTCCTTGTATTTATTATTTTGCGACAGGGTGCCCGCTGAGGCACCCTTCGTTTATTAAATAGCCTGAATCAAAAACAGCATGCAGCTTACTGAAGTATCAGATAAAAAAAGTAACCGGGATTTCTTACTGGTCAACGTAGAAATTAACCGCGGCAACCCCGAATATATCCGGCCGCTCGACAAAGACATTAACCTCGTCTTCGATCCGGCAAAAAACAAAACCTTCCGGCACGGTGAAGTTATCCGTTGGATCCTGCGGGATGATAAAGGAAAAAGGATTGGTCGTATCGCCGCTTTCATGAATAAACGATACAAGAACAAAAACGACAACATGACCGTTGGCGGCATCGGCTTTTTTGACTGCATTGACAACCAGGAAGCGGCAGACAAACTGTTCAATACCGCCAAAGAATGGTTAAGCCAAAAAGGTGCGGAAGCAATGGACGGACCAATAAATTTTGGTGAACGTGACCGCTGGTGGGGACTTCTTGTGAAAGGATTTAATTCGCCGATGTATGGCATGAACTATAATCCACCTTATTATCAACGTCTTTTTGAAACCTATGGTTTTAAAGTGTTTTTTAACCAGGAGTGTTTTGCCATGAAAGTAAAGGATCAGCTTTCAAAAAAATTCTTTGAGCGTCATGCCGCAATTGCTGCCGATCCCGGCTATAAGGCTGTTCATATCCGTAAGGATCAGCTGGAGAAATTTGCGAAGGACTTTACAACAGTCTACAATAAAGCCTGGTCAGGTCATGGTGGTCTGAAAGAAATGCGGAAAGAGATCGTTCACAAAATGTTCCTCGAAATGAAACCCATCATGGACGAAGAAGTCGTGTGGTTCACTTACTACCGCGATGAGCCGATCGCCATCTGGATAAACATACCTGACTTAAACCAGTGGTTTAAATACCTCAATGGAAAATTCGGCCCGCTCGCCAAGCTGAAATTTCTTTGGATAAAAGCCACAAAAAAATGCACTCGGTTTACTGGCGTGGCTTTTGGTGTTGTACCTGAATTCCAGGGCAAGGGAGTGGACTCGTACATGATTGTTGAAGGAGCCAAAGTGATTCAGCCAAGGGACATGTATGAAGATTATGAAATTCAATGGATTGGTGACTTCAACCCTAAGATGATCAATATTGCTCAAAGCCTCGGAACGTTTTTAAGCAGAAGATTAACTACCTACCGTTATATATTTGACCGTTCGAGGGAATATCACCGGCACCCGATTTTGTGATCCCGGCAATTGTGAACCGAATCTGGGAAACTCGCTGCCCGTTTCGACAGGCATCAGTCAGGAATTGATTAAATTTGCATCATCAGGAGAAAAGACATGGATAAATTTATTGTATCGGCGCGCAAATACCGTCCCCAGACATTTGACACAGTGGTAGGCCAGGCGCACATCACCACAACCTTAAAAAATGCGATAAAAAACCAGCAGCTTGCGCACGCGTTTCTGTTTTGCGGTCCAAGGGGCGTTGGAAAAACAACCTGCGCGCGGATACTTGCAAAAACGATCAATTGCGAAAATGCAACACCCTCCGGAGAAGCGTGTAATACCTGTCATTCATGCGTTTCATTCAATGAAGGCACTTCACTCAATATCCACGAACTTGATGCGGCCAGTAATAATTCGGTTGATGATATCAGGAGCCTTGTTGAACAGGTGAGGTTCCCACCCCAGGCTGGTAAATACAAAGTGTATATCATTGATGAGGTTCATATGCTTAGCTCCTCAGCTTTCAATGCATTTCTGAAGACGCTGGAAGAGCCGCCACCTTATGCAATATTTATTCTCGCGACCACTGAGAAACATAAGATTCTTCCAACCATTCTCAGCCGTTGCCAGATTTTTGATTTTAAAAGAATTACCATTAACGATACGGTAGATCACCTCGAAGAGATCTGCCAGAAAGAGACGATAAAAGCGGAAAAAGCGGGGCTGCAGGTAATTGCACAGAAAAGTGAAGGATGTATGCGTGATGCGCTTAGTATCATGGATAAGATCGTCAGCTTTACCAATGGTGAACTTACCTATCAGAACACGCTTGAGCACCTGAACATACTCGATGCAGATTATTATTTCAGGCTTATCGACAGCATGGAACAACAGGATCTGGCTGCGGCACTCCTTCTTTATGATGATATTAACCGTAAAGGATTCGAAGGTGATATGGTGATGAATGGATTTGCGGAGTTCATACGCAACTTGCTTGTGTGCAAAGATGAGAAAGTAGCTTCTTTGCTTGAAGTTGTTGAAAGTTTCAAAGACAAATATATTTCCACGGCAAAAAAGATGAGCATCGCCTGGCTGGTGAGCGCGCTGAATGTATTGAATGAAGCCGAAATTCAATATAAGGCGGCCCGAAACAAAAGGTTACATGTTGAACTTGCAATCATCAGGCTCAGCTATCTGAACCAGGCAATCGTTCTGTCAAATGACAGCCAGGGCATCTCAAAAAAAAAATTAGTTGAAACAGCAAAGCCGGTTTCATTCAGGCAGTTGCCGATGATGGAAGCTGTGCCTGTAACCGGCAACAAAACCAATGGCCCGAAAACAAAGCCGAAGGAGGACCAACACACATCCAAACTGTTAATTGAGGATACTGAAAAACCAGGTACCGGGGAACGAACGGCGCCAGCTGCTAAGATAGTCGAAGCCGCACCACAGGCCCCTATAAAGAAATCATCCAGGGCGACGAAGATCGGATCGCTTGAACATATACGGCAGAAATTTTCAGGCAACCAGAATGAAGCAGAAAGCAATCGTCCCATTCCTTTAAGTGACGAACTGTTGAAACAACACTGGGAAGGATATACAAACATTCTCCGTGAAAAGAAAAATCCGGCTGTTCAGAGCTTTGACCTTGCCAGGCTTACCATCACTTCAGATAATTCTTTCGAGGTATTGAGCAACAACAACCTTGAGCATCGGTTCATCGAGCAGGAACGCAGATTCTTATCAGAGTTTCTGCAGGAAAAATTTAATAATCGCTCACTGAATTATTCTATCAGTGTTTCTGAGATCCCCGTGCACCATATCCAGGTAGAAAAAACGCTGAATAAAAAAGAGCAATTCCTTCAGATAGTAGAACATTATCCTATCATCAGGGAGATGAAAGACAGGCTGAAACTTGAACTGGATTATTGAGTTTCCACGCCCGGCATAAATGTAATACTGTCGTTAAGGAGTTTTTTGAAGTGCTGGAATTTATGGTTACTCACAACAACCCAGATCTCTCTTAGTAAGAAATTGTATTCTTCAAGCTCATTATTCATAAAAGAATTATCAATGAAATAATGGTAATCCTTTTCAATGAATGACTGAGCTTTTTGCTTGAGCGATGGATTCTCTGAAAAGTCGCAAACCTGAAGCCATTGGCCAAGTGCATTTTTGAATGCGGGCTCTTTCACAGATTTTAATTCTGTGACTATGCCATTCACCATCTCATGCGTGAGATTTTCATCACTGTAAAAAGGTGCAATCAATTCTATGGTCCCGTTTACCTGGTTCAGGAAAGCAGTCGCTTCATACCTGAGCAAATCGTATTTGCGGAGTTGATCTTCGCAGTCAGCGGCCGCCTGTTCACAATGTTGTAAAGCAAACTCATAAAAGCAACGGAGCATTTGTTTATCAAGATCTGACAGTTTATCCTCTGCTGTTTTCAGTTCTTCAGTCAGCTTTGTTTTGATTTCAGCCGATTCCCTCGCCTTGTATTTACGGCCATCGAAATCGAAGCTGTTTACCCTGATGTTACCCAGGCATATATTTTCAAGGATCGCGATATCCGATTTAAGGCCTGCTATTTTCTTAGGTAATGATAAATTATCGTTATCGAATAACTGCGACCATTCAGCAAAGGAATGGATTGTGTTTTTCCGGCTTGTGATTTCACCGACATTGAATACCGAAATTTCGCGGTCATCAAAAAAACCATTAAACACAGATGGCAGGCGGTAAGCTTCCTGGTCGCGTAAATATTTAGTTTGAAACGTCGCCGCATCCACAATGGTTGCCTCTTCCGGTATTGGCACCCCATCATAGATTTTTTTGGTCAGCTCCTGTTGGATCAGATGACGATCTGTGAACAGGGACCAGGCAGAGCCATGATTTTGCTCGGCCACGATATTGAGTTTTGCCAGTTGTTTTGTCCTTTCTGAAACCGGCGGATGTGAGGCCCACTGATCTTTGAAGTTCACCCGGTTCTGAACCTGGTCGCGCAGGAAACTGTCATTGATCACAGCTATGTTGTCCTTGATTTCAAGCCGGTGTTCCTTTGCTATCAGGTGCATCACGGTCTGATGATCCTGGTACATATTATTCGCTACCAGTTTCTCTTTAAAAAATTCACCGTATTTACTCAATACCATATTATAGCTTGCATCTGCCAGGTCAAGCCTGCGCAGCGCGGTGATGAGGCTGTCACTGCCACTTACACCCGCTGCAACAGCATCGGCGTGAAATTCCATCTCTCTTGAAAGGCCCATGTAATTTTTATTGATCAGCGCATACATCTGCTGAAGTACCCACTGGATACAACGGACAATTCGCACGGTGAGTGCGGCAAAAATGGCGAAGAGGCCATGAATATTTGCCCAGACATTCAACGTATTCCCATAACCGCTGTTATGATACAGCATATTATATATCACCTTGTTCACATTGTAAACAAAACTTCCAAGTTTCATACTTCTCTGCGAGAAATGGCCGAATTCATGCGCCACGACCGCTTTGAACTCGCTAACCGTAAGCACGTTTACCAGGCCGAGTCCTATCTGGAGATTTTTTTTGACCGGAAGCATCATGCTCCAAAAGCTGCTATCATAAAACACACAGGCATTTACTTCCGGGGAGATGAATATTTTTTTGGGGAAACTTGTATGGGTTTCCTCACTGAGCTTGCGAATGAAGGCAAATAACACCGGTTGTTCCTCTTCTTTTATCTCAATGCTGTTGGAATGATCATATTTCGTGACGGCGAATATGAATTTGACCAGGAAAAACAAGACCATAATCCCGAGACCAATCAGGCCCAGGCCAATCATCAGTGTCAGAAATTTTGGCGCTGCGATTATCAATGCAATTCCACCGTATACGGTCAGGGCGGCAAGCGCCACCGCGGCACAGATCAACAAAATATAGACTATGAAAAACAGGATTATCGAAGTCAGGACCTTTCCTACTTCCCTTTTAAAACGTACGGAAGTTTCTTTTACAATACCCCGCACTTCAGAGGGCGAGGGCGGATAAGCCACTGAGGGAGAAATCATGAATAAGAATTTATAGGGTTCGGCCTCTCAAAAAACGAAAAAAAGCCAACATTTCAAAGCTTATGCTGATTTCCTCAATTTGCCTTAATTTCGACGTTCAATCTGATACAGAACAATTTAAAAATACAATACCGATTATGGCGGAAACGATATTAATGCCCCGACTTAGTGATACCATGACCGAAGGTGTGATTGCGGCCTGGCATAAGAAAGTTGGTGACACGGTAAAAAAGGGCGATTTGCTTGCTGAAGTGGAGACTGATAAGGCCACTATGGAACTTGAAAGTTACAAAGACGGAACTTTGCTTCATATTGGCGCCGACAAGGGCAACAAATTACAGGTAAACGATCTGCTTGCTATTATTGGTGCACCGGGCGAGGACATTCAGTCGCTGCTTGGTGGCGGAGGAGCTGCAAACGGTGCTAAGCCCGAGGCCAAAGAAACTAAGGCGACGGAGACTGCAAAGCCGGCCGAAGCGGTACAAACAGAACAAAAGGCAGCGCCCGCACAGTCAGGTGGCGAAAAAATGGACCTTTCGACTATGCAGGAAGTGATCCTGATGCCCAGGCTCAGCGATACGATGACGGAAGGCGTGATTGCCGCCTGGCACAAAAAAGTGGGTGACGATGTGAAGAAAGGAGATCTGCTTGCAGATGTGGAGACAGACAAAGCTACCATGGAACTTGAAAGTTATAAAACAGGTAAGTTATTATATATAGGAGCTGAAAAGGGAGACAAAGTGCCTGTAAACGCCTTGCTCTGCATCATAGGTGAAGAAGGAAAAGTTGATGTGAACAAGATCGTGGCCGCTGCTAAAGGCGGATCTGCAGCCGGCGGCGAAGGCGCCGCGGCACAACCGGCCGCCGAAGCAAAAGCGGAGAACCAACAAACAGGATCAGTATCGAACGCCCAGGCTTCCGCAGGAGCCGCAGCTGCACCTAATCCTTCACTGGAAAACGGACGCGTAAAGGCCTCACCCCTTGCAAAAAAACTTGCTGCTGAAAAGGGAATTGATATCACCACCATTGCAGGAAGCGGGGATAACGGCAGGATCATAAAAGCCGACATCGACAATTTCAAACCAGGCGCACAACCGGCAGCTAAAGAAACTGCTGCACCGGCTGCCACAGCTAAACCTGCTCCATCAGCTCCCGCCGGACAGGTTAGTTTTGATGAAGTTCCGGTTTCCCAGATGCGTAAGGTCATTGCAAAGAGACTTGCGGAAAGCAAATTCTCTGCGCCACATTTTTACCTTACTATGTCTATCAACATGGACGCAGCGGTTGAAAGCAGGAAGAAAATTAATGAAGTAGCAAAGGTTAAGATATCATTCAATGATATGGTGTTGAAGGCATGCGCAGTGGCGTTAAAACAACATCCAAAAGTCAACAGCAGCTGGCTGGGTGATAAGATAAGATACAATCATCATGTCAACATCGGTGTCGCAGTAGCTGTGGAAGAAGGTTTACTTGTACCCGTAGTTCGTTTTGCTGATACGAAGTCGTTGTCACAGATCGGTGCGGAAGTGAAGGAATTCGCTCAGAAAGCGAAGGATAAAAAGCTTCAGCCTGCTGACTGGGAGGGAAATACCTTTACCATTTCAAATCTGGGCATGTTTGGAATTGATGAGTTCACCGCAATCATCAATCCACCGGATGCTTGTATACTCGCAGTGGGCGCTATCAGCCAGGTTCCAATAGTAAAAAATGGTGCTGTGGTACCGGGAAACATCATGAAGGTAACCCTTAGTTGTGATCACCGCGTTGTTGACGGCGCAACGGGTGCTGCATTTTTGCAGACACTCCAGGGACTGCTTGAAGAGCCATTGAGAATGTTGGTTTAACATAACCAACTCCGCATTCATTATTATCCCTATTGATCATCAACTGAATTTCATAACTGCCTTCCCGCACGTGCGGGAGGGCTTTTTTTGTGCCGTTAAAAAAAGCGCCATCCGGCATTTGCGGGATGGCGCGACTAAAACTTAATTTTACTAAAACGCTATTTCAACAACTGGTTATTGCTCCAGTTTGATTTCGCCTGCATCAGCTGCCTGTCCTTCAGTAACAGTCACGTTATCTTTGGCTGCATTTTTATAAGGTGGTTTGGCTTCAATGATAACACGGTAAACACCGGCTTTGGCATCCTTAATTTCATAAGCACCATCTTTAACTTCTGTCTGTAAAGTATCTGAACTTGACAGTGCCCATGCTCTGCTTGCTCCTTCTGCAGGAGACACCTTGCCTTTTATAGAACCATTTTCAACTCCCTTAAAAGCAAACAACCCTGCGACAGCAATGGTAAGCGCAGTAACTCCTAATCTCATTTGTTTCATGTTCGAATTTTTATGTGATTAATCTAAGCTGAAGGCAGACAGGTCCGCACATCAAAAAAAAATGTTACGGCGGGATGGGTTTGTACGATGTTCCAAGGACTGTGCCAAAATGAAACAGCCTGCTTTTAACACAAAAAGTCATATAAAAGCCCTAGATTTGCAAAACTCATTTCCTCTCTATCTGTTGGCTTATCGGTTTATTCCTCCCACGTAACCAGATAAGCCCTTGATTAGCAAGCGGTGGTGTTTAATAAACGTTTTAACCACGAGCACATTTTTTAGTATCAGCCATGTGGTTCATAAGCTTAGCTTAGTGGCGCACGATACGCATTTAAACTATTTGATTTGTTATTTGAACAATTAAGTTTGAGCGAGCCTATATTAAGGGCCGTCAAAAAAGAAGGTTATTTAACCCCTACACCTATTCAGCAGCAATCTATTCCCATCGTATTACAAGGCAGAGATTTATTAGGATGTGCGCAAACCGGTACCGGTAAAACGGCAGCGTTTGCAATGCCTATACTACAGCTGTTATCAGATTCGAAACCCGTAAATCCGTTACAGAAAAAGATCCGTGCGCTGATCCTTACTCCAACAAGAGAGCTCGCTATTCAGATTGAAGAGAGCCTGCGCAATTACGGAATTTACACGGGCCTGAACCAGCTGGTTATTTTTGGCGGAGTGCCTCAGAATGCCCAGACCAATGCATTACGCAGGGGTGTTGACATCCTGGTAGCGACACCAGGCCGTTTACTCGATCTGATGAACCAGGGTTTTATAGACCTCCGTTCACTCGAGATATTTGTACTTGATGAAGCTGATCGTATGCTTGACATGGGCTTTGTGCATGACGTTAAAAGGATCATCACAAAAATTCCTGCCAAACGTCAGACCCTGTTTTTTTCTGCAACTATGCCTGCTGAGATCCAGAAACTTGCTGATACTATTTTGTCTAACCCGGCAAAGGTCGAGGTTACACCAGTATCATCTACGGCACAAACCATCACCCAATCATTGTACTATGTTGGTAAGGGCGATAAAAAGTCACTGCTGAATCACCTGTTGCAGGATCAGGCAATTGAAACTGCTCTTGTATTTACCCGCACCAAACATGGTGCTGATAAGGTACAGAAGGATCTTTCAAGAGCCGGGATCACAGCGGAAGCCATCCACGGTAATAAGAGTCAAAATGCCAGGCAAAGGGCGCTTCACAATTTCAAGACCCGTCAAACCCGGGTGCTGGTTGCAACTGATATCGCCGCAAGAGGTATTGATGTCGATAATCTGTCACACGTTATCAATTTCGATCTTCCGAACATACCAGAAACATATGTGCATCGCATAGGCCGGACCGGTAGAGCGGGCGCCAATGGTATCGCTATCTCATTCTGTGATGCGGAAGAAAGAGAATTTCTCCGTGATATAAATAAGCTTATCGGCAAAACTGTGCCGGTAATTGCAGAACATCCTTTTTCAATGAATGCGCCGGCAGCTCATCAGCAACGGACCTTCCAAAGATCATCGCCGGTTCAGCACAGCCGGGGGCCGGTCGTAAGGAACCAGGGTAGCAATCAAAAAAACGATCAGCGTAATGACCAAAGAGGAGATAACAGGAACGATCAAAGAAGATTTGTCCCTATCAAAACCCTTTCGTCGCATAACAACTAATCAATTCAAATTTTATTCCGATAAGGTCAACCATTATTTTGGTTGGCCTTTTTTGTGTCTAAATCCATAACTTGAATTGCCTTGATACATGCATCA
>NZ_JBTLQG010000031.1:0-76605 GCF_054461535.1 Flavitalea antarctica
GGCTTAACTTCAGAATACTTCTGAATAGGAAATCAAAATCATTGCCAGCCTTGAAGAACTGACTTGTCCTCACTTATACCCGCGAAGATTATACAAGACACAAAGGTGATCAACTAATGAAAAAAATATTGTGGTACGGGATGGACTTGAACCACCGACTTGCAGATTTTCAGTCTGCCACTCTACCAACTGAGTTACCGCACCATTGATAATAAAAAACCTGAGGACGTGGGGGAACTCGAATCCCCGCATACCAGTTTTGCAGACCGGTGCATTACCATCTTTGCTACACGTCCATGTATGTCAATAACAATGACTGCGATCGACCCGCAGCCACATAGTACCAAACGCCGCGATCTACGCCACTCTGGCAAAGGAGCTGAAAGCTTATACGTTATTCACTTCGATTCACCCTTTACTAATCGTAACCTGAATCAAATTTTGCACAATGTGGCTTTTGATGGAGTCGAACCACCCGAGTCTGAAGACAACCGCTTTACAGGCGGTCCCGCTACCCCTACGGTATAAAAAGCCAAAATTAATCTGCGGAGAATACAGGATTCGAACCTGTGGACCGGTTTTCACCGACCTCCACTTTAGCAAAGTGGTACATTAAACCCCTCTGACAATTCTCCAATATATGCGGAAGATGGAGGAGACGTCCCCCGTCAGTGTCACCTGCCTCCAGATTTAAATACTGCGCAATTACCAACTCTGGCAATCTTCCAACTGGTCCAAAAACAAAAAACCCGGTAAGATTAAACCTACCGGGTAATATAATATGCTTAGAAAATTTTACTTGGTCATGCACATATGTTTCCCGGTCAGTGAATTGCACTGATAACTACAGAAACTATATGATGACGTGTGCTTCATAACAATATAAAGATACAAAGTGTTTTCAAAATGACAATCAGTATTTCTACTGAATTACAAAAAGAATTCTGAAAATCAGTCTGACTGCGATCTTCCGAGTAAAGACTTGCAACGTGCTTTAAAAATCAATGCTAACAACTTATCGGTAGCAGCATTAGTCTCGGGATCATCCTCCAATTAAGTTAGCAGGTAGGATGCTCAAGACCATCGATAGTTTGACATAATGCGGACGCCTTCATGTGTCCAAAATCAAACCACCATTCAAGCAACCAATGTTAGATTAACAGGTTAAACCCTTAATGCTTTTTCTTCTGGCCGGGTGCATAGGCCTTTGCTGATTTGGACCCATTGGCTTTTTTAGCATGGCCAGGAGGCGTATGATGAACATAGACGTTCCTCGTGCACGAAGCGAAACACAATGCGCATACAGTAGCTACAACGAAAAATAGTTGGCATCTGGTACCTGTTTGATATTTTTTCATATCCTTATAACGTAGAAAAGGGATCTTCAGTATCCGGGGAAATATGACTTCGATCATCTGAGAGAGTTTTTCCCGGAATTATCATCACCCCAAGTTCATACTTGTCAGCTGTTAGATATAAACGAATATCCAAAGGTGAAATCTGCCTTTTTGTTTGCCCGCCTGATTCCAGCGGCTGTACATACATGTCAGTAAAGGACAGTGAAGCTCTGAAAAAGTGCTGCAGTTTTCATAACATAGTCTATGGGTTGTGGTTAAGTTTCTCGATGTCCCCAAGCTTCCATTTTTTTTCAAACAATGGTTTTTCAGGGCCGTAAAGCCGGAATAAAATTTCAAAATGGCCATTCGGGTCAGTGGGAATCCAATTGGATTCCTTTCCTTCAGGTGCTTTGGCACTGAAGTAAATATCTACTGATCCATCAGCGTTTTTTTGCACCTCAGTCGCATTGGATGCACGGCTGGCGCGGGACATATTCTTGATCAGTGCATGTGTTTTTCGGTCGTACACCGTTGCCGACCAATACTGCCTGGTGGGAACATTTGCCGGAACATGGAGACGATAAGTTTCTGCACCGCTTAGAGAATTACCTTCTTTGTCTTTTCCAGAAATAAGATAGATCTGTGCGGTCCCCAAACGTTTGATGCCGATATATCCAATGGCATACGTGAGACTGCGGGCATCCACCGGGTAAATATCGGTTTCAACGTAACCGGATGAGCCGGCCTTGATGAGGTCGGGCATTGCCGGGACTGCCCAATGCGCGTCCGCATTTAATGGGGGAAAACCGGCGTCATACATGACTTCTATGTAATCATGCGCCGCTTTTGCTGCGGCATTCATAATTTCGATTGTTCTTGCATCTGGATTAAATTTTTTGCCCTTTTCTATGCCGATGGTTTTGAGCTGGTCGATCATGACTTTATCACGGGTTAGCCACGGCTGGCTTTGGACAATGCGATCCAGGGACCGAAAAAATTCTATGTTGTAGGGAATGGTCGCATCATACAAAACATCTTTAGCGTCCGTAAACCTTGTTTCAACTGGGTTGCCGGCCTGGGACAAGGGGTAAACTTTCAACCGTTTTCCGTAGGTCACGGCCTTGGCAACATCCGCATCACTGTGGGTTGCCAGATTGGATCGGAACAAGCCATAACCCTCGTAAAAATCAGCATGGAGGACAATATATCCATCAGGTGGCTGTTGCCCGTAACCCGGAGGCAGCACCAGGTACCTGCCGCCGGCCCCTTTATCGGCACCGTAAGGCCCGGCGTCTTCAAGCGGCATTTGAAAAACATTGTCTATGTTGGCGGCGAATGAACCCTCTTCCGCAGGCGGCACGTCAATCACCAAAGGCCCGGCAGCTTTTGTATCGAAAAAGATCATAAAATATATCGCATCGGGATTCGGTGTAAGCGTCTGATTGTGCCAGTCAACAGGCATCGACCAGTAAACAACCTCGTTTTGTTTAGCGGATGTTTTCGTGAGCATTTCCCTGAGCATCAGGTCATAATTTACTGCGGGCATACCCCATATCACCGCCTGGAGGGCACGACTGAAAACCACTTGCTCCCGGATGCCGGACGGTTGAAAAACAAAAGCTTCAGGTTGCGCTTTTGCCGTGAGTTCCACTGACGATGGTGAATAATACTTCTTCATAATTAATTCAAATCGTAAATTTTTAATTTCTCAATGAGCGATTTGCAGCCTTGTCGCTTGTTTTCTACCATGGAATGATTTTATAATGAATCACTCGCTGCCTGGATAGCCAAAACTGCTGAATTAACCAGCAGGCTGGAATTACACTTAACTAACCTCCGGTTACCGGTTCGCTCATTTTTACAATCGCATCGTCTATTGTAAAGGTGTTGGGCTTCTGAATAGGGGGGAAATCTTTAAAAGTGGAAGCGAACGCTTGCACCGCCGCCGACCCAAGAAGGAAGAAGGCACCACACTCGCGCATGTACCAATCGTAATAGGAGTTAGACGTTATGTCTGCATATTCGTATGGATCGGTTCGCAGGTTGTAGATCTTCGGCGCCCGCAATCGCGTAAATGGTTCGAGCCATATGCCAAGGGTGCCCTGGGCCCGCTGTTCGAGGAACACCATCTTCCAATTCTCATAACGTACACCCATGATGTCTCCATCGTCACTGATGTACACGAAAAGCTTGCGCGGACTTTCTTTTTCCTTACCGGTAATGTAAGGAACCAGGCTGTATCCGTCAATGTGATTTTTAAAGGTGCGGCCAATAGCTGTGTAACCTTTTTTTAGTTCCTCAACTATGTTTGGCACCCCTGCCATTTCCAGGAAAGTCGGCAACCAATCGTGATGTTGTATGATTTCGTTGGAGATAGCACCGGCGGGAACTTTGCCCGGCCAGCGAATCAGCAGCGGCACCCGGAAAGCTCCTTCCCAGTTCGTATTTTTCTCGCTGCGAAACGGCGTGGTGGCGGCATCGGGCCAGGAGTTCCTATGCGGCCCGTTGTCGGTTGAGTACATTACGAACGTATTGTCCGCAATCTTAAGTTGATCCAACAGCTCAAGCATCTTGCCCACGTTCTCGTCATGGTCCACCATCGTATCATGATAATCGGACTGCCATTTACCCGCCTTCCCTTTTTTCTCCGGCTTCGGATGGGTAATGAAGTGCATGTGCGTAGTGTTGAGCCACACAAACCAGGGTTGGCCGGTGTCCTCCTGTTTTTTAATAAAATCTATGGCTGCAAGCACAATTTCATCATCAATGTTTTCCATTCTTTTCCGGGTAAGCGGACCGGTATCTTCAATTTTTTGTTTGCCGATACGACCCCAACGCGGCTCTTCGGTTGCATCATCATTGTCGGTGGCCCAGCTATGTATAACACCCCGCGGACCGAACTTTTCTCTGAACCTCGGATCCTTGGGATAGTTTTCTGACTCGGGATCTTCTTCTGCGTTGAGATGATACAGATTACCAAAAAATTCGTCGAACCCATGATTGGTTGGTAACATCCGATTCAGGTCACCGAGATGGTTTTTACCGAACTGCCCGGTAGCGTAGCCCTGCTCCTTCAGCAATGCAGCAATGGTAACGGCCTTATCGGTCATGCCAATCGGCGCACCCGGCATACCCACCTTTGACAAGCCGGTGCGTAACACACTCTGCCCGGTGATGAAAGAGGAACGGCCTGCCGTACAGCTTTGTTCACCATATGAATCCGTAAACATCATTCCTTCCCTCGCCAGGCGGTCGATGTTCGGCGTTTGATATCCCATTAAACCATGAGAATAACAGCTGAGGTTCGAGATACCAATATCATCACCCCAGATGACAAGGATATTGGGTTTACCATTTTGTTTACTTGCTTTTGCCATAATCATTTGTTTAGTTGACTTGAATCGTTTAATTCATTTTTTAACGGACCCTATTGATACAACGTTGTTTATGCTATGAGGCTACTAACAGGAAACAGTCTTAAGCAACTGCGTTTTGATCCCTGTATACCGCATATGGCGCTGGCACCAGGCTGGTGCGAACACCCGTTGCCGTTATTATCATTGGGAAGCTGTTTTTCAGAAGTTATGAAAGCAAAACCCTGAACATCATGTTGTCAAATGCATGTTTTGGGTTTTTAATTGCTTAGTTGCTCACAAGCGAAATACTTATGTTGTCAACTCACAACTTGACTTATCTTGAAAAAATTGTTTTCCAATCATTTTTCATGCTCACGATATACCAGTTATTTTTTTTCGCCGCGTTAATGGAAGCATCATTTTTTTCTCTGTAAGCAAATTCTCTTGCTTCATCATCATGGTTGACCATCAACTGAAACGAGGGATACTTGCTGCCACTGCTGTATCGCAGCATAGCTATATCGCCTTCGCCACCTTCATTGCCGCATGCAAACACCGGTCGCTGACCTATATGCATCTGAATGCTTATAGGTTTTCCTTCTTTATCGTTAATTTGAAACAGCGCGGGCTCCCTGACAATGCTCAGGGTACTGTCTATGAATTTGTATTTGAAGGTAGTACCAATGACCTGGTATTTAGGAATGCCATAAAACTCTTCTGATATCCCTCGTACAAATTCAACCGTACCTCCACTGCATATAAAAATCTTAAACGCATTGGCCCGCAGATACTGCAATAGTTCCAGTTGTGGCTGGTACACAATGTGCCTGACCGGAACATTTTTTCCCGGGTAGGTTGCAGTTGCAAAGAAATCCGTTACCGACGCTTCAAATTCGTCTTCGGTCATGCCGGTATGTGTGGCAGCCAGCACTTGCATAATACCCTTTTCACCATTTCTTTGGAAATAGTCTTTATCATTTTCGAGCACGGCTTTAAAAGGTTGTTGAGACTTTAATGCCGGGTTTGTTGCAACCATTTTTCTAACCCGGTAAAATGCAAACAACTCCTGTACAAGGGGCCGTTCGGCCCATAGTGTGCCATCATTGTCAAAGGTGGCTATACGATCTTTTACGGGAATAAAACCGGAGCTCTGGCTGTCGACCACTTTTTCTATATAAGTGATGATAGCCTTTTTTACATTGCCTTCAGCCCAGGACGGGAGAGGATCCTGGCTATTTTGCTGCGCAGGCAGCGATTGGCCAACAGTAAAGACAAAGAGAAAAACAAACACCTTATGAAAATTCTTTCGCATTACGGATATATTGTTTTCTAACACCGGGAAGATTGACAGTACGTAACTAATAGCCTTATACGCAATCCCGTTGAGGACGCCGCTACCCGGCCACAACTCATGAAAAATCAGATCCACCCTGTTTCACCAATTTAAGACGACAGGATTCTCATAGAGGAAGGATCAAAAAACCAGGAGGGCACAAAGATAAAACCTAGCCCTCGTATGAAAATATCAAGTGGCGATGCGGCTATGAAAAGAAATAACCTCATGGTGATGTCAGTTGGATTGGATCTTGTTTAACTATCAGCAATCCGGGCCGTACAATGTGTTAAGTTTCTTTAAATATCCTCATACATTTTGATAAGACACGTGTGCAAGTGCATTTCCGCCACCATACGAAAAAACACTCAACAATAGAACAATTGGTTATTTTCTGATTAAGTAAGCAAGAGGTGTTTTCAGGCAATACAAAGCGCCAAATTCTTGCAATTAATATCTGATTGTCACAGCGAAACAGACGCAGGAGACACTATTTATCAGCAGTAGCCTTATTCTATACATCCGTTAAAGCTCTTTGCAAAACCCGGAAAAAACACTGGATTATACCGGCACTCCTCAGCACCTAAATTTCCGCCTTTGTAGTTGTCGACTATTTTCTTTACGATGGCAAGCCCGATACGTGTTCCATTATATCTGTCCTTTCCATGCAGCCGTTGGAAAACTTCAAAGATCAGGTCCTTAAACCTAGGGTTGAAACCAATTCCGTTATTGGCAACACTGATATGACCGTAGTTTTTGCTGGTGGATAATCACGGGTGTATAAAGATGTGAAATTGTTTAACTTTTATTGACTTTTTTGACTGAAAACTTAAACACCTGGTTTGTGAATATGGGTGCCAGTTCTGGGAAAGAAGATCTTTAACGTTCTTAACCGGATGAATCCATTTTTTGTCAATTGCTTCGAAACAACGTCAGCTGCTTTGAGCGACGTCCTGTCTTTTTTGTTATTTTGATCCTTGTTCATCTTGTGTACACAACTTTGAATCTTGCAAGTGGTGCCATGCGGGCTTTGTTCAGGATCAGCGTATCCGCATTCAGAATATAATTGTCGGCCATTTGCAATACCCTTAGTAGTTGGGACTCGATCTCCATGTTTGTACAAGCCATTTGTGTAACGATGGCCTTTGACATAGTAATTTTGTTCCTGCTGTCTAATTCGAAATTTCCTGAGAAACTGTTGCAGCCTCCGTTCCCGACAAACCTGCCCTCTTCGTCTTTAAAAATGATGTGTGGTTCATTACGTGAGGCACTATCGATCAGAACCGGCTTCCCATTCAGCTCGGTTAACTTCCAGTATTTTTCGAGGATAGCATAGTTCTGTTTGGTGAAGACGTATCGATGTGCAAGATCACCGGTAATTTTGTTACCGCTTTGGTCTAATTGCGTTAGAGCGTTTTCGCCTACTGCATACGCTTGTGATTGTTGTCCTTCTGTCAATTCGATTGCATTGCCCTTTTCGTTCCATGCAATTTTACCGGCATACTCGGTGGCTGTGGAATCTTTCCCCAGGTACTTAACTTTTACCCGATAGGTAAGGTCTTTATTTATAAAGATGGTTTTTTGGATACCCATGCAATCAGCGCAGGGTGTCACGCCCCGGTAGATTCCATCCCAATCGAGTGAGTTGCGGCTATTATCACCTGTAGTTTCCATACTGGTGTTCTTTGGCTTGGACTGACTGGTACATGCTAATATCAGCATGAGATGAGACAGGAGGAAAGGGATAAGTGTGTATGTTCTCATATCTAGATTTTTTACAAGCAGATGATGATTTCTTACAAATTTCAACTTTCACCCACTTATACAATCATGCACAATATAAGGTTTGATCTAAGACACGGATTAGTAATGGACCCATGTCGGAGTTGCTATTGGGGTAATTGTATTACAAAGGTTGCACCCTCGCCCAACTTCGATTTCGCCTTGATGGTTCCTCCATGATTGTCCACTATTTTTCTGCATACTGACAGCCCCAGCCCCGTTCCCTCAAATTCGTTTTTGGAATGCAAACGGTGGAATGTATGGAAGATTTTCTCACTGTTACTGTCATCAAATCCGATTCCGTTGTCTGCAATACAGATCTCCAGGTTTTGGTTGATTACTGACGGTGTCGGTTTATCTACCACGTAATTATGGGTGATGGTAATGCGCGGTGCCTCACCTTCTCTGCAGAACTTAAGTGCATTGGCAAGCAGGTTTTGGAAAAGCTGCCTCATTTGCGAAACGATCACACGGGCCAAAGGCAATCCATCTGAAATAATTTCTGCCTTTTTGGCTATAATTTGCTCGGAGAGTAAATCTTTTACTTCTCTCAGGATTTCCTCCAGGTCTGCTTCTGTTTTCTGCTGCTCAGCGTCAATAAAGGAAAACGTTAAGATGTCATCCACCATCCGTTGCAACCGCCACGTGCTGTCAGATATTTTGTTAAGTGCCGTATATGACATCTCCGCCAATTTATCCTTTTCGAGCTGCAAAACCCTGGAGGCATAGATAGATATTTTCCGCAGTGGCTCCTTGAGATCATGGCTGGCGATGGCTGCAAACTGTTGAAGATTCTCATTTGATTTTTCGAGTTGTATGGTCTTCCGTTTCAGCTCTTCCTCGATGCGTTTGATAGTCGTAATGTCCTGTACGGTGCCCACCATTTTAAACGGTTTGCCATTTTCCATCGTTACCACACCTTTTGACCAAATGATTTTTTCCTTTTGGTTTCGCAAATACCGGTAAACACATTCATAAATACCAGTTTGAAAGGATTGTCTCATCGCCTCCTGAACTTTTTGGACATCGTCCCGGTGAACATGCTGGATGAACTGTTCGAATTTCTCCATTTGCTCCATTTCGAAAATCCTATAAATCTCCGGCGTGTTTGTAGTTGATTTATTACCCGCTATGTACCATTCGAAACTTCCAATGTAGGCGATGCTTTGCGCTTCCAATAACTGAGCTTCGCGTATGGCAAGCGCTTCACTGATTTCCTTTTCTCCCGTAACGTCAAACGCCACCCCGACCACTTCCTCGATTGTGCCTGCAGGGCCTTTACGAAGAATCGTTTCATAATAGCGTAGCCACTTGTACGCGCCACTCGCGTCTTTTACCCTGCTCTCAAAGGAACAAATTGATCCGGTCCCGTCAGAAAAGGTTGTTCTGCAGTCTTCCGATTTCGCCCAGTCGTCAGGGTTAGTAATTGCCTGATAGAAATTGTTACTCAATCGCTTTAGCTCCTGCGTCGAATACCCCAATAGTTCAGCCAATTTGCCGTTTGAGAAAGTCTCCATTTTGTTTGGCACATTCCGGACATACATAAACCCTGGAACCGCTTTGGATAGCTTCGAGCGGAACTCTTCTTGTTGACGCAATTGATCTTTCAGGATAGCAATGTACGTATTGGCGGAGACTGTGGTACTGGCCAGGATAAAATCGTCAATTTCATCAAGCAGTTCGTGTAGTTGTAGACGGTCTTCGTAGAGTTTGAAAGCAAAGCTTTTTAAAGACTTACCTCTTACATGATTTATTAACGTTATGTCTTCTGCTGCTATATCATACTTTCCTACTACCTGTAATTGGTTAGTGAGCCACCTTTCGGTAGAAACCGAAATTTGTTCTTCGGCATTGTTATTCACCAGATACCACAATATTTCACGTAGAGATGTCAACGCAATGTCTATTATTGCCTCATCAGACAGGTGTCTTAGGAAATTCAATAAAGGAATGTTGTACTGCCTTGCGAGCTGGAGTTGTTCCACCGCGAAAGTCTGAATATGTTCATCCAGTATGAAGTGAGCCAAAATTGGCAAATGCTTATACTTGTAAACGCCGGGGTAATGATTACTCAAAGTCAGTCAGTTAGTAATTGTTGCGGTTGAGGTTAACATTAAATAAAACGTAGTAAGTTACTATTAAAATTTTATTCCATTGATAAGTTGCCCGCGCATAGCCTGATCGCGTTTCTGTTATGTAAAGAGTAGCTTCGCCGTCGGTTTATCCGATAGCTTGAATGTCTATATCCCTATCAACGTTTGTTTTAGCGGCAGCGAAATGATAAAAGTTGCCCCTTCATCTATTCGCCCTTTTGCCTGGATACTGCCACCATGCCTTTCTACGATCCTTTTACAAAGTGAAAGTCCCAACCCCGTTCCTTCGTATTTGTCTTTTGAATGAAGCCTGGTAAACGTCTCAAATATTTTTTCTGCCTGTTCCTGATCGAAGCCTATTCCATTATCATTGAAAAAAATCTGAGCGGACTCTTTACCCCCCTTATCAACTATTGCTGACCCTATAGATATGATAGGAGGCACGCCACTTCTTGCGAACTTTATGGCGTTGTTCATGAGGTTGTAAAAAAGCTGGTAAAGTAAAATCGAAGAACCTTCCACAGACGGTAAGTCTTTGTAGAATATCCGTGTTCCTGTCTGCTGGATCAAGACTTCCAAATCAATTTCAATATTTTTAAAGACATCATTCAGGTTCACCATCTCCACAACTTATTTCGAAGCGTCAATAGTAGAAAAATTGAGTACGCCCTCGATCATAATAAACATTCTATCGGTAGCTTTTTTTACTTTATCCAGGTATACCCGGGATTTTGTATCAAGTACGTCCTGGAGTTCATTTTCCAGGCGACTGGCGAAGGTCTTAATTTTTCTCACTGGTTCTTTCAGATCATGCGAGGCAACATGTGCAAATTGCTGAAGGTTGTCATTTGATAGTTGTAATGCTTTGGTTCTTTCTGTAACGAGTTTTTCTAACCTTTCAGTAAAATGCCTTTGTTGTGTAATGTCCCTGAAATACCAGATCCAGCCATAATTCGTCCCATCGTCTCCAGTTACAGCATTGCCATAGCGTTCAATTATGCGACCGTCAGCAAGGAGAATTTCCTCATGTGCAATTTCATCGGGATGTTCATAACAGTACGCCACACGTGCTCTAAAAGCTTGCGGGTCAGATACCTGGGTCATTGCAAATTCCAAGGCAGCGAAATCATCTTTTGCATTAATTATTTCTTTCGGAATGTTCCAAAGTTTAGCAAAATGATGGTTAAAGGATATCATTGCACCCTTCGTATCTACAATTAAAATGGCGTCTGGGATGGCATTATTCTGTGCTTCCAAAAGTGCCTTACGATAGATAATTGCATTCTCTGCCAGTTTGCGGTCTGTAATATCAACAGAGGAACCAACAAAGCCGAAATATTCACCTTCACTGCCAAAACGAGGAGTACCGTGGCTTAACAGCCATCGCCACTCGCCATCTGCTCTTTGCATCCGGCATTCCATCTGGTAAGGAATGCGGTTGATAGCGGCATTTCGAACCACCCCACCCGCAAACACGATATCATCCGGGTGAATAGCAACTTGCCAGCTCCTGCCTTGCTCCAGGTCATCTTCAGTATGCCCGGTAAACTCCCGCGCTCTGCTGTTATAGTAAGTAGAGTTTCCATTTTCATCCAGCGTCCAGATCATAACAGGCGATGCATCGGCCATAGAACGGAAGCGCTTCTCGCTTTCCCTTATTTTATCCTCTGCCAGCTTTTGCTCGTGGACGTCAAGTACCGTACCAATCATACCTTCGAAACTACCATCTGGTGCAAACTTCGGCTCGCCCCGGTCAAGGGCCCACCGGTACTCGCCGCTTTTATGCCGCAGGCGGTAAAGGAAGGAATACGGCTGCTGCTTTTCAGTAGCTTCAAGAAAAAGGCGCCCGGCTTCCTTCGCATCGTCAGGATGCGTCGCCTTTAACCAGCCAAAGCCTTCGGCTTCACCTGGTGTCTGACCTGTGTAATCGTACCAATTCCTGTTCAGATAAGTGCAATATCCATCGGACCTGGTGATCCAGATAATCGCAGGTACCGTATCAGTCAATCGGCGAAAGTAAGCCTCACTTTCTTCTATCTTTTTTCTTGCCAGGACATTCACACTGACATTTCGGGCCATGACCAGGATACCCACAATGCTTCCATCAACATTACGATACGGTTGGTAGGAAAAATCAAAATATACCGTTTCCTGCACTCCACTTTTTCGGGTGAACGTGGCAGGAACTTCCTGGCCGTAGAATGGTTCGCCCGTATGTAAAACCTCAAGGAGCAGATCATGAAATCCCTGGTCCTTCATTTCTGGCAAGAGCTCAAGAAAAGTCTTTCCTATCGCATCTGACCCTACCTGCCAAAGATCAAAAAGAGCCTGGTTGGCTGTATCCAGCACGAGGTCTTCTCCCATTAGAATCAGGATTGGGTCTTTTGCTTCTTCAATAACTGCTTTAAACTTATGACGAGACTCGACTTGCCTGGTAACATTATGACCAACCGCAAGAACTCCAACTGGCTTTATCTGCCCGTTCTCATAATAAGGCTTGTAAACAAAATCAAAATAGAACACCGCTTCCTTGCCCTGGCGTTTTAACAGGATAGGATATTCATGTCCATGATATGGGTTGCCCGTTTGAATTACCTGATCTAAGAGCTCTTTGAATCCCTGCTCTTTCAACTCAGGTATTGCCTCAAAAAGCGATTTACCTAGCACCTCTGCCGTTCTGCCCCATATCTCCAGCAGGTTATCATTTGCCAATTCTATTATGTATTCAGGTCCCTTCACTACACCAATAGTAACAGGTACCTGCATAAAAAGATCATAGGATGTCTCAAGGCTGCTTATCCGGTTTACCGGGTGTTCCGTTTTCCCCTGCAACGTCATCTCTACTGCTGTATGAATGATATACGACACTTCGCCGTTTTGACCTATAACAGGTTTATTCACTGCTGACCAGTAGCGCTCAGAGAAGGTTCCATCTTCATTCGCGAGGTCGTCCCGAACCAGGGGCATTTGGTCGGGCACCTTTTGCTGGATAGCTTTTTCCAGCGATGCCCTGAATTGCTTTACACCGGTTTGCTGCGAATCGTCGGGCGCCTCAGGAAAAGCATCAAACATACCTATGTTAATCAACTGTTCCTTTGATCGTCGGAAGGTCTTTTGGTAGTCGTCCGTAACAGCTACAATGGTAAATAAAGGTGAATTAGGAAGTAAGACAATACTATTGCCAGGCATTGCTTCAAAAACTTGCAGATCTATCGATGTTCTAACGGAGACTGACACACTCATACTCAAAGGGTAACATCGAAGTTAAGAAAAAAAGGACTAAAATTTAATGCGCTAAGAAAAGCGTCCAGTCACCTTTCCCCTTAACTAAGATTAAAAGATCAATATCTTGTCTTGTTAATTAGAAATGCCTTAAAAAAGAAGCTAATTCCGCGAAGGACTGCTGTGAAAGACAGGACTAATTGTTAGCGGAGAAAACGAAGAAATGGATTGGATGATTACCATCCGTAAAAAAAATAACGATTCCAGGTTCTATGCGATTTTTGCCGCGCGCTTGACTTTGATTTGCAGTCTTTTTCTGATCCGGCTTAAAGATTCAGGTTTTAGGCCTAAATAGCTCGCGATATGGTACAGGGGTACAAGATCAAACAATTCGGGCCGGTTGAGTCTGAGGTTTTCATACCTTTCTTCAGGCGTGGAAGCCAGGTAATTGTATACGGTCTGCTTGTAACCGCTCGCTTTTTTTTCAGCTTCAATCCTGCACAGGGCTTCTAACCTTGGAAAACGCTTATACATTTCCTTTTCAATTTCAACAGGAACAACAGACACGATGCAGTCTGCCGCACACTCCCAGTTAAGCTGGGTTGGAATATTTTGTAGTTTACTTATGTCATCGCTAATACTATCTCCCACCGTGTAAAATTCTGTAGTTATTTCTTCTCCATCTTTCAGGCAAAATTCCCTTACACATCCTTTGTATATATGGTAGCAATTCCTCGCTATTTGTCCTTCCCGGAGCAATAATTGACCTTTCTTCACTTTTATTACATTATTGAACTCAGAAAAAAAGGCTGCCTCTTCCTCGGAAAGTACATGCTGAAAATCTACAGCGTTCACGATTTCATGTATATCATGCTCCTCCCTGACTTTTTTTATACTCATTCCCTGAAGTTTGAATATAAAAATACGTCTATTGTGCAAAAACTGTATCCCGTTTGTAAAAAATTGCCCGGGACTTGATCTTTAGCAATATCGATTAGAAATACACCCGGTACATCAAATTTGGAAACACAGGGGACTGCTTCATATAACCAACGGACCCAGGTTCACCCGGATCATAAAACTCTGTAAGCCTAGCCCTGTTATTGGTGATATTGTCAATATTAAGAAATAGTTCGTGTGTTGTTTTGCGTTTATTGACTTTATAACTAACTGACATGGTTATCTGGTAAACATCGTCGATGTCATTTTGATAGGCCCTTTTGTAATCATAGAACCGGTTGCTTGCGGGGTCCACAGCCAGGTTACCATCTGCCCCCCTGAGTAAAGGGATTATTTTTTTACCACCTCCAAAAAAGGCCCTGCAATTCAATCCAATTGTCTTATTCTGCTTTTCACCAAGTTTTGGAAAGTCTTTCCCAAAAAGCACATTGACAAGATAGTTACCATTAAACCTTGTATTGCGTTCGGCCCCGTCAAGTGCCTTATATGTTGAATTATAAACAGAAGCATTTGCGAGATAGTAGTAATTACTATTAAAAAAACGTTCAACTGTTACTTCAATGCCATAGTTTTCACCAGTTCCTTTGTTCACAAGGTCGAGGTATTGAAATTCAAGCCCCTCATTAATTGTCGCAAAAAGATTTGTATCCGAATTCGCTACCGGCAGATTATACAGTTTCTGATAATAGGTTTCCAATTTTACCATCATATATTTACTGAAACGCTTTTCATAGCCCAGCACGAAATGATGTGCCTTCAACAAATCGAGGTCAGTATTTGGTTCAACAATACTGCCGTCGGGCAATTTTACTTTTGTATAGTAGTGCTGAATACTTTCCATAGCACTGTGCAGGCCATAGCCTCCGTTTATAGAGCTGGTTTTATTAAGATTCCAGTTAACAGCCATCCTCGGCTCTATGGTACTCTTTTTGTTTAGCAGTACATTCACATTGTGCATGCCCACTACAGCAGTAATCTTTTGATTAAGCCTGTATTTCCAGTTTACAAAGTTTCTGACCGTAGTTACGTTTTCGTTAAAATTAACCAGCGTGAATTTTGAGGAAATACTATCCCGGAACATGCTTTGCTTAAAATCATAATTGTGTAAAGCGTATTTGGTGCCAATCTGAATTTTATGCTTTGGACTTATTTTATTGCTGTAAGTAATTTCACCCCTGTATGTTGATTTTGTTAAGCGACCATCAAAGTTTAATGCGTCATTGACAATGGAGTCTTTAATATAAGCACCGCTGTTATTATATATGGTAAACAGAAAGTTTTCAAAAACTTCATCTTTTATTCCTTCACTTGAAAACGCTAATGCAGTATTTATATGGCTTTGCCGATTTAGCGTTAAGGTGTGGTTCATCCCCAGGTTAAGTAAATGAGAACCTTTTTTGTAATCCTCACTTGTTTTGTTAGTTACATACCGGGTGCCCGGGGTTTGCCAGAGTGCCGGTGAAACATCGTTAAACATAAAATTGCTGCTGCCTCCCAGGCCAAAAAAAGAAAACAATCCCATCTTTTTGGTGGGCAATACAACTTTAAAAGCAGCGTCCTGGAAATTTAAAGTCCCATTTAGATCGCTGAACAGGCCAAGCTTGCTTAGTAATGAAACAGTGGAATACCGGTAGTTAACCAAATAAGATCCCTTATACCCTTTTTTGAACGGCCCTTCAAGAGTAAGCTCCGTACCGGTAATGCCAAATCCAAATATTGACTCAAACTTCTCGTTATTTCCCTGGCGCAGCTTTACATCATATACCCCGGAAAGGACGTCGCCGTACTCAGCTGAAAAAGCACCAGTGTAAAAATCAGACGTTGCGAGTAAATTATTATTTAATGCACTGATTGAGCCGCCCACCGCACTCTGATCAGAAAAGTGGTTGGGGTTTGTAATTTGTATGCCTTCAAGGCGCCATTGAACATATTTTGGTGAGTTGCCACGTACGATTATATCATTACTTCCATCCTGCGAATTTGAAACTCCTGCAAAATTTGACAGGATCCTGGAAGGGTCATTAAATCCCCCTGCGTATCGATTGGTTTGTTCGGGGGAAATAGACCGACTACTTACAATTGCCATATCATTTAATGCCTGCGCTTCATTTTTATTGAAGGTTATTACAACATTTTTCAATTGCACAGCGGCCTGCTGCATGTTAAGGCTAAGTACAACTTCTTTGCCCGAATTAACAATCACATTAGTAAGGATTATGGTTTCATACCCGATATATGATATTTGCAAGGTCACTCTTCCCACCGGGACATTGGGCAAACTGAAGCTCCCTTGCCTGTCTGATATTGTGGCTGCACCTTTTTCTAAAATGGTAACAGTTGCCCCTGGCAGCGGCAACTTACTGTCGACATCAATGATATTACCTCTTATCGTCTGCTTAAACTCCTGCCCAAGAATGTTTCCTGGAAAAAATAACAACATCATTATTATTGCGCCTACCCAGTTCATTTAAAAATGTTTAAATTATTAGATAGTGCAAAGCAAGACCTTCAACTAAGAATTAATATTGACGTTGGTTAGGAAATATCGCTAAAAAGAAATTTTGTTGAGCATACACTCAGGGTAATCTCACTCGAATGTCAGGAAGCTTACAAGTGGTTGACAGTTCATAGATATACCATATTCGCAAATGGACAAAGTGCGCACATTCTGCCATTAAAGGAACTTTCATTATCCTTTCAAACTGCCTTATAACTCTGATTTTTATCCCGAAGCTAATGAGTCCGGCCCCAATAAGTCATTGTGAATGCCACGCAGATGACCGACACAGCTGAAGGGCGTAGAAATCGCCTTTTTGGGATGTCAGGAGCTAATGACGGAAGCATTTGGATTGGATCTGAGCGCTATCGTTATGATGGAAAGACCCTCACTCAAGGACTTTAAAAATGCACACGGTCGTTGAATCGCCTGCCGTTTATGGAATTTCACCTTGACAGCGTGCAAGCAGTAATTATCTTCACAACATGATTACCTTTATTGCCTGGATCATACTCTTTATTCTTTGTTGGCCAGTGGCTATTTTGGCTTTGGTACTATATCCTGCTTTCTGGATACTTACAATCCCATTCCGGTTACTTGGTATTGCAGTGGATGGATTTTTTGGTTTACTGAAGGGTATCATCATGCTCCCTGGCAGAATGCTACAGCGGTAGCACCTGGTGAATTTAACTTAGTATCGGTTCGTAAGAGTTAAGTACCTGCCTAACACGCGCTGTTGCCACCACTTTATGGCCTATTTCAAAAGCTGCTCTTGCAATTTAGACACGCTGGCATCTTAAATAATGTTACTGATGGCTGGATAAACTTGCCCTTGCCATTAGGCATTGGCTCCGTGGATGATCTTTAAATACCACTGTGACAGGTGCTATATTTCCAGAATCGAAATATAGGATGTTGTTTCTATGAAAAAGGGTTTCTGGATTGGAATGAACCTGCAGACATTTAATTTCCGGCAGGCTGGCCAATAAAAATGCCAATGATTATTGATTTAATAATTGTTAAATTCGAACCGAAAAATTTAAAAAGTTGCCAGTCACCCTTATTAAATCTGGTTCAACTTGGGGTTCAAGCTTATAGAATCGCAGAAAAGAATATTCAGACCGGAATTATTCAGAACCTTGTGAAAAGAAAGATAGCTGGAAACAGGATATCCCGTCAGCAATCCTCAATACCAGATCATTTTCCCCAAAAATAAAAACTAAACAACATGGCAAAATCAACTTCAATCATCCTCATCCACGGAAACTTCGTGAACAATAAAACCTGGGCAGAATGGAAACGTCGTTATGAGCAAAAAGGCTATACGGTCTATACGCCAGCAAACCCGGGCCATGACGGCGAACCTGCTGAATTAAGAAAACAAGTGCACCCTGACCTTAAGAAAACAGGGTTTATAGAAGTAGTAACTAACATCGCGCAATTAATTGACAGTTTACCGGAAAAACCATTGGTGATCGGGCATTCAATGGCCGGTATGGCTGCAATGAAATTACTGGAATTGGACAAGGTCAGTGCAGCGGTAAGCATAGATGGCGCTCCACCAAAAAATGTCTTTCCGCCAGTTACAACTTTAAAAGCTGTGCTGCCAGCATTTGGTTTTTTTTCTTTAAAACCTTATTTTATGGGCAGCCGTGCATGGTATGACAGGTGCTTTTTTAATACATTGCCTCAAAACGAAAGGGCAATTGCATTCGACAGCATTGCAGTCCCTGAAAGTTATAAAGTAAGCAGGGAATTGGTCTTAAAATCTTATTCCAATATTGACTTCAAGAAAACTCACAGACCAATATTATTTATTGGCGGCGGAAATGACAATATCTTTCCTGCCTCTCTCACAACAACACTGGCCTCGAAATACACAGACAAGAGAAGTACTGTTGACCTCAAGATCTTTGAAGACAAAAGCCATTTTATTTGCGGGGAGCCGGGATGGGAAAAAGTAGCGGACTATATCCTGGATTGGTACGAAAGTCAATATACAGCAACTAATTTGGAGTCTCAAAACTCAAACAATTTACAAAAAGCAATGCGCTCACAGAAAGACTAACGGGTATGTGAATACAGTACACTCAGGATTGACTGACTTTGATTCAATAACACGAGGTTCAAAGGAAATGGAATTACCGAAACGCCTATCAATTCGATCGCATACCATTAGGATTTAAACGCTCCTCACACTTCACAAAAGTGTTTAAAAGCAACACCGGATATTCGGCAAAAGAATTCGGGGTACTGAATTAACACACTCAATTGTGAAACCAGTAATTTTATCGCAAAGACAATTGTCTTTCCCGTAATTGGACTTTTCGTATGGGCAGGAGCTGTTCACAAATCGCTTTTTGAATAATCAAAACTTTACAAGGATCAAATGACATCATCGAATAATTCGGGGTCTGAAGGAAATATTGAAATCATCAGACAGGTTTATTCCGTCATAAATCGAAACGATATCGATTTTGTATTGACCCTGATGGATCACGATATCACCCGTATTGAACCTGCAGGATTTCCGACAGCCGGCACCTACCGGGGTCACACTGATATGCGACAGCACCTGAACAATGGTAGAAGCACCTGGGCAGAAGGAGCATGTGAACCTGTCGATTTTTTTACAGCTGGAAATAAAATAATTGTTGAAGTTCATATCCATGTCCGGCTTAAAAATAATCCGGAATGGATCGACTGCCGAATAGCAGATGGGTTTATAATAAAAGATGGCAGGGTTGAAGAATTCCATTCCTTTCCGGACAACCAAAAGGCTTTTGAATGGGCTGGGATTGGTGAAACTCAAAACAACGAGGGCTCACTTTGAGACAGCCGCTCACAAAAATTGGTTCTTGTATTTGCTTTTTAAATCTGGTATTGTACTTTCTAATCTTGACTGCATCAAATATATTTCTTCCTACTTGCAACTTTTTTGAAAACCACGAAGTAGCGAGCCTGCATAACTACTTTTCATCATGCAGTTCGGCGGATTACGAGAACGATAAAGCCCATACGGACGCTGAATAGCTATCTAATGATTGCAAGTTGCATCTCACCCCAATTTGCTTGCAATGTAATGTTGTCCATTCATTTTTCGCACAAGACACTCAACAAAGGCAGATAGAACTCAATTGTTACAATTATTTAATAGCTAATAAGTCAACTTTTTCAAGAACAGGATCTTTGGCTAGAAGTGATGAAGCATTAGCCATTAATGCAGCTGCTATTGGACCATTAAGGTGTGCCATCCGACCTTCTTCTGTTTCAAATGTATCGAATATGCCAAAAGTTGATGGTCCAATTTGTAAGGCATACCATCTTAAAGTTCCCGGTTCTCCCTGAGCAAGGGGTAGAGCCGATTTTAAAAATTCAAGAACTTCAGTTTCCTTACCTGGTTTAGCTTCCACTCTTGCTAAGATTCCGAATTTTTCCATTATTTAATTTTTAGAATGCGTGTAAAAAAATAACATCCTAGTGAAAGGTAATCTAATCCAATTACATTGTCACATTAAGATCCCGTTCAGTTCTCACGCCGTGTTCTGGGGTTTAGGGCAAGAGTTGAAAAGCATTTTATTTGAAGGCCATGATTAAGAACTGGAAACATAACGGACAACGGCCCGATCTTTCCGTTGTGCTAATTGTCTTTGTATCGCTTCTCATACAAAGGAATATGCTATTGCTCCAGCCCTGCACCTGGCCGCATTAACTATTTGTTTATGGCGCGTACCTCTTAGTATTTTAGTTTAGGGGGATATGAATTATCGAAAAGCAAACTAAAAGAACGATTAATAAAAGATGGTTAGCTGGTGACACCGTGAGAGGGGCCTCGAAGGTTGTCTAAGGACTTCCATTTATGATCAGAGCAAGTGACAGCTAAAAACTACGTATTATGTTATGATGAAGCCAATCACTGATTTAAAGCTGATATTGATGATACAATCCTAACAAAACTAACGTAAAGATTATATGTACGATGAAAATAGAAATCATCCAAATTACTTTATTCACCTGCACCTGATACCTCGAGACAGCAAAATATATGCGCCAAACAACAGCGCCAATTATGCCCATACCTGATCCTAAATATATTGCGCCAGATATCACCGGTTTACACAGATCGAAGTTCCAGATACATCCAGCAATGGCCGCGAACAAAAATCCGACTGTATAATGTGTAATAATCCCGGTCAATAAACTCCCGCGCGTGATAGTGTAATGCCCGGATTGTGTAATGTGTCCGGTGAGCATTGCGCCAAGTATTGCAATCAGATTCCACATCTGCCGGAAAATTCGTAAAATAATAAATACACACAGCGTCATGACCGTGGTGGCAAGACTCCCTCCAAAGAAAGTAAATAGAAGCAGATCCATCATTGAAATATTTTAATATTAATAGCGCCTACCCTGTTTCCATCAAACAATCACACTCCACCCGGGTGTTCCAGTTGAACCTACATGCCCGGTGGGTCAGACAGTGTGTGATAAACACGAGAAATATTTGAACCGTTAATACAAGTCAATAATATGCGAAAACGCAATCATTCATCGTATCCGGCGAAGGAAATTTACTGTAACTGGCGTCACCGACGCAAACCAGGAGCTCCATTTGATTCGGATGCATCTTCAGGCCATAGATTGATTTGAGGCCGGTGTCAGCACGCAGTACATATTAGTTACGATCAATAGTCACTTTTCCAATCGATAAACTTAAAGTCAGAAACGGGGGGCACGACATTTTCGATGCTCGCTGCAACCGGGACTTCATATCCACATACATAATATAGGGACTTGAGTTGGATTATACCTGGCTATAAAACCATGCCAACACATGAGTAGAAAATATTGAAGTCAGCTACAGCCACTAACCTGGTGGCACAGTTTTTATTTGATTTTTATCAACCAAAATAAATGATATGGACAACCCAAACAAGAAAAAAGCAGACGCTAAACGTGTGAGCCAGCAACCTCATGAACAAGCTTATCAAAAACGCAAAAAGGCTGCGACCAAAAAAGCGCCTGCGAGCCGCCAAAAAGCTAAATAGCACATTACTTTAAACGGCCATAAGTTCGTATGGAGAAACGGCTGGCTACTCAGGCTTCAAACGATGAATATTTACAAACCCTGGCACTTCCTTAGCACCTGTACAGCACAGTACCCGAAGTTATTCGCTTCGCAAGTTGTTTACCGGATTTGCCAGGGCTGCGTTTACCGCCTGCACGCTTACAGTAACCAATGCCAGCCCAACAGCTATCATGCCTGCAACAGCATACACCCACCACCCGATGTCTATCCGGTAAGAAAAAGTGGCAAGCCATTGAGTCATAAAATACCAGGCTATGGGAGAAGCAATAGCCAAACCTACAAGCACCAGTTTTACAAAATCTTTGGATAGTAAAATCACCACGCCCTCTACCGAAGCACCCAATACCTTCCTGATGCCTATTTCCTTGCGTCTGCTCTCTGCAGAATAAGTTGCGAGCCCTAACAATCCAAGGCAGGCTACAAAGATGGTTATGCCCGTAAATAACAAGATTAATGTCTTAAGCTTGTCTTCTGCTTTGTACATTTTTGTAAAACTTTCATCAAGAAAGCTATACTCAATTGGGTAGTCAGGGCTGAACTTTGTCCATAAAGTTTTTATCCCTGCAATCGTTTTTTCAAGGTTTGCTCCTTTTATTTTTACAGCGATCTTGGAATAAGCCTGTGGATAAATCTGGAGAACCGCCGGCTCCACCTTTTGATGTAAGCTTTTGAAATGAAAGTCTTTCACAACCCCAATCACGGGTCCTGTTTTTAAGGAGTCAGATTTTCTCCATGTTGGCCATGATAATGTTTTTCCAATTGCAAGTTCCGGGCTGATGCCCAGTCCGAGCTCCCTCACCGCAGTTTCATTAATGATCCAGGCACTTTCATCAGTTTTATTGTTTCTGGAGAAATCCCTTCCTGCAATGAGTATTAAGCCCAACGTTTTTATATAGTCCTCGTCAACCATAAGCTGGGTAGCCCGTACCGGCCCCAACTCCGGTTTTTCTTTTACTGTGATCATGCCATCGCCAAACATGTCACCCGGGAAACCATATCCAACCGAAACATTAACTACATCCGGGTAGGTCAACAATTCATTTTTAAAACTTTCGTAATTCTCGCTCAATGCCTGCCCCTTTATGGGAAAGAACATGATCTGCTCTTTTCTAAACCCAAGGTCTTTGTTGTGTAAATAATTCACCTGCCCTATTACCACGATGGCACTGATTATTAATAGCACTGAAAGTGAAAATTGAATCACTACAAGGCCATGCCTCAACCATGGAGTTCTACCCGATGCCGTATCGACTACTATATTTCCCTTCAATACATTGATCGGCCTGAAAGAAGACAGCACAAGAGCTGGATAAAAGCCAGCTAAGATGCCCACCACCACGGCAACTGTAATAATTAAAAAGGTAATGGCGGGATCTGTCAAAAATGAGAAATCAATATTTTTTTCTGTAAAGTGGTTGAGAGAAGGAAGGAGCATGTAAGTCGCAGCAACAGCCATTATCATACTGAGTAAAGCAAGGAACACTGTTTCACCTATAAACTGGAGCATCAACTGCTTTCTGCCAGCACCGATCGTTTTTCTGATACCCACCTCTTTAGCCCGATGCACTGATTTGGAAGTTGCCAGGTTTACAAAATTGAAACAAGCAATTAATAAAATGAAAATAGAAATGAGCGTAAGCGCATTGACATAAGTGACATTTCCCCGGTCCGAAATATCGTGTTTGAAATCTGAAGAGTGCAGATGGATATCAAGCAACGGTTGGAAGTAGGGTACATTTGAAGGACCATCACCCTTTAACAAAGGCTTGGTATCATCTTGAAACTTTTTCTCCAGTTGCTGCACGCTCGCCTCTTTTTGCAGCATGACATAGGTGTGGAAAGGATACCATTGCCAGCTTTGCATAATGTCGCCTTTGTATCCAGCCTGCGACATAGAAATCATATAATTGACGGGCAGGTGAAATTGCTGATTCGCCTGTATGACTCCTTTGACAGTCAGTACAGACTTATTCATTAAGATTTCCTTGCCAACAGCGTGCTGATCACCGAAAAACAGCCTGGCCATGTCTGTCGATATGACGATTGAATTTGGATCCTCCAGAGCCCGAGCTGGTGAACCATAGCTAAAGCGCAGTGGGAACAGATCAAAAAAATTGGAGTCAGCGATAAACCCACCTTGTTGATATAACTTCTTATTGCCTGCCTCAAATAATACACTTGCATTGATGCCAACAACCCTCACTGTTCTCCCAACCTCGGGATAGTTTTGTTTTAATGTTGTAGCAAAGGCAGGTGGTGCCGAGGCAATAATATTGGTAACATCCGCTTCTGATCGTTGATAAACCCGGTAAATCCTGTCTGAGCCAGGGATAAATTTATCGTACTGCTTTTCATCCCTGACAAAAAGCCCAATCATAATACAGGCGGTCAGCCCGAGTGTTAGTCCGGCAATATTGATGAAAGTAAAACCTTTGTGACGTTTGATATTTCTAAAGCAGCTTGTAATAAATGTGGCAATCATACAATGATTATTAGTGAAGCTAGTCGCCATTAATGTGAAATAATGTGCCAAATCCTAACGAACTGAATTTAAAGCGTTAGCGGGAGAGGAATTTGCGAGGCTGTTCGGATTCGGTCAATGAGCTGTACGGTTCTGCTACAAGTTGTATCGTCCGGATATAGCTATACCTGATTAGAAGAAAATCCTAAGATACCTATACACCGCCCCTATCCGGGTACAGTTATTGACTTACAGCTTCACTTTCGTTTCCATATTTGTCAACGGCAGTTACACGATAAAAGCCAATAGTGCTTTCCTTATCTGTAAAACTTGTACCAATAGTAGAAACGATCTGACTGGCCTTCGATAGCTTAAAGTTTGCCCGGTTACCCCTGTAAACGCGGTAGTAACAAAAATCCTTTTCTGTATTTGCCTTCCAGGAAAGCCTCATTCCGTCAGTGTATGATTTTCCTGTAAACCCTTTTACTTTCCCGGGAACATCTTCATCATAATCTGTCGTGTAAATGGCCAGGACATATGGTTCTAAGCTTTGTCCCTTTGCTTTTCAGGCCTGGAACCAGAGCGATATTATAGAGCAGTAGGTCATTGACGTCAAAAACATACCCCAGGGTGGATAGATTTTTTTGAATAGTGTTTATGTTCAATGTTTAATTTTGAAGATTTACATGGATGATCTTTGTTGTTTTAAATTGCCGCGGTGCATTATCATGTATTGATATCATCCGGAATAAAATTTGGATCAGTTAATATTTATTTCCTGACTGCGGATACTTTCTGCATGCTGATGATTGACAGATGTTACGGCAAACACGCCTTTCTCACCCTTAATTAACATACGGAATTTATCAATTACAGGCTGCGCAACATCCCCGTGATTGGGGGTTTGACCGCTGAATGAACCAAACAGCTGGTTATTCTTATATACATTAAATTGTTTGATACCGGTCTCAAGGTCGATAGGACTTGACCATTCGAGATATGTTTCCTTGTTCAGTGTAATAGTGTGCACGGCGTAGGGTGCAGGTGGAGGTGAATTATCGTTTACGGAACCCGAGGTAATGAATTCTTTCCATTTTTCCGCTGTGGACAGATCAGGAAACCAACAATAATCAGTGATGATGGTGTCGGGTGTAAAGGAAAATATTTCTTTTGATTTCCAGTTTCCCAGCCAGCCGTTATTGACGTTTATCAACTTACATTTATAACCTTCTGCAGGTAATCTCAAAGAAAGCATGGCATCCATATACGGAATATAAAAACTTCTCCCTTGCCTGTTTTCATGACCAGCTTTAGGATCGATAGCTACACTCCATGGAGCCCCGAACTTCCTGTAAACACCGAATGATTTTATGGTTAAAGCTTTAACATAATCAAGACCGTCTACAATGTCAAATTCTCCGGCCACCCATAGAACAGGAACACCGATTACCTTCTTCACCCACTTCGAAGAGGAAATACCTCCCGAACGGTTAATAACTACTAATATTCTTTCCGGGTACTTAAAGAGCATATTTGTACACCAATAGGCACCGCCTGAATGACCATAAAGAGCCCAGGGAACCATCTCGATCTCCGGATGCGATGAAGCGACCGACAACTCCTTCAAAGCCGCCAGGAAAGCCCGTTCCGAACCGCTTTCGGTATCAAACCACTGAGCACAATTTTCATAATTCTCCAATTGAGTGCCCAGCAGCGCCATGTCGAACTTTTTAGCCAGGGCCTGCCATTGTAAATCATTCGCATAATCAAGACCTTTAGAAGAAGCAGCCAGGCCACATCCATGCTGGCGGACAATGACTCCCCTGATTTGTCTGACACCTTCAGGAAGCCAGATACGGTATTTCGCCTTTTTAAATTGATCGTTTGTCCCCGGCAATATCTCAATTTCAAAATATTGTGCTGTTGTGTTGCTGATTGTACAAAAGACAACCATACAGGCTATGTATACGCGAAACAACTTCATAAACACTCCACATTTAATACATCAACATACGAGGACACATCAAGTTGGAGATCCTCGTGCAAGACTCCCGGCTTTTCACAGCCTTTTTCTCCGAAGCGAAATAATTTCATAATAATCAGGGGTGTTTTCTTACAAATAAGACAGTTAATTTAATCGGGCCATGTGCACCGATAACCAGCGACTGCTCGATGTCAGCGGTTTTTGACGGACCGGCGATAAAAACTCCGTAACCGCCTGACAGCTTTCCTATCTTCTGATAGGCTTCATCAAGATCAAATACCAGTTCCTGTTCGTTTAGCACCAGGTATAGATGCTCACAGACAAATGGCAGTAAACGAAGCTTCATGCTATTTTCTTCTACCCAAACAGCACCACTTTCGGTCACGCCAATGCTACCTTTTGTGATAAAAATCTTTACCGAACTCAACTCAGTCGGTTTTAAAGACATACAGTCGCTGACATTATCATTGGGAAGCGTTGGCACGGAATTCACCAATACACCCTTTCCGACAAGGTTTGTATTTACATAACTCCCGAGCTCCACGTCGTTTTCAAAAACCAGCACTTCAGCACCAATTGAAAGCAATTTTTCAATCATTCCAGATAGCAGATCACCCTTATATTTTATGGGGGTGCGGGGCTGATTACTTATTTCAACCTTCTCCAGGTTAATCCTTCTTATGCTATTTAATATCACGTCCCGGCTAGCCATTGGTCTTTTGTTTGGTATACCACTCTCTAAAGCTTTGCGCCGGAGCGTTTGGCATTTCCCGTCCCTTATACCATGGATTTAATTTATTTTCGAAGAGCCCCGGAAAATTGTTCATGATTTTTCTAGCCAGCCGGCCAGCATTGCGATAAAGGCCAGGCGAAGAGAGCACGAACGCCATCGTTTTCATGCTGAGCTTTTTCATGACTCCACTTTCACCCTTTTTGGCTACAACCTGTCGCCAGTGCCACAATTGTTCATGGATATTGATTTTAACCGGGCATACATTGGAGCAAGAACCGCAAAGGGTTGAAGCAAATGGCAGGTCCTTGTTTTTTTTCAGGTCAAAGTTTGGCGCAAGAATAGAACCAATTGGTCCAGCCACCGATGTGTGGTAGCTGTGCCCGCCGCTTCGCCGGTATACAGGACAGGTATTGAAGCAGGCCGCACAACGGATACATTTCAGTGAGCTGCGAAAGTGTGGCCTCGCCAATTGGGCTGTTCTGCCATTGTCAACTATAATAATGTGCATTTCCTGCCCTTCCCGTGGCGTTCTAAAATGACTCGAATAAGTTGTGATGGATTGACCTGTCGCACTCCGGGCCAGAAGCCCCAGAAAAACAGCCAGGTCCTCAGTTTTTGGGATAAGTTTTTCGAGGCCCATCGAAGCGATGTGAAGCGGTGCTGCATGTACACCTAAATCGGCATTTCCCTCATTGGTGCAAATCACAATTTCACCAGTTTCAGCAACTGCAAAGTTCACCCCGGTGATGGCTGCATTGGCACGGAAAAATTTTTTTCGCAATACTACTCTTGCTGCTCTTGTCAGGTATTGTGGGTCGTAATTCCCTTTTTCTGTTTTGATGTGTTGGTGAAAAGTTTCACTGACATCCTGCTTTTTCAAATGAATGGCAGGCAGTACTATGTGAGATGGTGGCTCGTTTCTTAATTGAACGATGTATTCACCAAGGTCGGTATCCACAGTTTCTATCCCCCTTTTTTCCAGGAAATGATTTAGCCCGCATTCTTCGGTTAGCATGGACTTGCTCTTCACAATCTTTTTTGCATTACGGCTACGAAGCAGCGAAGAAACGATTTCATTATGCTCCAATGCGTCCAGCGCCCAATGAATATGAACGCCATTCTTTTTTGCCGCGTTTTCAAATTCAACCAGGTATTTATCCAGGTAGGTCAGCGTGTGCTCCTTTATATTTGAGCCGCGCTCACGCAATCCCTCCCAGTCAAAAACATGTGATGCCGCTTTATCCCTCTTTTCCCGGATGAACCAAAGTGTTTCATCATGCCAGGCAGCCCGTTCCTGGTTTACCTGAAATTGAGCAGCAGCTTTGCTATGGTCCTTTAGCTTAGTGTCCATTGCCTGTTTAAGATTTGAGCAAAGTGAACAATTTTGATAAGACTGTTTTTCCGCCGGAGAATTCCTTCCAGGTGCATGAGGCAGCTCATATCGCCTGCAGCTATATATTCAACTTCACTGGCCTCATGCTCCCTTATTCTATCGCTGCCCATGGCGACAGACACGGCATCCTCGGTGACACAAAATGTGCCACCAAAACCGCAACATTCGTCCCATCGTTTAGCCTTTATCAACTGCAAACCCCTAACATTGTTTAGAAGCGTTTCTGCCTTAGAAAAACCAGGTTCCATTCTCTCTGACATGGATGAAAGATGCAGCATTCTCTGGCCATGGCAACTAACATGCAGCCCAACTTTGTACGGGAAAAAAGAATTGGTTGCGCTAAGTTTTAATACATCGGTGATAAACTCTGTCAGCTCGAAAATCCTGCCTTTTACATTGTCGGTGTCTTCAAAACCTGAACCAGGTGCCAGGTGTTCTTTGATATGAAGAACACAACTACCCGAAGGAGCAACTATATATTCAAAGTCTGCGAAGTTTTCAAAAAAGTTTTTATTGCACCCCCTGGTGTAATGATTGAAGCCTGTGTTTGCCATTGGCTGGCCGCAGCAGGTTTGATTCAAAGGATAATGAACCTGGCACCCCAACTTTTGAAGAAGTTCGAGTGTAGCGATCGCGACATCAGGATAAAATTGGTCGACGTAACAGGGAATAAAAAGGCCAACCTTCAGCATGCTGTTAATTATTTAGTTTTATAAATCCGCCGTCTACTGCATGATCAGAGCCCGTAACAAATCCAGCTTCGTCGCTTGCCAGGTACAGAGCCAGTGCTGCCACTTCCCCGGGTTTGCCCATCCGGCCAATAGGCTGGGAAGCTGATAGCTTTCCAGATATTTCTTCCTCCTTCCCTTGAAAGCTTTTGTTAATGAAGCCGTCGACGAATGGTGTATGCATTCTTGCAGGAAAAATACTTACAGCACGAATGCCGTGCTTTATATCGTCCCGGGCCACCGAAAGGGTCATAGCGTGCAGGGCTACTTTACTCATGGGGGCAAACCTTTGTTCAATCCCGACATGAGCTGCAATGGAAGAGATGTCTATGATATGGACGATTTCGCCGGCCTAAGCAAATAAGTTCGCAATGGCTTTACAAATTCCGCAGGCTCCTCCTGTAACTGCAGACGTTTTGTTGTTTAGTGAAAACATGTTTCTTTTAGAACAGACTTTGTAAAATTTACTGAACTGCATTTTCCAATTTAATAACCCAGGCGTATTTGCTCCTGTCTTCGCCTGGTCTCCAGTTAAGCGATGTAATTTTCAAATTGTTACCCGAGTAACTGGAACCTACATTAGCATTCATACCTACCATAGATATCGCTGTTGGTTTTTTTATATTTTGAATATTAATTACACCTGTGGGGAGTTCGGTCAAAAGCACGTACAAATCTTTGCCTTTTTTCGTGAAGAAAACCTTCGTTTCTTTTTTGACAACCGGGGCTGCGTTCCACGAAGTGGTTCCGTAAATAGCTTCACCATTAGTAGTAAGCCAGTTGCCAAGATCAAGCAATCGTTGTTGCATTATAACTGGAATAGTTCCATCTGCGTCAGGGCCGATATCGAGTAAAAGATTTCCACCCCTGGCCACTTTTTCAATCAGCATATGCACAAGCGATTCAGACGACTCATACTCGGAAAGATTTTCATTTCGGTTATATCCAAACGAACTTCCAATCCCCCTGCATTCCTCCCATGGATGAGCGATTTTTATTTCTTTACTATTGGCATCATGGATCAGATCATACTCAGTTGTATAAAACCCTCCATGTTTGCTGCGGGTTTCTTTGCCCCAACGGTCATTTACAACAACATCGGAACGAACAGGGCTTTCGTTATACAACCACGATAAAAATTCAGTGCTTTTCCATGTCGCACTTAGGTGTTCCCATTCGCCATCTGTCCAAAAAATATCCGGCTTATAAGACATGACTAAGTCTTTCATTTGCGGCATCATATGTTCATCCACATACCTGTTTACATTCGTTTTATATAGTGGATTAAACCATTCATAGAGTGAATAATAGAAACCCATTTTTAATCCTTGTCCTTTCACTGCTTTTGTTAGATCTGCTGCAAGGTCCCGGTGGGGGCCTACATCAACAGCGTTCCAATTCCAGGATTCTTTACTGGGCCAAAGTGCAAAGCCTTCATGATGTTTCGAGGTAAGTACAACGTATTTGGCTCCTGCCTTTACAAAAAGTTCAGCCCATTGTTCCGGCTTAAATAGCTCAGCTTTGAAACTTCCTGCAAAATCCTGGTAGCGGAATTTGTCGCCATATTTTGCCTTGTGGAAATTTCTAAACGCATCGCCTACAGGTGATTTGTCGCCGTCTATTCTCCACCAATACCATTCTGAGTACTTGGCGCCTACGTTTAATTTGGGGTCTACAGGTGCCCAGGCCGGAACCGAATAAAGTCCCCAGTGAATAAATATCCCAAACTTCGCGTCCGTAAACCATTTAGGAATCGGCCGGCTGTCTATTGACTCCCAGGATGCAGAATATTTCTGCTGCGCGATGAGAGAAATATTCCAAAGGACGCATGATAATAGAAAAAGCAATCGGTGTTTCATGTGCTGTTTGTATGTTTATGAGTTAGGTAAGAGGGCTCGGTCCAGGTGAACATAACCACCATCGACATATAAAATTTGCCCTGTTGTATGACTTGCCTTTTGAGACAGCAGGAAAACCACAGCGTTGGCAATTTCCTCGCTTGTTGTCATTCTATTTTCCAACGGAATTTTAGACTTTATCTCTTTTAATTTTTGTTCAGCATTTGGTAGCGTGTTGATCCAACGATCATACAAGGGGGTGAAACATTCTGCAACTGAAACAGCATTTACCCTGATCCCATATTTTAACAGTTCGACTGCCCATTCTCTTGTGAGTGCATTTCGTCCACCATTACTTGCGGCATATCCGGAGGTGCCCCCCTGGCCCGTTTCAGCTGTCTTGGAAGTTATGTTTACGATCGGGCCTCTCGATTTGATAAGCTCGGGCAAACAGTAATGAGCAATTAAATAATAATGCACCAGGTTTTTGTGCAATGACTCTATAAATCCCGCATAAGAACCATGTTCTAACCCGACTCCATCATTTACGCCGGCATTGTTTACCAGTCCGTCGATTCTACCGAATCTGTTTATGACAGATTGCACCGCACATTTGCACTCTTCCGGGCGCGTCAATTCCGCAGTTACGTAAAAACCTTCCCCATTATTCTTTTGAATGTACTCTAATATTTTTTGGTTGTCCGTCATATCTCTGCCTATCACAACAGGAATAGCACTTTCATTGACCAATACCCTGACAATTCCTTCTCCGATTCCCCTGGCCCCTCCGGTTACAATAATTACTTTATTCTTCAAGCGCAGATCCATCGATGATAACTTAAAGTGAAACTCCCCTTTTCCATGGAATGAAATCGTCCTGGTTTAATTCAACCGCTTTTGGCACTACAAGGCCACTTGCCGCCTGAATACAATATTCAAAAATTTCCTCACCCATTTGTTCAATTGTTTTGTCTCCGTTGATAATATCTCCGGTATCAATGTCTATGATATCGCTTATTCTTTTTGCAAGCAAGGAATTCGTTGATATCTTGATGGTGGGTGCTACCGGATTCCCGGTTGGGGTTCCAAGCCCTGTTGTGAATAGAATTAACGTAGCACCGCTTGCCGCCTTCCCTGTAGTTGCCTCTACATCATTTCCCGGGGTACACACTAAAGACAAACCTGGCTTATTCGCCTTTTCCGTATAATCCAGCACGTCGACAATAGCAGAAGTTCCACCTTTTTTTGCGGCTCCTGTTGACTTGATTGCATCCGTTATCAATCCATCCTTGATATTGCCAGGTGATGGATTAGCTTCGAAGCCGGAGCCAACAAGGTGTGCCAATGCATCATATTCCTGCATCAACTCGATGAAACGGCTGGCGACCTGTTCATTTTTGCACCTATCGATAATTCCTTGTTCTGCGCCGCATAATTCCGGAAATTCTGCCAACAATACTTTGCCTCCCAGAGCAACCAAAATATCGGCAGCGTGGCCCACAGCAGGATTTGCGGAGATTCCGGAAAATCCATCGCTGCCACCGCACTTTACTCCAATAGACAGCCTGGTCAGTGGAAAAGGTTTTCTTTCAATTGTATTTGCCTGGATGAGACCTTCAAAAGTTTTTCTGATTGCTCCTATAATTAAAGCTTCCTCACTACTTTCCATTTGTTGCTCAAACACAAATGTTGGTTTATCATAGGAAGGGTTTCTTTCTTTAATATCAAACAACAATTGTTCAACCTGTAAATGCTGACATCCGAGACTCAGTACGGTAATCCCGGCAACATTGGGATGATCAGCGTAAGCAGCCAGGAGTTTACTTAAGGTGGCGGCATCTTGTCGCGTACCCCCACAACCACCGGAGTGATTTAGAAACTTTATGCCATCAATGTTCCTGAACACCCTGTCTGCTGGAAGGCTGAATGATTTTGGTTCCGTAACCTCTCCCTTATTCACTGATAGTTGTTCCACCAGGAAGCGAACTTCTTTTCTGTATTTATCACTGGCCCCATAACCCAGCTCATTTTGCAAAGCCTCCCTGATTACATCCAGGTTCCTGTTTTCGCAAAAAACAGTCGGGATAAACAGCCAGTAGTTAGCAGTGCCCACAGATCCGTCGCCTCTTTCATAACCATTGAATGTTCTTCCTTTAAACTTTGAAACATCGGGGGCGGTCCATGTAAAGTTTGCTGATCTGAAACTATACTTTTCAGTGGCGTGCTTTGTGTTGACTGTTGTCATTAGCATCCCTTTTGAAATCGGAACCTGCGCCTTTCCCACCAATACGCCATACATTATAATATGATCCATCGGAGAAAGGTCGGAAACAAAAAATTTGTGCTTTGCCGGTACGTCTTCCTGCAACGTTAATTGTTCTCCTTTCACAACAACTACCCTTCCCTTCCTCAGGTCTTTTAAAGCGACCAGGACATTATCGTTTCTATCAATTTGAATAAATTCAGCCATTGTGCTATTGTACTTTTTTTAAAAAGATTTTTGTGATCTCTGATTGGGACCCTTTGCGGATACTTTCCTGTTGTACCACCATCCACGTCTTAAACATGTAACAATACCGTATCGTAATCCCCGGACTCTTTCTTTTTAAATTTAATTGTACGAATGGAAAAATAAAGTACTGGTAAAAAAGCAATCGCCGGCACAACATACGCCGCCTGGATGCCTTTCACATCAGATAGGCTTCCCATGATGACGGGCAAGACTGCCCCGCCTGCAATGGCCATTATTAACAGGGATGATCCCAACTTAACTTGTTCTCCAAGGCCTCGTATGCTCAACGAAAAAATTGTTGGAAACATAATAGACATAAAAAACTGAACTCCGATCAGGCAATACACCGCTGGCATACCATTGAAACTGATTGCAAGACTCAACAGCAACATATTGATCAAGGTGTATACGAACAGCAATCTTTCTGGCGGGATGAATCTCATAATAAATGTCCCCGCAAATCGCCCAATCATAAAAAAGAAAAGGGCTAATGATAAATAGAATGCCGCAGATTGTTCGCCAATGGCTGCCGTCTTGTTTAGAAACCTTATGAAAAAACTTGAAACACATACCTGTGCTCCCACATAAAAAAATTGAGCAACTACTCCTGTTATCAAATTTCCCTGCTTCCAGATACTGGTACTTATTTTTTGTTTGACGGAACTTTCATTCTTGAATTCGGGCAAAGGGACGCGCCATATGATAAGGGCGACAATCAACACAATGATGGAAATGACGATATATGGCAGCTTAACATTAGCGGCCTCCTGGTCAAAATACGCATCTGACTGGATCGAGCTCAATTCAGCTAATTGCGCCTGTTCTAATGAATTGCCGGACAAAATGAAAAGCCCGCCTATCAATGGTGCCAGGGTCGCAGCCAGGCCATTGAATGATTGGGCCAGGTTTAGCCGAAATGCCGCAGTCTTCTCCTCACCTAAAACAACAATGTAAGGGTTAGCAGCGGTTTCTAAAAATGTGAGCCCGGAAGCAATTATAAAAAGCGCAAAAAGAAATAACCCGAAAATTCTTGCGTTTGCTGCCGGAACAAAAAGAAGAGCCCCTCCGGCAAATAAAACAAGACCGAACAGAATACCTTTTTTATATCCAAATCGTTTCGTTACCAAACCAGCAGGCAGGGCCATGGTAAAATATCCGATAAAGAAGGCGGAATCGATAAAGGCAGACTGCAAATCTGTGAGCTGACAGGCTTTTTTTAAATGCGGAATTAAAATAGGATTAAGGTTGTGCGCTAATCCCCACAGAAAAAATAAACAAATAATGAGTACCAGCGCTAGATTCTTTTTATTCATACACAGCGGTTGTTAAAAAAATACCCCTGTAGACACAAGGGTGACAGTCGTTTGGTTTTTGCTATATGAAATCTTATTTCAATTGTTATTTCTGAACAAATGTCAACCTTTGGATCCTTACTAAACTCCATTAAAATGGTATTTCCTGATACTATCTTCTCTCCATAATGAACACGCCTGGGTTCGGATGCTATTCATGTCAGGCCCGATTGAGATAGCCCGGGCTTATTTAACCGGTGCTCTGTAAGCGAATAGTGCATGGGTAACAGATTCATGTTAAGCCGAAAGGTCTATACTCTTTTCTATGTAACTGATGGCCTGAATTGTCTTCAGTACAGAATCGGGCGTCACCGATATGCTATCTATTCCTTCTGAAACTAAAAATTGTGCAAAGTCTGGAAAATCTGAGGGTCCCTGTCCACAAATACCAACTTTTACATTATTGCGTTTGGCTGCTGCGATTACCAGAGAGATCATTTTTTTTACTGCTTCATTCCTTTCATCGTATAGATGTGCAACCAGGGATGAATCTCTATCCAGTCCCAATGTTAACTGGGTTAAATCATTAGAACCAATGGAAAAGCCATCGATATGCTGCGCGAATTCATCGGCCAGGATAATGTTTGAGGGAAGTTCGGCCATTAAGTAAACCTGCAACCCATTTTCACCTCTTTTTAAACCGAATTCGTCCATCACCTCAAAAACTTTTAATAATTCGTTTACAGTTCTGCAAAAAGGTATCATCACAATCACGTTATCAAGGCCAAGCTCTTCCCGAACGATCTTAATGGCCTTACATTCAAGACCAAATGCAGCTTTGTATTTCATCGAATAGTAACGGGACGCACCTCTCCATCCTAGCATCGGATTTTCCTCCTATGGTTCGAAGAATTCTCCCCCGAGTAAATTAGCATACTCATTACTTTTGAAGTCACTAAAACGAACGATGACGTTATTCGGATAGAAAGAAGCAGCTATTTTAGCTATTCCATAAGAGAGTTTTTTAATAAAGAAATCTTCCTCATTCTCATAGCCGGTAATTTTTTTCTGTATTTCCTTTGTCAATTCGACATTTCCAATTTCTTTATGATGCAATAACGAGAGCGGATGTACCTGGATATAATTGTTGATAATAAATTCTTCCCGCGCAAGGCCTACTCCCCTGTTTGGAAGATGAGAAAACTGGAAGCACATAGAGGGGCTTGCTACATTTAACATCAATGCTGTTCTTACAGATTGAAGGGTATTGAGGTCATACTCTGATTTAGTGAAAGCAACCTGTCCTTCATAAACAAAACCAGTCTCCCCTTCCGCACAACTGATGGTGATCAATTCGTCATCGTTTAACAGCTCCGTTGCATTTCCACAACCAACAATTGCAGGAAGCCCCATTTCCCTGGCAACGATTGCAGCATGACAAGTGCGTCCCCCTTTATTGGTAACAATTGCAGCAGCCTTCTTCATAATCGGTTCCCAGTCGGGGTGTGTCATGTCCGTCACAAGAACATCGCCCTCGCGGAACTCAGTGCCTTCTATCAACCGCTTATCCAAAGAATATAAAATTTTTACATTTCCGGAGGCAATTTTATCACCAACTGCAATTCCTGCAACCCTTATTTTTTTGTTCTCCTCTTTTTCTTTGATTGAATACTCAACCACTATATTATGATCTCTGCGCGAATGAACCGTTTCGGGGCGTGCCTGAACAATGTACAGATCCTTTGATTCTCCATCAATAGCCCATTCTACATCTACCGGTGTCCACTTGCCCTTGATAGTTGTATAATATTCTTCGATCTGGCAAACCCAGTTTGCGAGGCGTAGCACATACTGATCGCTGATACAAAAACGGAGTTGCGATGCTTTTTCCGTCGGTATGATCTTCACTCTTTCGTCCGACTTATCACTATAGACCATCAATTTATCCTTCACTCCCAACTTTCTTTCAATGATGGAATCAAATCCCTTTTTTAACGTAGGTTTAAAAACAATAAATTCATCGGGTGATATAGCTCCCTGCACTACCATTTCCCCTAAGCCGTAAGAGCCACTGATCACAACTACATCTTTAAAGCCGCTTTCCGTATCAAGACTAAAAGCAACACCAGAAGAACCCAGGTCGCTGCGGACCATTTTCTGAACACATAAACTCAGACCAATAACAAAATGGTCATAGCCAAAAGACTGCCTGTAGCTAATAGCCCTGTCGGTAAAAAGAGAAGCAAAACAATTTCTGACAGCATCCATCAGGGTTGCCGGGCCCCTTACATTTAAATAGGTTTCCTGCTGACCTGCGAAAGATGCATCGGGTAAATCTTCAGCGGTCGCAGACGAACGTACCGCCACATCTGTGTACTCCTGTCCATACCTGGCCGATAAATTTTCATAGGCAGATATAATCGTCTCGCTCATTTCTTTTGGGAACCTGCCGTTACTTATCAGCAGTCTTACCTGCGATCCACCGCGGCGCAGGGATTCCAGATTATTATAGTCAATGGCTTCAATAATGTGTTTTATAATACTTTCAAGGTTATTGTATTCTATAAAGTTTTTATAAGCGTCAACGGTGATGACAAAACCGCCAGGAATATTGATACCAAATGAAGATAAATTCTGGAGCATTTCTCCGAGAGAAGCATTTTTGCCTCCTACCCTGTCCAGGTCATTTATATTGACCTTCTCAAGCGGTAGTGTAAAACTGTTCATTGTGATTGTTGCCATAAACGAAGCTTTGGATCATTTCAAAGTTATCACCCGGATAATCTTAAAATCTCCTCTAACTTCTCTCATCTTTATACAATGTTCACCTTTTGAATAAGCCACCCCGGCACTTATCGTTTTGTGTTGAACCGAAGGTGCTCTGTATGTTCAGATCGAAAATGCGGAAAATTAGCACACTCTGATCCACTGTCAGGCGAAAACACCGTGCTCTTTTTTATATACCATCGGAGTTCTGCCGGTTTGTTTTTTAAACAGCCTGTTGAAGTTGGAGATGTTGTTGAATCCGCTTTCATAACACACCTCGTACACGGCTTTGTCTTCCTGTTGCAGGAGTTTACATGCGTGGGTAATGCGAATTTCAACAAGGAAGGCGGAGAAGGTTTTTCTTGTATGCCTTTTGAAATAACGACAAAATGATTTTGGACTGATGTTTGCCTCTGCAGCAATCTGGTTCAGGGTTATATTTTCCTGGAAGTTTTGTAAAACAAATTGAAAGATTGAGTTCATTTTATCTGCCTGGTCTTTTGAAGTCTGCAAAACAAAATCTGACTGTGCAATGACTTCTATTTCCCTGGATTTTGAGATATACCCTAAGATGAGTAAAAGCACGATAATCCGGTCGCCCCCTTTAGCCTTAAGTAACCTTTCCATCAAGCCTGCAACCACTTTTTTTGTTTTCCCGGTAACCCGCAAACCCTGTTGTGTTTTGTTAAGCAGGTTAACAATTGGCCGGTTTTCAGGTAAACTTAAAAAAACATCGCCCAGGAAGCCGGGGTGAAAATGTATTACGGTGGCTTCTGCTTTTTTTGAATCATCTTTCAGAAAATACTCTTCATCGCAACGCCACATGTGAGAAAGATTTGGCCCAACAATCACCATATCTCCCGGCATAAAACGACTGATCTCGCTGCCAATAAATTGTGCGCCACTTCCTTCGTGTATATAAACTATTTCGACTTCCGGGTGAAAATGAAACCTGTTATAAAAGTACGGCACGCAGTCTTTACGTATGCTAAAAGAATATTGAGGACCAACCGGAACTTTTAAAAGAAGTGGCTTCATAACATCTTAAAAATAATGATACTTTTAATAACTAATTCAGGAGATCAGCCTTGATTCTTTTGGCGGTAGTGCTACTGACTTTGTTTTTCCATTTCGCCAGCGCAACAACGCATTAGCAGGGTACTCCGTGGGGTTTATAATCACCAGGTTTCCTTTATCATTCAATTCCGCCTGCAAGTGATCCAGTCTCCAGATATGTTCGCCATCTATGTAGATGGAAGGCAATTCTATGTTTCCTAACAGCATAGAGTTTACGGGCCAGGTAGCGCTATTCAGGTAAGCATGCCCAAATTCATCGGGAACATCATTGAATGATGCACACTCTGTCATCTGGCCAGGTTCCAGGTTGCCCCATTTTATTCCAGGACGCACCATCATTTGCAATGGCACACGAACAATATCGGACAGCAAATCCATAAAACGGCGCTCTCCTGTAAACTCGTACAGATCCAGAAGAAAGCGACCGCTGTTAACACACATACCCGGTGTGCCCCACGCATTTTGAGTATTAGCGATCATTGCCCCGAAAGGCTGGATCCCATTTTTTCCCAGCACACTATCAGCGGGAAAATCAATTCGTTCATCTAACACCCATGTTGCTAACAGGTCGCTCATCTGACTCGCCCACTTCAAAAATTGTTGCTGCTTTGTAATGCTATACAGCAGGGTCAATCCCTCCGCCATGGCAGTCATGCTTTCATTGTCTGCGGTGCCCTGAAGCGTATCGGTAGGCCCACCCCAGGTTTCGCCTTTCATGAGGCCATCTGCAACGTATTTAAAGGCTATGTCTTTAGCTGTTTGCAAAAAATCGGGGCGGTTGAAACGCTTCGACCCAAGTGCGAGACAGCTAATCGCCCTTGCGCCGCCAAAGGCTCCGGACCAAACTGTTTTTTCTGTGTGAGGATTCAGCAGGAACGGAATATTGCCTTCCTTCTTCCAAACTCTGGCTAACGCTTCGCAGGCTTTTTCAAGTGATCTGTCTAACTGATCGGCCAGGGCTTTATCACCGGTGCCATTTTCATTACGCAAGGTGTCGGCGAGGCTCAGACCATAAAACACCGTGTCCGTCGTGCGTCGCGGAGTAAGGGAATTCATTGCCCAAAAGAAATCAAGATTGCCATCTGCGGTGATCCATTTGCCGTCTTTCATACGCACACCATAAAATAAACCGCCGGGCGCCTGGGCATGTTCAATGTAGAATCGGGTCATAGTCCGGATCCTGTTTTTTATCTCTGCATCTCCATTGATAAACATGGGCAGCATCATCATGGTACCCGAGCCCCAGCCAAGAATTAATTCCCTTGGATGATTTTCAGTGTGATGTACTGTGCGATAGTAGCCTTTGTTTTCTTCCCACAAGCTTGTGTTGTTCCAATTGATTGCAAGTTCCGAAGCGTAACTTCTCGGCACCAGGTCAGCGGTGGAAACAACCTTTCCATCCTGCCCTGGCGCCAGTCCTTTTCTGCGTAAAGAGCGCTCACCTGTCCAGGTGCTTACAAAAGAGGGAATATCCGGGGCACCTACGGGCATCAACCTGAGTTCTACAACTGCGGATTCGCCATCCTTAAATTCATAAGGCCGATCCGGAGAAGAGACCCAGGTGCAATTACGGAAACGACGTTCCCGCACGCAGGGATTTTCTATGGTAACCTCGTGAAAATTAGTAACAGGATCGGCGGTATGAATAACACCAAGCACCCGGCTTTTTTCTTTCCGGGCATAGCCCAAATGCGTTCCGGCCTTCTTGTTTGGTTCGAATACACTAACACTTGCAGACGCCGCCTGGTATCCCCATAGATGAACAGTATACCAGGTAGAAGCATCCTGCCGGGGAAGATCTGCAATGACTCTCCTGTTCGATCCGGCCTCCCTGGTCTTCACTTCATAGTCCGTGATCATCGGGCAATAGCCACGCGGTACAATGGCGTCTGCTTTATTGCCATTGTATACAACGCCTGGTATCAAAGTGAAAGCTTGTGCCGGAGGTGCCGTGAAAAATGTATGAACCCGAACCGAGGCGGATCTCGCCGGACCACGGCGTGTGATTTCTGTTGTGAGCCGATATCCCCCGGCATCTTTTTTCACATGGCTGATCGCTTCCCATGTACCGCTTTGCGTATCATCAATTGTTGCATAAAGCGTCCACAAAATATCTCCTTTTTCGACCTTGTCCGCTTTAGTCCAGGCAACTCTTCGTTCACCATCAGGATTGTTACCGTTATTACGATACCAGCGCACGCCGAGGGGCTCCCTGTACAAAACCGTGGTCTGCTCTTTGTATCCACCATGTATTTCAAACTTGTTTTTATCTTTTTGTACGAGGCGAAGCCACCCCTCTCCGTCTTTTAACTCAGAAACAATTTCTTCTGGTTTCAGGAAAAATTGGTTTGACTGTGATCTTGCTTTTAATGCGAGCATCCCACCTGTCATACTTGCCACAAAATGTCGACGATTGATATTCATTGTTAGAGGTGTTATCGATAGTTAAAAAAGTGAAACAGTTCATTTGGCTCCATCAATACTACTTTGAGTGTTGCTGCTTGCAGGATTTGGTTTAAATCTGGCGCCCTGTATTTTTAACACAACGGCATTAGGCCACAAATAGTTAGTGTAAAATCGCTGCCCTCTTACAGCACTGACCTGCAAACCCTGGGGCGTAGTGGAGGCATATACTTTACCATCCAGTCCCTCTTTATATTCCACCAGTTCTTCGCCGTAGCCCAGCATACTAACCTTAGTGCCGGCACTGCCTTCAATGTGGGTCAGCACCATATTTTTTCGTTCGCCCCACTTCCAGTCTTCTGCACTTTGTCGAAGCACATAGGCATAGATAGTTTTACCATCATTGGATTGTGTGTACCAGACATTTCCTTCTCTTATCACGGGGAGTGGTTTCACTTTATAAACCGCTTCTGCATTGGCAAAGTTCCAAAGTGCTACTTCACGTAGCCGGTCCTGCTGCTCTATCTGCAACTCTCCATCAGGCTTAGGTCCCACGTTAAGCAGAAAATTACCGCCCTTGGCTCTTATCTCAATAAGTTTATTGATGATCTCTGTCCCTGATTTATGCGGGTCATTGGTGGGCTTATAACCCCAATCGGTACCCATCGTATAACACGCCTCCCAGGGACGAGGCAAAGCTGCATCAGGCGTTACCTGTTCGGGAGTTTTCATCTCGTCTCGTGTAATGATCAAATCCGGGTTAAGTTTCCACGCATACTGCCTTAGTCCATCGCCTGGACCATCAATAAAAAGAATATCAATCTTACCATAGTTGGTGAGCAATTCTTTCAACTGAGCCTGGTCGTATTGCATTAAACCCGGGTTGTTTATAGGATAATGTTGCGGGTGCTGCAGCCTTCCGACCGGGATATTGTTGTTATGGAAATAATAAAAATCTTCAGGCGAAAAATATATGCCGATAGCAATGCCCTGCTTGCGAAATGCAGTGATTACTTCCTGCAAAATATCTTTCTTAAAGGGTGTGTTCATCACATTGAACGAAGTGGTCTTTGTATCCCACATACAAAAGCCCGAATGATGCTTGGTGGTGAATACGACATACTTCATTCCGGCAAGCCTTGCGAGCGTCGCCCATTCATCCGGGTCAAACTTTTTGGGATTAAAGTAAGATGGGAGTTCTCTAAAATACTTTTCACGATACTCTTTTGAAGCACCCGCCAGGGAATGCGAAATCACTACGCCCAGCGTAACATCCACGTTCCAGTGAATGAACATACCGAATCCTAAATCCTGGAACCAGGATACACGGGAAGGCTTGTTGCCATTCTGAGCCGACTGCGCAAAAGAGAACGAAAAAGAAACGAAAAAACTGGTGAGTAAAAAGATTGCTTTCATGCCTCTATAATTAAATTCATAAATGAAATTGTTATTTTGATATCTACCAGCTCTGGAAGCATGCCTTTTTCATGAATTTAATAAATAGAGTTTTGTATATCCGGCCCGATGCGGCAACACACACTCTCCATTTTTTACGTTTATCGTGCCTCCGTCAAAAAGCTCCTGCAGCTTGTAATTTTTCCGGGTTTTTAATGTTAATCTGTGCGTCACATCCGTTTGCATATGAATGCCAATTAAACGATTGTTGATATAAACAGGATCACTTCCCTCGTAGAAAATATGTACACCTGCGGTACGGGCAATTTCACGGAGCACCTTTGCCGGCACTCCTCCAACTGCACAGTAAACAGAAGTATAGCCGCTGAATTTTTTACGGGCAAAAGCCGCTTTACCATCACTTACATAGGTGCCCAAAATCTCAGCGTTAGCCTCTGCTAACTCAAACAAAGGCTTAATAGGCCTGGTAAAATCAAAAGTTATATCAGTAGGAAATTGTGATGATAAATTCTGAGCTGTAACCTGTACCCTGCTGTCAGCGGCTTCTCTTCTCTTAATGGCGAAGCCAGTGGTACTGCTAATGCTCTCTAAAGAAAACTTTTTGTCCTGGATGTAACCTGGCGCATACATCCACAGGACCGTTCTGCCGCCAGTTTGCATTTTTGCTTTAATGAATTCTTTTTTCGCGTGAGCAATTTCAAAAGCGTTCAGGATTATTATCAGCTTATAACGTTCTAAGGGCAAATCAGGATGATCAATATCAGAGAAATTATAAATATCATAAGGAGCACCTATCCGCGCCAGTTCATCAGGCGGTGTTACTAAAAGATCAGTGGCAAGGGATGAAAAAGCCTGCGTATAATACATGGATTTGACATCCCCAAATACAGCAATCTCGGCGATGGATTCAAGGTGCAAATGGCGGAGATGTTCCTGTTGCATGCTTATCATCTTCTCTATTTCATTCATCAATGGTTTTGCATAAAAATACCCGCCGAAAAAGTCAAACCACCAGAGCGAAGCATTCTTAACGCGGGTCAGAACAAACTCACGCCTTAATACATGAACGGTTTGGAATTCATCTTTGAGCTTTGTGTTAGAGCCTGGTATTCTACGACCGTTTTCTACGGTTTGTGGGGCGATATAGGTAGTATGGTCGATTTCCTGGAAAAGTAGTTTCTTGTGCAGCTTCAACGAATCCAAAGTCAGCAGGAAGCCACTCTCGCCTTCAAAATCTCTGGGCTTACCATATTTTGCGGGAGCAAAAATCATATCAATGTCCGGTGAAGACCAAACCTTTTCATAGCCTAAATGGCCCTCTTCCAACAGCCGCTTATTATCTAATTGCGTGAGGTAGCCGTAGTATACTCCCAGGAGTTTTTTGTGATGCAAAACTTCCTGGGATTTTTTCAAAAAGTACAGAATGCCATCACCGATGATTTCATGATGAAAATGCCAGTACTTTAATGCGGTTGCATCAGCAACAGGATCCCTGAACACACCGTTTGTAGTTTTATGCAGTGTATCAAGGGGCAGTAATTTCAAAGAAGGATCGCCAGTAAACTTTCTATACGCAGCTTCTTTCAAAGGGTGATACCGGATCATCGCTTCAGGGCGGCCATTGCCTTGCGAATTTGTATACCACTCTGTGGAAGCCCCACAAAACAGGCTGTATGCAAAAACCTTATCTCCATATTTTTTTTCGAAGTATCGCAGCATGTCTTGTAAGAAACGAGCCGTGTCTTCGCGCCAGGGTTGATGCCCAACCATTTCTACAAGGTTCCAATAAGAGTTGGAATTGCATTCGTTTGATTTCACATACCAGTCCCGCGTATCCAATTGCAGCATAATATTGAAATAGGCATCCGGGGCATGTTTAATGAACAAATCCATTTGCTTGTCAATCACCGAAAAATCATATTGACCCGGTCCTTTCCATGATTCACCGAAGGGAGAATAAGGTACATCCAATGTGCAATCCAGGCCAGTGTGCAAGACACTCATTAAGCGAATACCGGCACCATAGAATTCACTGATATTCCTTTCCTCAGGACGAAACGAACGAAATGAAAGCGACTCGAAGATTTTGCCGTTGATGCTAATTTTCGAAACACCTTTGTCCTCTACAATTTTGGCTACAAGGTTTGATTTAGATGGTTCCAGAAAACTTAAGCCTGGCAAAGAGGAACAGACAAACACACCGAGACCCGCCCGGGAAGAATCAATTAAGAATTTACGTCGCGTACTTTCCATTTCTCTTATTTTTTCATTTCTTTACTATTAAAAAACGCTGTCTTTTTTCAGCTTGACTATTTGGCTAAATGAATGACAGCCGATTCTTTGCAACAATCACTTTCCCATCCGGCCAATTTTCATCGGTGGTTTTCTCTCTATTTTGAGAAATAAGATTTTGCATCAGCGGGCCGGATATCCGTCAGAGAGCCTTTGTAATGTCTCAACTCTTTGGGTTCGAAAGGATGTTCTGCAATCATTTTTTCAACGATATCTATGCCCAGACCAGGCTTGTCACCTATAGCCATTTTTCCGTCCACAAACGTCACATTTTCTGTACTGATTTCCGAACGCCAGGGAACATCAGAACTCATTGTTTCCAATAAATGAAAATTGGGGGTGCAAGCTGCCAGTTGAAGCGTAGCGGCATTAGCCACCGGCCCGCTTGGATTGTGCGGACAAAAGGGAATGTGATAAGCTTCTGCCATTGCAGCGATTTTTTTCAACTCCATAATTCCACCTGCGTGGCTCACATCCGGCTGAATAAAATCAACCGCCTTCAATTCAAAGAGAGTGCGAAAGTCCCACCGATTGTACAGGCGTTCGCCGCCGGAAACAGGAATTTGAATCCTCCTTTTTACTTCGGCGAGGCCTTCCAGGTTTTGTGGAGGTATCGGTTCCTCAAACCATAAAATATCAAACGCGCTCAGGGCATGACCGATACGAACAGCGGTAGGAATATCAAACCGCCCATGTCCTTCAATAATGATATCTGCTTCGTCCTTAATAGCATCGTAAACAGCGCTTACACACTCTATGGCTTCATTCAGGGCTTTCCGTTCAATCTGCAGGTAGGCGGAGCCAAAAGGGTCCCATTTCAGCGCCTTGAATCCCAGCTTAACTGCTTCCTTAGCCTTGGCCGCAAATTCATCAGGTCGCCTGGCCGGCGCAAACCAGCCGTTGGCATAACACGGCACTTCATCCCGGACCTTACCTCCGAGCAGCTGGTATACCGGCACACCCAGGTCTTTCCCTTTAATATCCCAGAGCGCCATTTCAATAGCGGAGATTGCAGTCATTAGCACAGCACCTCCTCGCCAGTAGGCGTCGCGGTAAGCACTGTGCCAAAATTCCTCGATGCGATGCGGATCTTTTCCGATTAATGCTCTTTCGAGTTCTTTGCAGGCTTCTGCTACCGTATGTTCTTTATACTCCAATGTTGCCTCCCCTACTCCATGCAGCCCATCTACGTCTGTGACGACTTTTACAAACACCCAATTAGTGCGGTAAGCGTGGCAGATAAATGTTTTTATTCCTGTTATTTTCATTTGAATAATTGAATAATAAAACTTGTAAAATTGGCGCTTGTTTCCTTCGATACTTTACCCTCGACTTTCAAAGCTGACAAAAAATGAAACGATTATAAATACGACATACGCTTCCGGGAGCTGCCTATGTTTTTATCACAGTGTTTTCTCCGTCTACTAAAAAATAAAGTTTTGCAACGCCAGGATCTAACGGCAGCGTACATTGTCCATTGTTTGCTGTCACCTCACCTCCATCATACAGTTCCGTTAGCTTGCATTGATTTTTAAAAGGAAGTTTGATTTCGACGTTATTTTCATGCTGAAAATGAACCCCAATTAAACGATTGTTAATATGTACTGTATTGGTTCCTTCATAATAAATGTGCACACCGGCGGTTCTTGCCACTTCCCGCAATATTGATGCTGGCATCCCACCCAGCACACTGTAAAATGATTGATGGTTTTTGTCCTTTGTACAACCAAAAGCCACTTTACCCGAATGATCATATTTGCCCAGGGGAATTACATTTTTGTCGTTGATATGAAACACAGGTGATATCGGAAGTGACGATCGATAGTTTTTAACTACTTCCTGGTTTTTTAAAAGAGGATTACTAACAAGGTTGATTTGCTGTTCCGCATTTCGTATAAAATTTCTTCTATTTGATGGCATAGATACTATTTACAGGTCTGTTGTTTATAAAAGGTGATCTATCGATTATTCCAATTAAGTTCTGCTTTTTACCCACTAGTAAAAGCGAAATCTCGGAAGGAGCTGCCGGTATCGTATTGTGGTAAATAAGTCTTTCCACCCGCACTCCTTGTAACGGCGATACCTCCCCGCAATCAAATTCAATCGTGCTGCCATTTTCGTCTTCGATTTTAATAACGAGCGTTCCTTTTTGGAACAAACCATATTGCCCGGTAATGAAATACGCCTCTTCACGAAAGGAAATCTGTAATGGCTCGCAAATAACGGCCCGCTCATTTACGCGTTGAATTGACACGCCGGTAGGAACAGTGCAGGTCTGCACCTGGTAGTTAAATTCAAATACACCACCGGGAAAAATTTCCTTTAAAGGTGATAGCAGTTCCATTTCCAAATACGGCGGATTAAGTTCCTGGTCATCGGCAAAGTCCATCAGGCGGTTTCTTGAAAAAATCTGGCCTTTTCCCTGCGTCCAAATATGAATACTCGTGTTATCAGGATAGGGTTCCCCATCCTGGTATTGATAATTTAAGACGAGCACTTTGCCTTCGTTCCGGGCATGATACGCGATCCATCCGCCGTTCGAATCCAGCCCCAGTTTTCCGACCAGATATTTGAAATTGACAATAAGGTTCCCATAAGCATCTAATTCGTTCTGAGGGTTGTTTACCAAACCATGCATCACCTTGTAACCGCCTTCAAACAAGCTTGCCGGGTTTAATGGGCAAACAATGTAATACTGATTTTCAGGACCCCGATCAGGAGCATCAAGCTGGCATACCGGCCATACAGACCACTCAACAGGCTTGTCCGACATATTGTGAAACAACACACGGATGTCGATCGCTGTACTCCCCGCGTGAAGCTTTATTCTTTTCTCAATCTGCAGGCCGGTAAAAGGATCAAACGGCGAAACTAAGCGTAACTCCTGATTCTTGCTTTCCCCGGCTATAAGGTCACACTGATACTCTCCTCCATCCAACACCGGATCGGGTGGACCTGGCCATCTGCCTGGGGAGTTCCAGCCTTGTGGCGCGGGCCAGACTTTTTCTCCGCCGTAATTCAACCAGCTGCCATTTTCGCCCAACCTGGTATCATCCGGGCTTATCCCTTTTAGTTTCTTGTTGCAAAAGAAAAACTGGTGATTGTCCAATTCCAATTGAATCAATCTTCCCCCAAACTGTGGTGCAACAAAGAGTTTCACCCACTCATTTTCCAGCAGGTGAACATCCCAGCCGTTATATGTTCCTTTCGTAATTTGTGGCAGAGGTTTATCCATCTTACAGTCAATCATTTCTTTTACAGCTTTAACAAAAAGAAATTTGTCCAACCATTTGAACGGACGAAGAACGAAAAGCAACTACCATCGATTCTTCATAGATCCAAGTCTTCGCCAACCGTCAGCAGCTTTGTACCCACACCTTTCTTCCGGCATCCTTCACAAAAAGTTCAGGGTCTTCCGTGTTTTCTGCAAACATTCCACAATGCATAGGGATGGCTAAGGATGGATCAACACGCCACTAATTTGATGGCCTCATCTACATTTATATTTCCCAACTCCCCGTTCATAACGATAAAAACAACGTCCGTTTTTTCCGGAATAACTACTTTGCCCCAACCAGGTAATCTTTATGATCCACTTGTTTTAAATTAATGTTGTTACTAAAAAACTTTAGAACAGCAATCAATATACTGATACCTCCTAACAGGTATACAACGGACAAAGACGACAATCCATTTGACAATCCAAGGGTTGGCTTGAGGTATCCCAATAAAAAAGGAGCGATAGCAGCAACAATAAAAGCAAACATGGCGGACAAGCCTGCAGCCGTAGCCCGGTAAGCCGGCTGAATTACTTCAAATAAAGTGGTATAAATATTTGCATCGTAAACACCCCGAAAGAAACCAAAGCCTCCGAGAAAGATATAAGTAGCAATAGTACTATCAGCCTGGCCCATTAAATAAATAAAGGGAGCACCCAGCAGAAGACCAAAGGCCTGGACAAAAAAACGATTATTCGGCCGTTTTAATGCAACGCGATCCGACAGCCATCCGCCAAATACTACACCCGCAAATGCAAAAATGTGATGATAGAACATTGAAGAAAACCCAGCGTTCGTTAATGAAAGACCGAACTTTTCATGAAGGAAAGTGGGCATCCAGGTGAGATAACTGACATTTACAAATACCATACACGCAAATGCGACGATCAATAGTAAGGCGGTTGGATTTTTTGCAATCGCCAGGAATGCTTTTTTGATAAACCCTTTTTGTTCTTCCGCTGTGAGGTTCGAGATCGCCTTTGTTGTTTTCTGCAAACGAAACGCCAACAGCAATGATAAGATAATACCTACGCCTCCAAAAAGATAAAAAGTAGTCTTCCAACCGTAGTGCTCACCTATATAACCTCCCAACCATCCACTTAAAATAACTCCAAAATATAAAGAAGTTTGATGGATAGACATAGCCATTGCTCTTGTCTTTTGATGATATTGTCCAATTAAAGAGTTGGCAGCCGGTGCATAAAAAGCTTCTCCACCACCCACTGCAATACTTCTGAATAATATAAGCGCCAGCAATGAATTGCTTGTGCCGGTAAGTGCCGTGGCAATGCTCCAAAACAAAAGACTGAACACGATGATCTTCTTTCTGCTGAAAAGATCTCCCACAAAACCAGCGATAGGAATGAAAACGCCCACTGTCAACACAAACAAAGAAGCAACCATTCCCAATTGCGCATCTGTTAACCCCAGTGAAGTTTTGATAGAGGGCAAAACCACATTGAAAATCTGGCGATCAGCCTGGTTAAAAAAGAAAGCCAGCCAAAGCCAGATTAATAATTCCCATTTATAGAAGTTGTTTTTGTTCATTATTATCTCATATTGATACCACCGTTTATATCTAAACATGCGCCCGTAACATAATCACCACCCTCACCACATAAATAAGCCACCCCTAATCCAATACTCCTTGGCTTTCCAAGCCCCAAAGGGACGGTAGCACTCAATTTCTCCACCCCTTCCGCACCATGCGTTTTAAGCAATAGTTCAGTTTCTATCACGCCAGGCGCTACCGCGTTCACATTAATGCCAAGCGGAGCACCTGTTCTGGCCAGCGTTTTTGTTACTCCCAACATACCGCTCTTGGTAGCCGCATAATGCACATGTCCGAATAATGCACCTCTTTCGCCAACAACAGAACTAATATTGATAATGCGTCCATATTTTTGGATAGCCATTATTTCCATTGCACATTTTGAGCATAAAAAACAACTTGTAAGGTTCATATCAATTATATACTGCCAATCATCAAGCGAACTTTCAAAAATATCCTTTGCCTGCGAAGTGCCTGCGTTGTTAACCAAAATATCCAATTGATCAAATTCCTTTTTAATAGCCTGAAACATAGCATCGACTTCTTTGCCCTTGCTTACATCTGCTTCCACCAGTAACACCCGCCTACCTAAGTTTTTTATCTCCCTGGCAACTTCTTCGCCCTCATTATTCATCTTTTTATCATTAACAATTATATCTGCCCCCTGCTCTGCTAATACAAGGGCGATTCCTTTTCCGAGGCCCCTTGCAGCACCAGTTACCAATGCAACTTTTCCTTTTAACGGTAAATTCATTTTATTTAGTTTTAGTATAAACAAGAAGCCGGATCGAATTGGCTTCCATTAAGTTGGTAGATTTTACTTTTTCTTTAGCCGGCTCTGCGCTGAGTATACACCTATAGCCAGGCACCGAGATCTTAAACGGCTGTTCTTTATTTTCATTTTTGTTCCATATCACAATTCCCAGCCTGTCTTTATTAACGAAGCCCTTAGCTACGATATCCTTTCCTGTAACAATAAACCCTTCTTCATCAACAAATTTCCCCATTCGAAAGAATTCAGCGTATCTATTTTCAAAAGCGACTAGTTCATGAACATAGCGGGTTGCTACTTCCTGTGGAGTGGAATTTATAGTTTTATAATCCGGAGGATAATAAGCTTCGTCTGAATAACTATGCTGATCGGGCAGTTTTCCTTTCAATATGTAATCGACATCTGCTTCCCATCTTATTTCAATTTCATGTCGTAAGCCAAAAACCGCTGCGTAATTTGCCTGTGTTCTTGGTAACATCGGGGAGGAATGCCTTTGCGTTTTTACCAATTCCGGAAATGTATACCGGAAAAGCTCCGGGCAGGCATCAGGCGCCATAAAAGAACCTTCACCCCAACCGTGGTAATAATCAATATCAGTAAATACTCCATCATTTACCCCCTCAGTCATAACCACAAAATCCTGATTGATATTTTTAAGTTGAGTACGAATCTGTTTCAGCATCATATAACGATAAAAAGTACCGGCCTCCTGTGGTAATTTATGATCCTGAATTTTAGAAAAATTAAGTGTTGCGCCCTTTACTCCCACCTGGTCATACAAAATACCATCGGCACCAAGTTCATTCGCCTGCAGCGCGAGGTCTAACATTGTCTTTCGCCAGAGAGAAGAACTGTATGAAGCTTCAACAAATACAACCGGCGTGGAACTATTGTACTTACGTATACTGCTTGTATATGCTTCTTTATCTTCCTTGAGTGCTAATGTGCTATTGCCATTATAGCGGTAGTATTCAGTAGATGCATCAATGATTGTTCCATTTGCATACAGGATGATTTTGAATCCTCGTTTATGTGCCCGCTGAATGGCATCCCGCAAACCATCTCTTCCCCCCATTAAATCATCAGGAATATAATTTGGGTACAGGTAGTCATGACCACCGTTTGCCCAACCAAAGAGTCCTATTGTTTTCAGGTTCAGCTTGTCAGCAATATCACAAAGCTTGTCGAGATCGGAATATTTCCACATGACATAGCCGTTCTGTTGCTTGAGTATGGCCAACACCCAACCTGCATCCAACTTAACCCATCCAGGTAAATCCGGAATTTTGAAACTCTTGTCATACCACGCCCTGTACCTCTTAGCCGCTTCATACCACTTTCCTTCATAACAGGTAACAACAACCGGCGGCAGTTCAAAGCTCTGAGTGTAAATTGGAAATGTAAGCAAAGAATGATATAATCGGCGGACTGTATCGAAGGAAATTTCAAATCGTTTTTTCCCGCGGGAAGTATCATAACTGGCCAGGTAGAAGCCTGTGGTACCATTATTAATAGTAAGCCATTGCATACTACCTTTGCCACTCGGATAATCAAAACTTCGCTTGCCTGCCCCGAATGCTTCAAACGATTGTCCTAAACCATTTGGAATATATAGCTTGAAATCTTGCTGCATCGGGCCAGCATTGTCGAGGATCGGATACGAAAAATCTCTCAATTGCCACTCCTCTGTGCCGCTCTGCAAATTGCCACTAAATGAAAAATGGTCCTTTTCAGCTGATATACTTAGGACGATGTTAATTGGAAGTTTTCTTTTATCAATTGAAAGGTTGTGATAACTGATCAAAATTTTACCGGCTGTTTTTTTAACTTCAAATTCTTTAGTTGGTGCAACCTGGTAAATTTTGGGAGTTACATCACTGCCTTCTGTCATATTTCTTAGAGACAAAGACCAGAGAGTTCTGATATCGCCGTTAATAATTTGCCCGGTATTATCTGATTTAATTGAAATAACACCATCTGGATTGACAGAAAGTTTTGCATTCGCGGTTTCCAATGAATACCGTGTCTGGGCTGTTGTGTTTGCTGAGATAAAACAAGCAGTCCACAGTATCAATAAACTAAACAAATATTCAGGAACGATTAATTTCATTTTTTATAATTTTTCCAGTACAATTACAGCCAGCCCATTCTTTTTTATACTGACCTCTATAAAACCTTTACCAGGATTAACCAAAACACCACCGACAAAACCAGATTCACGGTAATAATATCCTGCCGGTATTTTCAATTTTGTTGTTGCTGACGAAAGGAAGCTTTGTGTGAGAACAACAGCCGCTTTGTTTTTATTTTCAAAACGCCTTGCCTCTATTTGTTTGTTGTCTGTTTCCAACCCCTCGGTATCAGTATAGCGTCCCAGCAAAAGCAATTCGGCAAACCGCTCCTTCAGCTTATTGATTTTTGTAAGATATTGCTGGTAATGTGGTGTTTCGTCAATTAATCCCCGGCACCGGTAAATTTCAACATCATTACGCAAGCCTTTAAGAACTGTGTGATTTACCCTTCTTTCAATGTCAAAATCGTCACGTATATCTCTGTCCGACAAAATAATCTCCGGGAAAGTAAAACGGAACCAGTCGATGAAATTGGTCCTTCGGGGTTGCTCGCCTCTCTGCTCCCAATCTGGGTTCAAAACTTCCGTAGCGCCATAACGCGCATGGATATAATCTACATTTTGTGCCGTAACATCCGTGAGCAGCTCAATTCCTAACGCGATATTTTTGTCTCTTTCATTAATGTACTGATGTAACTGCTTTAGTGCATTTGCTTTGTCTTTTATAGTGGAGAGGTAAGGCACAGGGAATTCTTTTGACAGGTCCCAGTCTGCCGGCTCACCCCAACCCATTTGGTCATAAAATACACTTTTTGCACCATAGGCAATGGCCTGGTCTGCCATCTCTTTTAGCCTATTTAACCAGGTAACTTCCCGAAAATCAGCAATAGCAAAGGTCCGGGAATTATAGGTGCCGGTAAATGTACCCGGCCCTTTAAAACGGTAAGAGTCGTTTATCTCAGCTCCTGTGTTGTCTCGCAGACAAATTTGTTTGCCTTCACCTTTATAGTACTCAGATGTTTTATCCATCAACCGGCCGCTATAGTACAATAAGACTGCACCACCATCTTTTTGAAAATCCGCAATCTGCTTTTTAAATTCTTTCTCACCACCTTGTAACGAATCCGGAATATAATTGGGATAATCATTATCATGACCACCAAGATGCCAGCCGTGTATCAGTACGGTTTTTAAACCGACACTCTCTCCTACTGATTTTACCCTTTTACTCAAAGTACTGTAAGGAAAAAGCACTTCACCATACTGGTGCTTCATAATGATGCGCTGCCATCCTTTCATTTGTTTAACCCACGCCGGTTCATCATTATGATGCCACCAGGTATCAGACCATTCCCTATATATTTTAGAGGTACGATGCCAATCGCCGGAATAAGGACTGATAACATTAGCATTACATGACCAGGTCTCGCCATATAAGCAACCGGGATATTTATAAAAGCCAGCTTCCAATTCATCAAACACAGATCCTTTGCCTGGATAAAGCCTAAGGCCGTGTCCGGTATCCTGGAAGGTAGTGTCATGACTGCCAAAATATAAACCTTCATTTTGCCCTACGAAAGCAAAACAATTAGCAGATAAGCCGCCTCCAGCCCAACCGGTTGGATAACGCTGATCCATTTGGAGGAACTTTTGCGATGGTGGGTAGTAAGGGGGATATGTTGCATTGTAAGCAGCAATCTGCTTTTTCGGATTCTGATAAATCTGCCCACCCCAATAAGTCGTTAACAGTTGCTGATCTTTGGATAGCTGGCAATTTCCTATCAGTGGATATTGCAGTTCTCTGATAATAGTATGCGGTTGTTTATTTACGATTGAGGAGGAAAAACGAACCAAATGATCTTCTAGTGTAATCTCCAAATTAAGGGTGAATGAAATGGCCGTTCCATTATAGCTTAATTGTTGATAGGTTATTGAAATTGTATCATTTTGTTGCTCAATATCTGGTTCACTATCACCGGCCTGGATTTCCTTGTCTTTTTGTCTTGAATCATCATAGTACATTCTCCAAAGTTGTTTGCCCGATGCATAGTTTTTACCTGTTTGTAAATTTCTTAATGCTGTAAGGTTTGCCTTGTCGTCAATAATTATTTCTATCTGATCGTTTTTTAATTCATAAGTCTTTTGTGCGCCTGATTGCAAAAAGGAAATATGACAAAAAACAAGTAACAAGTATATTTTTAACTTCATAACCGTGCACAGATTTTCAGGTCGATGATGCTTACCCGCGGTAGCTTTGGTTCTGTTTCTATGATTCTATGACTTCCATGAGACCAGGTTGGTAATAATGGAGATTTTATCATATCATCACCACTATTACCAATTAGTTTAGAAATAACAACCAGGAAGACACTCAATAACCAGGGTTTTGATCGGAACTGCTGATGGCCTCGTTGGCATCAATTTCGCTTTGCGGTATCGGGAAAAGATTACCCCTGGGTGCAGGCTTTCCAACCTCTTTAATTTTGGCCGGAAAAATTCCGGTTCTCATCAGATCATATAAACGCTTACCCTCCATGGTAAATTCAAAGCCGCGTTGCTCTATGATTTTGTCCGTAAAGGCCTGCAGACTTAAGCCACTGACATCTTTCGCTGATGTTGCGGTAACGGGCAGTGCATAGGCCCGGCGGATGGTTTGATTTAAGGCTTCATATGCCTCAGGTGTCGGACTTCCTTTTGCCTGCGCTTCAGCTTCAGCAAAGATGAAAAGAACATCGGCATACCGGAGCAGCGGAGGGTTTATCTTGCAACTGTTTTGGTTTGGTTCGGTAGGATCCCTCCACTTGCCATAAGATGGAAAATTAGGATCTGCTGTTATTAAATTTCCATTTCTTCCTACAACAGAACTATAGACCGAATAGTTTCTTCTGTCTTCTGTGACATCCCATTTTGTCCAGATATCAGACTTTGGATCTACTGACCACACTAATGCACCGTTTGCAGCATAAGGGCTATTCGAACCGCCGATGTTGGCAAAAGATGAAAGGTTGCTTCCGCGTGTGCTACCGTCAAACTGTACTGCAAAAATAATCTCGCTGTTATTCTTGTTGGTTACGCTGAACACATCGCCGAATTTTGCCTGCAAACTATACCGGCCGCTGCTCATCACTTCTTTTGCTTTGTCGGAAGCCAGCTGCCATTTTTTTTGGGTTAGATAAACCCAGGCCAGTAGTGTCCTGGCAGCACCAGCCGTGGCACGACCAGTTTCTGCACCAGACCGGGTCGCCGGCAGTTCCACTTCTGCTTCCTTGAGGTCCTTTTCGATTTGCGCATAGATGGCGTCCACCGGGGTTTTTGGTAATGAGGCCGAGTCCGCACCTTGCACAACAGTAAGCGCGAGCGGAGCTGCTCCAAACATCCTGACGATGGTAAAGTAGTCAAATGCCCGCAGGAACTTCGCTTCTCCCAAAACCCCTTTTTTTGCAGCATCCGGCATGTTGATACCAGGCACATTAGCAATAACGCCATTAGCCCTGGCAATCTGCTGGTACATAGCATTCCACAGGTCTGTAACAAAGGGATGATTTGATGGTAGATCCCAGCGGTCAAGCTGTTGGTGAGTATCGTTTCTATTGATAGTTGTAAAATCTGCTGGCTGCTCCAGAACTACCCAATAATTTGAATTCATAAGCGGATAAAAACTTGCATAAACGCCTTTTATACCGGCTTCAGCATCGGCAGCCGTTTTCCAAAAGTTGGGTACAGCCACAAATGAATACACTTCTTCTTCCAAATCCTTGGTGCAACCCGAAAAAAGCAGCCCTGAAAACAGGCATACCACCGTAAATATTTTTTTTGCTGTTCTCGTAGTGTTCATAAAACTTAATTTATTTGAATGTGACGTTAAAGCCTACAGTAAATGTTTTTGCCGAAGGATAAGAAAATCGATCAACACCCTTCACCAGGGAAGAAGAACTGGTGCTGGCAACTTCCGGGTCATAGCCATGGTAATCGGTGATGGTGAAAAGATTCTGAGCACTTACATAGAACCTGGCAGCATCAAGCCAACCCACCTTCATTTTAGCAACCGGCAGGTTATACCCTAATACAATATTGCGTAGCCGCAAATAATCAGCATCCTGCACAAAGCGCTCGGAGATCAGGTTTTGGATGGCGCTTGTCCTCGGGTATTTAGCGTTAGGATTGGGGTTGGCAGCCGTCCAGCGTTCTGTCACCTCCTTCAACTGCTGCGATGGACGAACAAATGAATTAGCAAGGAGAAAGTCATTGCTGTTGAAAACCTGTACCCCTGACACTCCCTGCAAAAAAACGGTAAGGTAAAAATCCTTTACAGTTAAATTGGAGCTAAAGCCATAGATAAAGTCCGGAAAAGGACTGCCTAAAATTGTGCGGTCACTTCCATCAATTTTTCCGTCTTTGTTCAGGTCCACGTATTTAATATCGCCTGTAGCCGTCAGCCCATCCTCCTTATACCCATAAAAAGCGGAAAGCACCTCTCCTTCTTTTATGATATTAACCGGAGCGTCGATGGCTGATGGCAGATTGGGGGCAAAAAACTCATTGCTGCTTACTGCCAGGTCCAGCACCTTGGTGTTATTTTTTGAAAAATTGGCATTAACAGACCAGTTGAGATCTTTTTTATCCACTATTGTCGAATTGACGGACACTTCGAATCCTTTGTTTTCAATGCTTCCAGAATTAATCAGGATGCTCGAGAATCCGGAAGAGCCGGCAATGGGTAAGTTGGCCAGCAAGTCGTCTGTCCGCTTGTGATAATATTCCAATACCAAGCTTAGTTTGTTTTGAAATAAACCCAGATCCAAACCCAGGTCAAATTGCTTATTGACTTCCCACTTAAGATCCGGGTTTGCCAGTGAAACTGGTACGTAGGCTATATTTGCCACAAGAGGGTTACCAAAAACAGTCGTCACAGAGCCCATCCTTGATATGGAGTTGTACAAGCCGATTTCCTGGTTGCCTGTCCAGCCATAACTGGCTCTCAATTTCAAATCACTGATGAAGGAAATATCCTCCATGAATTTTTCTTTTGATACCCGCCAGGCAACCGCACCAGAAGGAAAATATCCCCACTTGTTGTTGGGCCCAAACCGGGAAGATCCGTCTGCCCGGCCCGTGAGGGTAACAATGTATTTATCGTCTAAGATGTAATTGAACCGGCCAAGGTAAGAGAGCAGGGCCCACTCGTTTTTTTGCGAGACATTGGGGTTAGTGACTGCGGCTGCTCCCAGGTTATCAGTTCCAAAATCAAACTGGAAGCCGGTACCACTTTGCTGGAAAAAACGGCTAACATTCTTCTGCCAGGTATAGCCGGCCGTAGCATTGATGCGGTGACGGCTTTTAAAACTGTGACTATAATTGAAGATATTTTCAATCAGGTAGTTGTTGTCATAGGTATTGCTCACGGATGCAACAGGAAACGGGAAGTTGTAGTTACCTGGTTTTACAATCACATCGTTCAATTGGTTTTGATAATCTAAACCAACCCGGAGGCCATAGGTCAGGTCTTTAAAGATGGTGTACTCCGCTAAAACATTTCCTAAGAAGCGGTTCACTGTCACCACATCCGAATTTTTTAAAGCGCCTTCCACAGGATTTTCCATACCATTTGGCAGAGGACGCAGATCGGCATAGCTGCCATCAGCGTTATAGGGGTTAAAAGTAGGCAATGCACCTATTGCCAGGCCCAGCCAATAGATACTCGTTCTTTTGGTCTCCGAGCGATTAGCAGAAAGACTGGTGGAAATTTTCAGCCTCTCCCCGATCCGATTGTCAAAATTGCCCCGGACAGCATAGCGCTTAAAGCCAGTGTTCACCAGGACACCTTCCTGGTTAAAATAATTACCACTTATATTGTAAAGGCTTGCCGGTGTTCCCCCGCTAAATGACAAATTGTAATTCTGTATTGGCGCGTCCTGCATCAGCAAGTCCTGCCAATCAGTATTTGTTTTAACTGAGGTCGCTGAGTCCGGATAAAAAAGTGTTGCCGCCCCCGTATTTCTCGACTTTTCATTTGCAATGGCGATGATCTCCTGGGAGTTCATCAGATCTAATTTTTTGAGCGGTGTCTGATGGCCATAATAAGACTCGAGGGTCATCTTTCCCTTGTCCGAAGCCCTTCCTCTTTTTGTGGTAATAATCACCACTCCGTTAGCACCCCTTGCTCCGTAAATGGCAGTTGCTGAAGCATCCTTCAACACCTCCATGGAAACAATATCGTTCGGATTGATGGCGGCCAGCGCGTTGGAAGGTTGTGTGCCGGTATTAAAATCATTGTTATTTTGTAAGGTCGAATTGTAAAGAGGCACACCGTCAATAACATAAAGTGGCTCATTGCCCCCCAGCACCGTGTTGGCCCCGCGAACTCTTACCTGGGGCGCACCACCAGGCGCTGAATTACCCTGCACCACCTGAACCCCCGAGACGCGCCCCTGCAATCCCTGCTCGAACGACGCAATGGGCGCAGACTTTATCTCTTCCCCGGAAATTGTAGCTACGGACCCCGATAAATCTTTTCTACGAGCCGTACCATAACCAACCACCACCACATCGTCCAATCTTGAATCGTTCTTCTGCAGACTAATCATAAGATTCGCAGTCGAATCTATCTTCACCTCTGACTGCTGGAAATCTACAAAGGATACAATCAAGGACTGCCCCACACCGGCGGCAATGGTGAACTGGCCATTTTTATCAGATATTGTACTGATAGAGGTTCCCTTCACCTGGATAGTAGCGCCAGACAAAGGTGTGTTGTCCTGTCGTGAGGTAACTGTTCCGCTTACTTTCTGTTGTGCAAAAACAGGCAGATTAAATACACAGCAAAAGACGAATCCAAGGAAAGCAAAGTGCAATCTTTTTTTCATGACAAGCAATTTAGTTTTGGGTAAATTTTGAATCGAAGAACAATTTTAGAGGGAAAATCCGGACAAAAAAAAAAATAAAGTTGCGTAACCGATTGCGGTATCGGTTGCATAGAAAAAATAGTTTTCCACATGATTTCAAATTGGGGGTTTTGTCCGAAAAGCATGGCTCATTACCGACTGAACCGAGGGAAAACAATGGCTTCGCAAAACCATCCAGTGTTGTGGCGCTCATGCTCAATGAACTTTGCATGGTCTTTCAAAATGAAAAAAAGGCTATTTTCGCAATCTATGAGCGCAACCAGTTGCGGAGAATTGATACCCGTTACATAAAAATGCTAAAATGAAGAAGTCCATCTCATCTAAAAAAGATATTACTACGATCTATGACATTGCGAAGACGCTTAATGTGTCTGGTTCAACGGTATCAAGAGCATTGAGGGACCATCCCGATATCAGTGCTGAGATGATCGACAAAATAAAAAAGACAGCTAAAAAGCTTAATTACAAGCCTAACATGATAGCTCAAAGCCTGAAAGAACGCAGGACCAAAATTATTGCTGTCATCCTTCCTGAAGTATTGAACCCATTTTATATGTCAGTTTTAAATGGCATTGAAGAATTGTCTTTTCGCAAAGGGTATCATGTGATTGTGGCAAAGACTAATGAAAGTTATCAACGGGAAGTGATGCAGGTTCAGTCCCTTGCAGGACAGGTAGATGGTTTACTGGTATGCGTGTCACAGGAAACAAAAAACTACGAGCATTTTAAGGCCGCAAAGCAACAGAATATCCCCTTGGTCTTCTTCGAAAGGGCGCCTGAAAAACTTGGCGGGAACAGTGTTATAATGAATGACGAATCTATAGCTATTACCATCACGGAGCATCTATTAAAATCGGGGTATAAAAGAATTGGGCTTTTGACGGGTGGCGATCATTTAAACGTTGTGCGTAATCAAATCCGTGGCTATACCGAGCAATTAAAAAAACATAATATTGAGATTGATGAAAATCTGATAGTAAAAACAGGAATGAGCTTTCAACAGGGCCGGATTGGATTTCAAAAAATGATGCGTCTGAAACAGCCTCCTGATGCCATATTTGCTGCAGGCGAACAAATTACTTTGGCAGTTTACTCGGAGTGTAAGAAAATGGGATTAAAAATACCCACAGACATTGGCCTTGTGGGCTTTAGCTCTGATCCATTGCTTTCACTTTTAACACCCTCCGTGACAAGCGTGGGACAGAAAGGATTTGAAATGGGTAGTATGGCTGCGCAGCTATGCATTAACGAAATAGAGGGAGAAGGTACTGGCAAGAAAAAACGCACTGAAATACTTTCAAACGATTTAATAATAAGGCAATCTTCGATAAAATCCCATCCAACGGAAGTACCGGGTTCTTATAGCAATTATTCCCTGGACAAAACGGCTGACGAACCGCTGGTATACATTTATTAAGCGTTGATTGAAGGGCATGTACTGCCATCCTATTGTACCAGGTACTGCTTCATTATTTACTTTCATTCAATCAGCAAATTCCTGAAACCTGATAGCATCCGGCGGCTAATACAACTAAGCAGGCTCTTACATTTTTTTGTAAACTTTCTTTTATGAAACATGCTCAAAGTATTCACGTTTTATTTTGCTTAGCCCAGGATCAGTTGGATTTCCGTTACCGGGGAAAGCTTTACCAGCGTCATTTGCCATCTGTCTTTTCCAGAGATAAATCATATCTGGATGATTGCCCAGGTCATGTGCGACCTGTTTAGATCTCTATTTCCCTGGCAGGCGGATGGCTTCTTCCTTAAATTCTCTGTTGTAACTCCTTCTTTAAGACATCATACTAAATTAAGATTCTTTACACGTTAACTTTATGTCCGGAATTCAAAGGCAATGTCAGTCTGGAATTGACAAAGCGTTGGTTCGATTTCTGTTACCAAATTGTAAGCTTCTTAACTTAGTGGCTTTATTTTAGGAAACAGAAATGCATATTTCGCTTAATCCTTTACGATGCACCAGGAATTGCTGACATTAATAACACGAAAAATAACGCTCTCCGCTGAGGAGGTAGAATTGTGTAAACAGAAATTTGAACCCGTGCTCTTTCCAAGGAATTGCATTGTAGAGCCGGAAGGCAAGGTTCCTAAATATCTTTATTTTGTAGTGTCGGGTTTCATGCGGCAGTTTCATTATAACGATTTGGGAGATGAAGTAACTACCCATATCAACTGCCCGCCCGGCTTTCTTACGTCCTACACTAATTTCGTTAACGGTACTAAGTCGGAGGAGAATGTAGAGTGTGTGACCGATTGCAGCCTGCTGCGCATCACAAAGTCAGATTTGGATACCCTTACCTTAAATAGCCCTTCGTTCAAAGATTTTAGCATCTGGGTGTTTCAGCAGTCTATTGCGTACAACGAAGGCCGCTCAAAAGATTTGGCGACGCTCACTGCCGAACAGCGGTATCTGAAATTATTGGATATATACCCGGCAATCCTGCACAATGTGCCGCTTCAATACATTGCCTCTTTCCTGGGTATGAATGCTAAAAGCTTAAGCAGGATCAGGAGAGGAATCATTAAGTAACATTTGCGAAGCGGTAATAAATGCCGGGTTTGGAGCTTTGTGTCATCAACAAAATCAAAAGTTATGACACAGAAAAAGCTCGTACTCGTATCCGGCGCTAATGGTCACCTGGGCAACAACCTTGTTCGCTTTTTAATCGATAAAGGCATCCCCGTTCGGGCGACCGTCCGCAACATCAGAAACAAAGAACCCTTTGCAGGACTTAACTGCGAAGTAGTTCAGGCAGACAATACCGATAAGGCCTCTTTTGTGAAAGCCATGGAAGGCGTAGACACCTTTTATGCCGTGGGTGCCGTATTTAAGCTTTGGGCAAAAGATCCGCAAAAGGAAATCTACGAACCCAATATGCAAGGTACCCGCAATGTGATAGAAGCCGCTGCCAAAGCAGGTGTGCGCCGAATCGTGTACGTTAGTTCCATTGCTGCGTTGAACATGAACCATACACCAACAAAGGAGAGTCTGGGCAACAACCCCGACCGCCGCGATGTATATTACAACTCAAAGAACGATGGGGAGCTTCTCGCTTTTCAGTTAGCGAAAAAGCTGGGTATAGAATTAGTGGCGGTGTTGCCGTCGGCGATGATTGGCGGAACGGCGTTTGCACCATTGAGCACTTCCTACAACATCCTAAAGCTCGTTGTAAGCAAGAAAGTGCCGGTGGACACAAAGATTGAGATAAACTGGGTGGATGTGAAAGACGTGGCAGAAGGCTGTTACCTCGCTTCCATCAACGGCCGCCCTGGAGAGCGGTATATCCTATCCAATGAAAAATCCATCACCTTAACAGAGGTCACTAAAATGGCTGCCGAGGCTTACCCTCATCTGGGGCTAAAAATACCGGCATCCCTGCCAAAGCCGCTTTTGTACGGCATTGCCGGCGCCATGCAGCTTGGCGCAAAGCTCACCGGTAAGCCGCCCGTACTAACGGTGAAAGACATTGCCATGTTCTCCGGCTTGAAGCAAAATTTTGACATCACGAAGGCCAGAACGGAACTTGGGTTCAAACCTAAAGCGCCTGAAACAGTAGTCCGGGAAGCATTGGATTACCTGCTGCAAAACAAAGCGCTGATGGCGGTATAGGCTGCTAACCTTTGCTTATTCACCGACGGATTATTCCTTAAATTTTATCGTATGCAAACCTTATAAAATTGCCATCGCGAATTATATGGGATTTTTTACCTTTCTGTTTGGTATTACCCAAAACGTGGTAACGGGTTTCATCAGGCATTTGCTTGTTATTATCAACACTATAGTTCTTTGCTATCATTCCGAACTGAATGCTTTTGATACACAAGTGGTCGGAAACAGATTACTTTCGTTCGAGGAAAATCAATGGATAAGTTCTTGGAACGACACAAGGGTTTGCGATAAAGTATTCATATTTGTAAATAAGAATTTATTGCAGGGTACCGATAAAAAATTTTCAACTCCTATCGCTGTTATTGTAAAGTCGCGCGCTCGATCACTTCCGATTAAATGGAAATCCTAATTTTCTAATCCAAAATATTCTTTTCGGTTACTTTTTATGCAGTGAGAACTGTCCAGCATGATATATTGAAGAGTATCAATTATTAACACACTCAACTTAGCCGGGCCGTTGCTGCTATCTCTTATTAACTCTTTTGCCCATAATTTATAAATATCCTGGAGATAACACCATTGAAGGTAGGCATAGTGGTATTCACCCGATAATGGATAGCCGCTCGCTGTATTTCGTATATACCAGATAAATTCATTTCGCCAGGATTAAAAAAAGAAAGGAACGGCATCAGACAAAAAAACAATGTTATATTTAGATGATATGACAGCATACTCAATTCTTTTTTTCTCGGTGTAGATTCCCCAACAAGCGTTGTAGTAGTAAAACTAAGCTTGGCCCCAACAAGGGTCGCACTAACGCCCACACAAGCTAATGTTCCTGAGTACGATTTATCCGCCCTACCAGGATTAGCATGCCACTTTCCATCTGTATTTGAATAAGTGTATTGAGCACTGACAATTGCAACACCACCTGAAACTGACCCCCCTTTCCCTGTAAATGAATCTCTTGTAAGTTTTGCCCCGGCACTATTATTTTCATTAAAATCAAAGGAGAAGAGGAAATACAGTTACTTAACGCAAAAAGGGATAACAAGAAATAGTTTTTGATGACCAACCTGGTAGGTTATAAAATGAATCTCACTATAATTTCCCTGATAGTGTTCCTGTAGTTAAATGCATATTCACAGGAATTTGCAAATATTACGTTATCTTAGAATTCTCTGAAGTTCAAGATATAGAATAAGCAAAGGTTACACTACTCTACAAAAAAAAGACAATTTTGAATTAAAGTTTTTCCTTTCATAATCCGGAAGTTTTAAATTGTATTCTTTTCAAATGAGCTTAAACACGCAACACATTGACGGTATAGGGCTTGCTGAAGAAGGTCCATTCAACGAAGTTGCCTTTGAAGTTTATTTTAAAAAAAACTACGGTAAACTTTGCGTTTACTGCAAATGTAAATTTGATTTTGATATAGAGTCCGCCGAAGATATAGTGAATACGAGTTTTTTAAAACTTTGGGAATCTCGCAAAACACTTAGGGCAGACGTATCTATAACATCGTATTTATATACAATAGTAGATAATACAAGTCTTAATGCCTTAAAACATGAAAAGGTTGAGCAACGGTATACACGGGAACTCCTAAAAACAACTTTCGGAGCTGTTGAACCAGGCAGCTTCAATAGTATCGACTTGAAGGAGCTAAGATCCGACATAAACATTGCCATATCGGAATTGCCTGAACAGATGCGAAGAATATTTATGCTAAGCAGATTTGAAGGCTTAAAATACGCTGAAATAGCAAAGCTGTTAAACATTTCCATTAAAACGGTAGAAACACAAATAAGTAGGGCACTAACCAAATTAAGGGAAAAATTGATAGGATATTTACCTTTGGGTTTGATAATTTTTGCATCGATTCTTCAGTAAAAGAATTTTTCCTTTGCTTGTAAGGGTAAAATCTCATGTAGTTGTATTAGATATATCCAGGTATGGGAGACAACAGTCAATACAATAAGCTACTTATTAATTACTTGTTAAACGAGGTGAGTGCAGAGCAAAAAGTATTGGTTGAAAACTGGATAAACGGTGACGAGGCAAATAAGCTCTATTTCGAGAAATTAAAAAATACCTGGCAATTAACAGGGGCAACGAAATCTTTGGATTATGTTCTGGATGAAATGAACCTGGATGATAAATGGGTGCAGTTTAAAAAGAACGTAATTTCCAGGGAAAGCTTATCAACGGCTGTATTTGCCGAAGATTGGGTTAGCTACCTGGAAGTAACAAAATCAGATCGTAAACCATCGCTACTCAAAATTTTTGTTGTGGCTGCTTCAGTTCTTTTGATTGTCAGTTTCTCCTGGAACTTTTTCAGCAATGTTAACCCTACACCTGCTATTTCAGATAGCATGGTAACAAATAAAAATAGTGTAACAATTCAAGTAAGGCACGAAGTTAATAACACAGGTAAGGAAAAAAGAATACAATTACAAGACGGTTCGTGGATTTTGCTGGCGCCCAAAAGCGAAGTAACTTATAATGAACCATTTTTTGATCGACGCGACTTTGTACTGATTGGAAAAGCTCATTTCATAGTAGCAAAAGACTCCCTGAAACCGTTCACAGTTTTCACTGGCGATATAGTAACAACAGCAATAGGAACAGAATTTACCGTTACTACTTACAAAAAAGATAACCAGGTTATCGTTCAATTGTTTAAAGGTAAAGTTGTAATTAAGGCTGTTGATATGCGAAACACCAGGCTTAAGAATAATATTTATTTATTACCTGGGCAAACATTGGTGTATAGTACCAGCGGAGTTTCGCACCTGGAATCACTTAAATTAACCACGAATCCTGATCCTGAACAGATTATAAAACGAGAATTGAATCCTGATGATCCTTCAATACCGGAAGATGCTGGTGCTTCTTATTTTATGTTCAACAACCAACCATTAAGTATAGTATTTGACGAATTGGCTGCGTTATACAAAGTGCCAATAATTTACAACAATAAGGACTTTAATAATTTATTCTTTATAGGTAGGTATAATAGCACAGATTCGGTGGAATTAATCCTTAAAAGAATAGCAATACTCAACAATCTCACAGTCACTAAGGAAGATAGTGCTTTTTTAATAAAGAGGTATAAACAATCACCGTAGAAATGTAATCTCCTGGAAAAGATTAATGAGAAGGTATTCTGACTAACGACTTTTTTTACTCATAAAACTCCCCCAGCCATATGATGCGAAATCCACCTAAGCAGGAGGCATTACTTTTAGCAATCCTATTTTCTTTTCTTTTTTTTCAACCACGGGCTGCGCACGCACAGCAGGGCTCCAGCACAATTAAGGGTATTGTATATGGTGCTCTTAGTGAGCCCCTTCTTAATGTCTCAGTTACGATTCGTAACAACAAAACAAATTTTACTTCAGGTACGAAAACGGATTCGAATGGTGTTTTCACTGCTCGTGTACCGGCTGGAGGTCCCTACAGTTTTTCTTTTTCAAGTGTAGGTTATGAATCACAAACCTTATCAGGTTATAATCTGAAAGAAGAAGCAACAGTGTCTGTAGACCTGCAACTAAAAGCTACTGCCGCCTCACTTGACCAGGTTGTGGTTGTAGGTTATGGAACCAGAACCAGGAGAGACCTTACTGGTTCTGTATCAGAAGTTAAGACCGAGCAATTGGAATTGACACCAGTTTATAACATTGGTGAAGCGCTGAAAGGGCAATCAAGTGGTGTTCAGGTAACCAACAACTCAGCTGCACCTGGCTCAAGAATACAAGTAAGGATACGAGGGGGAAACTCTATGATTGGAAGTAATACGCCGCTGTATGTCGTAGATGGCTTTCCTTTAACAGGAGGAATTGATTTCTTAAATCCTTCAGATATCGAATCAATCAACATATTAAAAGACGCATCCGCTACAGCTATATACGGTTCACGTGGTGCCAACGGCGTGGTAATTATTACTTCTAAAAGAGGGAGAGTTGGCCAAAGCGGACAGATTAGTGTCAACAGTTATTATGGCCTGCAGGATGTAGCCAAAAAATACACAATGCTGGATCCAAAACAGTATGCAGTAGTGGCAAATGAATGGCTCAAAAATAGTGGACTCCAACCCTACTTTAACCCCGATACTGTGAGCAATCCAGGAACAGATTGGCAGGATGTAATTTTCCGGGTTGCGCCTGTTCAAAATCATACTGTTACGTTTACTGGCAGCTCTGAAAAAACCAGGTATTCTCTTTCAGGCAATTATTTTCAACAGGACGGTATCATTTTCAACTCAGGAATAAAAAGAGGTTCATTGCGTCTTAACCTTGATCACGACATAAAAACCTGGTTAACTGTTTCTGAAAACATAACCCTTTCAAGGCGGGAGCGGTTTACAGTGCCTGTAGATAATGGTTCAAGGGGCAATACAGTTTTTTCCGGAGCAATGTCTGCCCCCCCCACGTTATCTCCATATGCTCCAAACGGACAGATTATGCGCATAGAACAACAATATCCTTTCGTTGACCCTACTGACATGAGAAACCCGCTTATATATGATAAACCCTATAAGAACCGGACACTAACCAATACGGTGCTCGCCAACACAGCACTCGTTATAAAGTTTATGGAAGGATTATCTTTTAAAACTTTATTAGGCGTTGAGTATGAAACAGGTGCCGGCAATACTTACACACCAATTATTTTTGCAAACGACAGGGGTGCTGCTTCTCAAACACAAGGCTACCTTAATACTTTTTTAAATGAGAATACTCTTTCTTATACAAAGAAATTTGCAGACAAACATAATGTTGATGTGATCGGAGGTTTCACTTACCAAAAGAATACCACCACAAATTCCGGAATATCCGTTTCCGGATTTCCAAATAATATTACTGAGAATTATGACCTCGGTTCTGCAGCAACCGTCAGTCCTCCATCATCTTCAATTTCCGAATGGGTACTTGCATCGTATTTAGGACGGGTGAATTATTCTTTTAACAATAGATATTATCTGACTGCGAGTATCAGGGCTGATGGATCTTCAAGGTTTGGGGATGAAAATAAATGGGGTTTTTTCCCTTCTGCAGCAGTTGCATGGCGAGTTTCTGATGAAGCATTTATGAAGAATGTAAAGTTCATCAGTAACCTTAAGCTACGTGCCAGTTATGGTATAACGGGTAACACTGCCCTTTCACCTTACCAGTCATTGGACAGGCTATCAGGAGCACGATATATTGATGCGGGCCAAACAGAAAACATCGGATTTGTACCTGTAGGTATATCTAATCCTGAATTGAAATGGGAAACAACTTCACAGTTCGACATAGGCTTTGACCTTGGAATTATTCAGGACAGGCTCAGTATTACATTTGATTATTACAAGAAAAATACCTATGACCTTTTGGCCTCGGTTCCATTGCCGCCATCAGTAGGTTTTGGCTCCATTCTTCAGAATATCGGTGAAATACAAAACCAGGGTTTAGAATTTAGTTTAAACGCAGACATACTTTCGGGAGATTTCAAATGGGATGTTTCAGGCCAGATCTCAACCAACAGAAATAAGGTTTTAAAATTGGAAGGCAACCGGGACATTGTGTCAGCTGGATTCCTATCGGGTTTGTCTGGATATAACATAGCCAGGGTGGGACAGCCGCTCGGAATGTTTTATGGTTTCAATGAAGATGGATTGGATGACAAAGGATTTATTAAATATGTTGATATAAACAAGGATGGAGTAATCAATCCTTTAGATCGTGTGATTATAGGAGATCCGAATCCTGATTTTACTTACGGATTCAACTCCAACTTTTCTTATAAGGGTTTTGATCTTACTGTGTTTTTTGAGGGTGTGCATGGAAATGATATCTTTTTCGAAACAGCCTATACTAATCTAAACTCCTTCCAGAGAGGTCAAAATCAATTAGCTGATCTTTTTGGCAATTACTGGACAGCTGCAAATCCTAATCCAAACGCAAAGTATCCTAAAATAAGCGCAGCTACTCAAATGGCAGCTTCTGATCGTTTTCTGGCTAACGGAAGCTATTTAAGGATGAAGACCCTTCAAATAGGCTACAACATACCTGTGAAATCCATTGGAATGTCGGCATTCAGCAGGGCAAGAGTATATGTTCGCGGAAACAATCTAATTACGTTTACAAATTATATAGGTCTGGATCCTGACGTAAATACTACCGGTAACGACTCTCAGCAAATTGGAACCAGATTAGCAGCTGGAACAGACACCAATGGCTATCCCAATGCCAAAATATATTCTGTGGGATTGCAATTGGATTTTTAATTCTTACAATTAGTTAAAATGAGAAAAGTTATTATATTTCTATTTTTTGCATCAGCTTTATCCTCATGCAAAAAGATGTTGAAGGAGGAGCCTAAAAGCTTTATTAGCAAGACAAATTTTTACCAGACAGAATCAGATGCAGTTGCTGCAATAAGGGGAGCATATTCCTCTTTTCAAACTGACTACTACGGCATCACTTATTATCTGTTTATTACACTGCATTCGGATTACGCCAACGGTCGTGGCTCCCAGGCTCCTATTACTCTTTTCGACAGGATACTGGATCAAACAAATATAGACAGGTCAAGAGTTAATTGGTCTACCCTTTACCAGCAAATCAATCAGGCAAACGCAGTGTTGGGGAATGTGCCTTCGATTGAGGCAATTACTCCGGCCGTAAAAACAAGGATTCTGGCAGAAGCGCATTTTTTAAGATCAATGGCTTATTTTAATCTCGTAAGAGGATATGGTGCCGTGCCTATTAAAACGACTGAAAGTGTTGATATAAGTTCAATTGCCGGGGTTCGGGAGCCAGAAAGTAAAGTATACGAATTAATCATTGAAGATGCACTCATTGCTGAGAAGGATCTGCCGGAAACCGTAGGAGCGGAAACCGGTCGGGCATCTAAGTATGCTGCTAAAATGTTACTGGCTCAAATATATTTAACGCTGGAGAAATGGAATGAGGCTGCGACCAAGGCAAATGATGTTATTGCCAGCGGAAGGTATTCTCTGGTTGAGGTAAAAAAGCAGGAAGATTTCTATAAAATATTTGCGACAATTACTAATTCAGAGGATATCATGTCACTGCACCATTCAGATACACGTCAGTCCCAAATTCCCATATATGAACACCGGCCGAGCACACCTCCTTACAACTATAGCAGTGGAGGAAATTTTGCCTGGTTACCTAACCTCAATTCGTTCATAGGAAATAGTTGGAACAATAACGATCTTCGGAAATCATTCAATCTTTATACAAAATATTTAGGACCCAACGGTGACAGTATTGCATTACCTGCAGCTTCACCTATTCTTTTCAAGAAGTTCATTACTGCTCCTAACGGATTTGGAAATTATAGTGTACCGATTTTTAGGTATACAGAAGCTTTCCTCATCCACGCAGAAGCAGCAGCTATGGCTGCAGGTAGTCCCCCTGCCCTGGCATTAGAACGGTTAAACATGATCAAAAGAAGGGCCTATGGTTATAGCCCCGCAAGTGTCTCGCCAGTTGATTATCCTCCCGGAATGAGTAAAGAAGCCTTCCGCGATGCTGTCTTAAATGAGAGAGGGTATGAATTTATTTTGGAGGGAAGACGTTGGTGGGACTTAAAGCGGACTGGCAGAGTGAAGTCGGCTATGGCGGCAGCAGGAAGGACTTTTATAGATGCCAGGCTTCTTTGGCCTATTCCTACAGAAGAAATAAATAATAATCCTGCCCTTAGTCAACAAGATCAAAATCCCGGTTATTAAAACGAAAAAACTTCGCTCCATAGGTTGTTTGTCGAAGCCCATTTTTTGCGCGCCTTACACCTGCAAAAGCTTTTTAAGCCATATCAATTACTTTCTACTGATTGAACAATTGACATCACTTTTTTCAAAAGGGAGCCTATGAAATTATGCAATAGAATTCTTTCCACAATTTTCCTTACGATCACTTTTTATACGCCAACACTTATCGCACAAGTACCCGGCGTAATAACCGTTGATATCTGCATTTATGGCGGAAGTTCAGCAGGTGTCATTGCTGCGTACACTGCCAAAAAGATGGGTAAAAGTGTAATCCTTGTTGAACCGGGTATTCGTTTAGGCGGATTGACGTCGGGTGGTCTGGGGATGACTGATATAGGGAATAAATATGCAGTTACAGGTATATCCCTCGATTTCTACCGGCGCATTGGCAGGCACTACGGTAAGCTTGAACAGTGGACTTTTGAACCGCAGATTGCGAAACAATTGTTTGAAGAATACATCCAGAAAGCCAATGTGGATATACTCTATCAAAACAGACTTGTTGCGGTTAGTAAAAAGGATGGACAAATTACAGAGATCAAAGTTGAAAATGTTGTACAGGCAGGCACCCCTACCCAGGTAATTAAGGCAAAGATGTTTATTGATTGTACCTATGAAGGTGACCTTATGGCAAAGTCAGGTGTTTCCTATACCATCGGACGCGAATCAAACAGTACCTACAATGAAACCTATAATGGCGTTCAGTTAAGAGATAAACACCAGTTTCCTGATGGAATAGATCCATATAGAACCCCGGGTGTTAAAGAAAGTGGTTTACTATGGGGCGTCAGTGATGAAGAACTAGCACCCGCTGGTTCAGGCGATAAAAAGGTACAAACCTATAACATACGGGTGTGTTTAACAAATTCACCAGCAAACAGAATTGCAATAACTCAACCCGACGATTACAAACCCGAAAGGTATGAGCTGCTATTAAGATTGCTTGAAAAAAAGCCAGCAAGTAATCTTCGTGGAATTATGACATTAAGCAGGATGCCTAATGATAAAACTGATATTAATAACAGCGGGCCATTTTCAACCGATATGATTGGAATGAACTGGAATTTTCCCGAGGCCGGCTATAGCAAAAGGAACGAAATTCAGAAAGCACATGACAATTACACAAAAGGTTTTTTCTATTTCATTGGGCATGACCCAAGAGTGCCGGAACACCTAAGAAAAGAAATGCTGGAATGGGGATACCCGAAGGACGAATACGTTGAAAATGGTAACTGGACACCGCAAATGTATGTGCGGGAGGCAAGGAGAATGGTTGGCGAATATGTGATGACGCAGGCCAATTGTGAAGGCCAGCAAGTTGTTGCAGACGGAGTTGGATTAGCAGCTTATACCATGGACTCGCACAACTGCCAGAGAATAGTAGTCGATGGAATGGTTAAGAATGAAGGAGATGTACAGATTGGTGGATTCGATCCCTACCCAATCTCTTACAGATCACTAATACCTAAACAAAAAGAATGTAAAAATCTTTTGGTGCCAGTTTGTTTATCGGCCTCACACATCGCTTACGGTTCCATCCGTATGGAGCCTGTCTTTATGGTGCTGGCGCAATCTTCAGCCGTTGCGGCCAGCCTTGCTATCGACGGAAACAAGAGCGTACAGGAAGTAGATGTTTTACAATTGCAGACATTACTTAAAGACAATCCGCTTGCTGACGGTAGTAATCCTGATATACTTATTGACAATGAAGATTCTGTAAACCTGATTATTAAAGGATCCTGGACTAAAGGTAAAAAGGGTGGTTACGGGCCTACCTATTTGGTTGCAAATTCGGAAAAGGGAACTGGTAGTTCGGTAAAATTTACTCCACTAATAAGCCAGGCCAAAAATTATGAAGTTTATACCTACTACCCTAAACTTGAAACCGGGTCAGAAGAAACGGTTATTAATGTCTTCGATGGTCAAAAACAATTTACCAGAACAATTGCAAAATCAAAGGTGCAGGTGGTTGGGCAAACCTCCGGCGAATGGGTTTCGCTGGGAAGGTATAAATTTTCAAAGGGCAACAAAGCCTTCGTTGAAATAACCGGCAAGGGTGGAAAAGGAGATATAGTCGCAGACGCTATTCTACTTGTGGCCACCGATTAGTTTGTACCTACAATCAACTTAACAATTGGCCGCCTGGGTCCACCAAATATGGCTATACTTACGTATCGATATTTTATCTTCATCAACCCCAACTGACGATTACAACATTGGGCAAAAAAATTGACATTTTTGTGTATGCATGAATACCTGCTCCAGTGGTGGCAGTCTTTAAAATAAAAATAATCAAATGAAAAAAACTGGATTAAAATGCTTTCTATACACCGTTTTCTTCATAGCAAGCTACAAATCAGAAGCCGGGTTTGATTCGCCATATTCAGCTCCACCCAACAAATATAACGTTGACGTTTGTGTTTATGGTGGCACTGCCAGTGGAGTGATTGCGGCCTATACTGCCAGGAAGTATGGGAAAACTGTTTTACTAATTGAGCCGGGCAGAATGTTGGGCGGAATGACAACTGGCGGATTAGGTCAAACGGATATTGGTAATAAACAGGCTATAACCGGCTTGTCAAGGCAGTTTTATCAAAGGGTAGGTCAGAAATATGGAGTTGACGAACAATGGACCTTTGAGCCTCATGTAGCTGAGGAGGTAATAAAAGAATATATCAGATTAGGAAATATTGATGTTTTGTATGAAAAGCAGGTTAGCAAAGTAAATAAGAAAGGACAGGTGATACAATCTATCCAGGTAAAGGATCCTGCGAATAGAAATGCAGCGACCGTAGTTGTCAATGCTAAACAATTTATTGACTGTACATACGAGGGAGATCTTTTGGCTGCTGCTGGTGTTTCATTTGTAGTTGGAAGAGAGGATAACAAACAATATAACGAAACGCTCAATGGCTTCCAGTTGCCAGAGTATTTCAAACAATCCGGTATACACCAGTTTCCTGATGGTGTGGATCCATATAAGACGCCGGGGGTGCCATCCAGTGGTCTGTTGTATGGCATTAGCACTGCAGGGGTACACCCAACAGGAACGGGAGACAATAAGCTGCAAACCTACAATTTCAGGATTTGTCTTACTGACAGTGTTGAAAACAGCATACCTATTACCCGTCCTGCCGACTATGACTCTACCAGGTACGAACTACTGGTACGGCTTTTCGCAGCGCAGCCAAACATGAGAAAAATAAATGATTATTTTATCTGGAGTTTGATGCCAAACCGCAAAACTGATATCAATAACAGGGGTGGATTTTCAACTGATATGATAGGTGAGAATTATGAATGGGCCGAAGGGAGTTTTGAAAAGCGGAAAAAGATTTTTGATAATCATCTTACCTACACCAAGGGCCTTTTATACTTTGTAAAAACTGATAAAAGGGTTCCTGAACAAATACAGCAAACTATAAGCCGGTGGGGTTATCCTAAAGATGAATACAAGGCTTTTGGAAATTTCACTCCGCAGTTATATGTAAGGGAAGCCCGCAGGATGATTGGTGAATATGTGATGACCGAGCATAATTGTGTTGGAAAGGAAAAAGTTACAGACGGTGTTGGGCAAGCGGCATACACAATGGATAGCCATAATATCCAGCGCCTGGTAGTGAATGGGATGGTTAAAAATGAAGGAAATGTAGAGGTTGGGAACTTCCCGCCCTACCCTGTTTCGTACCGTTCGCTAACTCCAAAAAGAAGTGAATGTACAAACCTGCTGGTGCCTGTTTGCTTGTCTTCAAGCCATATTGCTTATGGGTCGATCCGTATGGAACCGGTCTTTATGGTACTTGGCCAATCCGCTGCGCTTGCTGCCTGCATGGCAATTGATGAAAAAGTGCCGGTTCAAAATATTAACGTTACTAAGCTCCAGAACTTGTTGCAATCTGATCCTTACCTGGAAAAATTAGGTAGTGTGAAGAAATAATCACGGGCGTCCTTCAATGGCTTAAAAATATACAGGTGGTTTCACCACTTCAGAAATGGGCCGCACCGACATTATTTTTATGGATGCGGCTTTGTATTCCGAGGCAGCCCCGCTTGCGGCACTCACTTAGTGGAATACGTTAGTTTGATTTCAAACAGTATAAAAATTAGGTATGACCGTATTTACCATTAAAAACATAAATGCTATAAAAAAAATATTTGTTTGCTTACTGATGTGGAATATTTGTTTGTACACACAAGCACAGAACACTTGAATATTTTCCCGCCGTAGAAGCAGCCTGGTGAAATTCTTCATGTTTTTCAAATAAACCTTTCTCCCAACGAGAAATTCAGCTAAAGGTCGCTCCAAATCAGGCCACCCTCATTACTTTAAAACAATTTTGAAGGTCCATCTTAAACTGTTCGCTGTCAAAATCAACTCTCTTAACTCTCTCGAACACATCTAATGAATCCATTATTGAGGCAGCTAATAATTTTTATGTCTGTTCAACATTAGAGCTCTTGAAGGTCTCATAGTCGATCTTTATATTATATTCTAGTGTTCTCTCAATTTCTATTTCAATATCCACCTTTCTTGTTCGCTTGCTTTTGGTATATATCGGTTGTCCGATTTTAAAAAATTCTTCGAATTTCAAACTGACACAGATAATACCTATTACTATTTCCCTTAAGCCGGATCCATATTCCTTGCCTTCAAAGTAAGAGTTCATTTCAAGGGAAAAGTTTGTCACTATCCTTGCCCTTTCTGAAATCTCATCGCTTATGTACTGAGCCAACTTACATTCCATTTTATCTGAAGATTTTATTTCCTGGAAGTGAACAAAAGTAATGATAGCACGTAAGTGTAAATTTTCGACTTTTCTGCTATTTTGATTTCGATCTGATTTCCAATAAGCTCCGGTACTAAATAAACGCCCGGCCCGAACGAAGCTAAGTCTTTCGCAGAATACCTGGCATTACCTTCAGTCGTTTCACCATATTTCCAAACCTCTACTGCTTTGAGGGGGGGCGTACCCCCTCTTACATTTGGATCTAGACCATCAACCGAAGCTCTTAATGAATATTGAAATCCTGTCGGCCCCACTGCGCGTGGTAATATACTTGCTATCTCCTTCGCGTATTTTGCAATCAACTCCTTATTTTCATAAGCAGTGTATGTGACTCCACCGATTATCACGATAGGTATCAAGACGTCATCTATAACCCCCCAAAATAGTCGCATCATCTATAGCAAGTCCCGAGCTGATAACTAATGCCCCCTTCAATGCTGACGTATTCCACTCATCCTTCTTATCTTTTTTTTGCTGCTCAGTTTTTTGATTCCCTTTCTTTCCTTTTCCTGGACCTTCTGTATCATCAAAATTTTGTTTTAGAAGACGCATATACTCCGCTATTCCTCGGGGTCATCTGTTGATAACGAGTACCGCTTGGCGGAACCATAGACAACAGGCTGAATGGGATCCTGGTCCGCAAATCGAATGATCTTCACGCGACTATACACCTCTTCCAGTCTCTCTTAAGATATTTTTTGAAACTTGTCTTCGGCTGGCTATCTATTTTAACTATTCACAACTGACTAAGACGGCGTGCTATTCATGATCTCGTAGCGGGCAGTGTAATGGTAAAAGTTTGATTTTTTGGTGCGCTTATCGAAGTATTGATTAGTATTCTCTGGACTTTGAATCTATAAGTATTTGGGGAAAACAAAAATCCACGTATCATTGTAAAAGAGTTGAAATAACCTTACTCTATGAAATTGAAACTAACTGCAATAACAGTATTATTTCTTACGCTTTGTATATGCCTTAACGTCAGGGCCCAACAGCTCAAGCTTAAGACTTATTCATTCGGATATAGGATCTTCGAACTCGAGCCGGTCGGAAACAATCCACTCACAATAGCACCGATATTAAAAAATCCGGAAGCTTATACAAATTACCTTAATACTATTCGTTACAATGGATTTACCGGAAACACTGCACCTTACCGGCAACATACTTTTTACCTTAATGGCGAATTCGCTAAACCCGGTTCGTCATCAAGGTTCTGGAAGACACATACTTTGCAGGCAGGAATAGTTGTTACCAGTCAATTTACAACC
>NZ_JBTLQG010000032.1:0-74145 GCF_054461535.1 Flavitalea antarctica
CCATTGGAGAGCTCAACGAACGCCTTGACATAAACTTTCCACTTGCACGGTCTATCCTCGTTACGTTGAAGTTTGGATAGATCCGCTGTATGTCCTGGTCTATGTATGAACCATCGGTGGAAGCAAAATACTTCTGTTCGTTCACTGCAAAAATTACCGAGTTCACAAAGTTTGCACCATTTTTCATTGCGGCATCGTTGACCTGCAGCAGCAAATCAACTTTCTCTTTTACTGGAACAGAGAACGCATTCACTTCTACCGGGGCTTTCCAGCTTACTTCGCCAAAGCCTTTTTGTGGTGCCAGGCGCACTGCCTCGCCCTGTATCTTCGCATTGGCTTTCGCAACAGCAACTGCCTGCTCGGCAGCTTTTGCGATAGCATCTTTTGTTACATTATTTGTTGCCGCAAATCCCCAGCAACCATTTGCGATAACACGAATGCCGATACCAAAGGATTCAGTATTGGCAACACCCTGTACGCGCTTTTCCCTTGTAGCTACGAATTGATTGAGATAACGACCAATACGGACATCAGCGTAGGTAGCGCCTTTTGATTTAGCCGCATTCAGCGCAACATCCGCAAATTCTTTTTTTATCTTAACATCCATGCCTTCATTTAAGGCCTGTAGTGGATCGATTTCATTGCCAAGGAGGGAAAATTTCGGCAGAAACATTGCACCCATGCTCAAGGCAGACAGGTGAAGAAAGTCTTTTCTTTTCAAGTTATTTCCTCTTATTAGTTAGTGAATGGAGATATCATTAATAAAGCGACCAGTGCTTCGGGGTTCAATTTTAATTTTAAATTAATGTGGACAGGCGCCGCATTAATCCTGAAAACCTTTCTCTCCTGGCTGTACGATGATTAATAGTATCATTAATTACAGAACAGCAATCTATGCAAATTTTATTAACTACTATCTGCTATTGTGAAATTTTTCTTCTATCCAGATATAAGTACAGCAGATCAGAAACATTATAATTATATATAATTTTGCAAAGCTGTTAAAGCCATGCGTAGTGCTGCTGTCCGATGTGAGCTGCGAAGATGATAACATGGAAGACCTCAATTTGTTAACAGCTATTCTGCTTACTGCATGCAGATCTTTCCAGTCTGTTTTGCCAAAGCTATACCAGTAAAAAGATTGATTATCATCTGAATGTATCACCTGCCATCCGTTCTTACGCGGCCAGTATATTCCCTTCCATTGAAACGGCAAAAGATATTGTTGATTCATTGGCACAAGCGAGTGGTTAACGTTGGCACGGAAAGGCAGTGAATCTGCCGATTCAATCATGATGTATGCAGGCATATCCGTCGCGTTTATCGACGGCGCAACTGTATATAACTGCGGTAGATTTTTTGTCCGGGAAGTTTCACTGATCAGATCGGACCAGTACCCGCGATAAGCAAGCGTATCACCGCCAAGCACCCAATTATAAGTATTTGAAATCGTAGTCGACACCAGGATGCCTTTTCCTGATACTGCCGCAGCTGAATAAAGATGACTTTCCCTGTCTTTGATCAGCGGTCTCAGATGTTCCGCCTGGCTGATAAACATGGGTCGGGTAGCGGTGAGTACCGGCATCGCAGCACCTGTATCTGCCGTCTGCAAGTGTAACTGTTGTTTGTTGAGTGAACCTGACTGGCTATAACGGAATGGGGCATTAAAAAACAAGGAAGCCGGTGTGATGCTATCTGCTTTGATAATGAGTCCGAGACCATCCTGTTGCACAGCTGTCTTTAAGTTATTAAGCTCAATTGCCGACAGTTTATTCAATGCTGTCGCATCGCCGATCACCACGTCGAAATTATTCAACATCGACCTGCTGATACGATCAGCTTTTATGTCACGGATGTTAAGATATTCTGTATTGAATTTGTTGCGGCTCACAGCCGTCCTGATGGCAACTCCATAGTTGTTAGTGAATAACCAGTTCTTGAGAAATTTATTTTCAAAATCCGGCGAAGAAGCAAGCATCAGGATTTTTATCGGGGCGGTTGGCAGTGTTTCGAACGGAACCTTTTCTTTGTGCAACGTATCTTTTCCAGCCATTACCAGCAGTGTGTATACTGCCCTTCCGTTTTGCTTCGGTATGGTTTGTAATTCGAACCGGGCTAACTGGTCACCTGGTATTGTTGCAGAGTCAAGCGTTGTATTGAAGCCTTGAAGAATGATCTGAACATCTCCCGGTTTATTGTTATTAAAAGAACCCTGTACTCTTAGTTTCTCGCCGGAATATAACTGGCGGTTCCAGTTCACCGAATTAAAATGCCTGGTAAGGAAAGGCGGATGAAAAATGATTTCATGGTTACCAGCCAAATTCAACTCGTTTTCTTCAAGCCCATAACCCAGTACATGAATTATTTTAATGGCCGGGCGCGGGTCAGATGTGTCGGTGCTTCCGGGCGCATTTAAATATGCGTTGTTTTGTAACCCTGGGATCTCATTGATCTGGTGTATCAATGTCGCTTTGCGGTTTGCCATCGCCAGTTCTGGCTCTTTGGTATAGATTTTCAGCCCGGGTTTCACATTAAGTAAACGCTTCAATGTATCAGTTGACGACCCTGGTGTCAGGATGATGAGTTCTTCTGCATTATCTGTTGCAGTCTGTTTGTCCCGGGCGATGTTAAGAAAAAGAAGATACATGGCGGCAACAGCAACCAGGCTTACAAAAGCCCGGAGATGCCTTTGTTTTTTATTTGCCCGCCGGTAGGTCGCCCATAAAAGATAGCTACCCAGCAGCAGGCTCAGAACGGGCGCCAGGTAATTCCAATAACTCATGAACCGCGGGTAGATTTATTCAGGTTGATAAAATATTCGTTTGAAAGTTTCGTATCCGGGGCTGATTGTCTGCCGGCCGGCGTACGGGTGGATTGCTTGAGCATAAGTTGCAAAGCTTTTCCTGTTTTTACAAAGTCGGCAAACCCACCTTCATTTTTTATTATTCTTTGAATCGCTTCAAACGAAGCCAGGTATAATCTGGGATCTGCACTTGCCTTAAGACTTAATTCGCCGGCTGTCTGTTCCAACACTTCCAGTTCGGATCCGGATAATGGAGGTGCTGTCAGTTGTTTACCGGTTTGACCTTGATTATTTCGTATCTGTTCCGTCGATTCGTCTATTATGGCCATCGCTTTCCTTAGAACTGATTCCTTTTGATGCGGAGATTGGTATGTCTGGGTATTCACTCTTTCGATGATCTTGTCCAATTCGCCGGTCAATCTTTTTTCTGGTTTTAGCGGGGTTGTCTTGGTGTTGGTCTTGGCGACATACTCCCGCGATTTTTGCTGCAATTCTTTCAGGAGGCGGAGTGCCTTATATTCATAAGGAAGTGCATCGGCCGGTTTATAGGTCCTTAATCTTAATTCGGCTTCCCACATCTCAGCCAACACAGCCTTCAGATCTCTCTTTGTTTGTGGATCAAAAAAAGTTGCATCCTCTGCTATATCATGTTTGTGTGCGTACCTGTCTATAATCTTTTCAGCATTGTTAAAATCTTCCACTGATATTTCTTCGTCATGATCATCATCGTGTTCATCACCTTCCTTTGGCTTTTCATCATGGTCATGACCGGTATTACCATCTTCTCCGATCTTAGTCTCAGATTCCTCGCCAAGGAATTTGCCATATCTCAACCGAAGCAATTTCTGATCTATTCCGAGATCATTACAACGATTATTGAAAGTTTCTTTGCTGATGGTATCCCTGCTCTTTAATAACTGTTCAGTCTCAATGATAATTTGCCGCTGGCTGCGGAAAAATTCCGGTTTAATATCAACTCCACTCATCATGCCATCCATGCTCATCAAAGCAGCTGTGTCTTCTATCTTGATGGTGAATATATCAGACCTTGTTTCCTGTTTGTTGTTGTCGGTCGCGCTGACATAAAAATAAAGTTCATCACCGGGCTGCATACCCATACCCGAAAGATTGAAGGTTTTGTTCAGCCTGTATTGTTTTCCACCGGCTGCAAACTGATTAAATGCGAGTTTTTGTTCTTTGAATTTAACAGCCTCTCCATTTCCACTTGCTATAGTTGCTGTTATACTGCTGCCGGCGATACCATAATCATCAGTAAGTACCAGGTTTAGTGGTACCAGTGTTGATTGCCCGTACTCAATAATTGTTGCAGGTCTTGGTCTCTGCACAATAATTGAAGGTTCTTTATCCGGTATGATCTCCAGTTGATAAAATTCTGAAAGCTCATTATCGATCTTAACCTGGTAAAAGCCATTGGAGGATATCAGCCGTTCTGTGGCCCAGGCACCGGGTGTTTTATTCAACGATTCGAGGTCGAGCGTGGTACTGTCATTAAATATCAGCTGTACAGAAGAAGGATTGCCTTTTGTGTTAAGCTCCCAGGTGAGTCTTGAACCCTGCTCGGCCCTTACATTTAACCGTTGTTGTCTGCGGGTTGCTACACCAGTATAGGCAGGTGGATCAATGGTAAGATTGATACTACTTACTGATGGCAAAATTTTCTCTGGTGTCTGATCAACACCTGCTCTTTGCCGACTATCTGTTTGTTGGTCGCCGTAGCCTCGCTGCGCACCAATAACATAAACCGATCCGGCCAGCAGAACACTGATACCAAAAATGAGAATAGCTTTTTTTGTTCTCGCAAATCCGGGATTATTGTTCCGGAATTTTCGATCAGCTGATGCTATACCGGTCAGCGCTGCCGCCAGTTTCCTCACCTGTAGTTTTTCAAGTAACCCAAGTTGATGCGCTGGCTTTAGTAACAGCCCTGTGCTTTCCTCGAGTTCCGGATAATTATGGTTGAGCAATCTTGCCGCGTCTTTGTCCCTGACTTTCCAACGCTGAAAAACGGATAAGCTAACGGTAAATATGAGTATCGACATCGGGATTACCCACCAGATACTGATATTAAAAAAAGTATACAGGAAGGCCGACAAGGGCAAAGAAATAGCCAATGCAATTACTCCCATGGCCAATAGCTCATACTTGCGCCATGACTTCTGAAATCCCGATATATGTTCATTCCGATTCATAGCATGATGACCACCGGTCATTGTTGTATGCGATGCCATTTCAGACGATATGATATTTGGTTTCGGTTCCTGCATTATTTGTTCATTACCTCATTGATTTGTTTCGTATTCTGCGGTTGATCGATTCCTGCATTGTTTGTTCGTTACCTCATTGATTTGTTTCGTATTTCTGCGGTTAATCGGTTCCTGCATTATTTGTTCGTTACCTCTTTGATTTGTTTCGTATTCTGCGGTTAATCGGTTCCTGCATTATTTGTTCGTTACCTCATTGATTTGTTTCGTATTTCTGCGGTTAAATGAAATGATACGTTCTGCTGCAAATAACAGGAATGCTACCAGCCAGAAAGTGTAGCTGAGATCCAACACCTCAACAGCTGATTTGTTTTCCTTATAAGTTTGCCTGGTTACCGTAGGAATAACATTGGCTGGTTCAGTGATATTCTGATCATGGTTTGGGACAAGCTGTTTAACCGGGTCATTCACGATCAGCGGGAAAAGCAGCTTCGGAAATTCAGGATTCCAACTTAGATCGGACCATGCTGGATGGAAGCGCGTATAAAAACGGTAAATGCGTTGAGCCTTGTTCCTTTCATTTGTTGTTAGGTCCGAAAGATTCTCATTGCTCTCTTCCAGGGTCAATAGCGGACTTCCAAAGCCATCCTTCCATATTAATCTTTGTTCTTTGTCAGCTGCAGCTACGCGCTGAAAAATAGCAATAGCTCCCGGCAGAACGCCACCATTTTCTGTGGTCAGCCAGCTGCGCGATAGAACAGGGGTTCCCGGTTGGTAAAGGAACAGATTTTCAGCAGTTACATTTGCCGGGGGCGGATCTTTTGAGAGCCAGAATAGCCAGTGTTGTGAAGCAGGTATATCTTCGATCTTATCAACCGATGTAAGGACCAATTTGTAGCTCCCGAATGCGGAGATAGCCTTTATTGCGGCCTGCAGGTATCGTACATCTTCTGCAAATTTGTTATGATAAACTGAAACCCTTAAAGTGGAAGTATCCACCTGTTCGGATTTGTCCGGCGTACCTGAAGTAACTGTTTTTACAAAAAAACTCCCGTTGTCTCCCGGTTGAAGAGCACTCAACTCGTATGCACCATTATTTAGCTGCCGGGTTATGACCGGAAGTGATGGGTAAACAGTATCCTTTTGAACCATCTGCCACCGGAGATCGACGGAAACCACGGGTCGCCTGCCAACCATATTTCCCGTGACATCGCTGAGTTTATCATTGCTGAAAAAATACACAGGGTAAGCTGCCGGTAACAATTTGTCGGCCCGGCTGAGTATGGACCAATAAGATAATGCCGGCCTTGGCAATGTTGTTGAGTCTGCTATAAATCTGGAGCTGTCACTGATATTTATTCTTTCAAGCGTTTCGTCGGCAGCATGTAGTTCAAAGCCCTGGTTTAATAATGAGTCGATGGGCGTCCTGAAGTGGTTGTATACAAATGAAAAATCTTTTTTATCGACAAGCACCCAGCCGTTTTTCTCTTTTTGTTTCATGATCTGCCATTCGGGGCCGGCCATTAACATGGCTAATGCCAGGATCATCAGGCACCTAAGTAATAACAATAACCATTGAGTGGGCCGGAGGCTGGATGAAGTTTGTTGTGTGGCATCCGTCATCAGCAGTGTAGAACCTATTCTCAGCACTTTCCCCTTCCGTATGTTCCATAGATGAATAATCACTGGTATAATAATACCAGCACCTGCTGCTAACCATATGGGATTCAAAAACTGTAACAACTATGCCTTCAGTTTATTGCGCTGATTAATAAAATCACGCAGTGCTTTGTCAACCGGCTCGTCGAGTGCCGTTAAGCGGTAAAAAATATTTTTATTCAGTGAGAATGCTTTCTTTTCTTCGATAAAGGTTTGAAGTTGTGTTTTATAAAGATCTCTGTCAGCCTGTGCATTGATCGCAACAACCTTGCCCGTCTCAAGATCCTCCACCGCCTGGTAACCTTTGAAATTGAACTCGAGTTCATTCCTTCCCATCAGGTGAAATATCATGATCTCATGTCTCAACGCTACAAATGAAGTGAGCAGCTCACTGATTTCCCTGTTTTCCTCATAGAAATCAGTAATGAAGATGAGCAACTCACGTTTATGGGTACCCGCAAATATGTCTTTATAGTTGATGGGCTCAGTAAACTTACCCGAAGGTCTGATATTTTCAAGTTGGTAAAAATACCTGGAAAGGTGCTGGTGATCCTTCCGGCAGGGCAACGAAAAGAGATCCCCATCACGAAACACGTATAGCCCAATCGAATCTCCCTGGCTGTTTGCCAGGTAAGCCAGGCAGGCTGCAAGGTAACGGCCATAGTCCATCTTGGTAAATTCGCCATCCTTATGTTCCATTGACCCACTGGCATCTATTACAAATCGTACTGATACACTGGTTTCCGTTTCCGATTCCCTGATATAATACCGATCGGACCTTGCATACATTTTCCAATCCAGCGAGCGCAGATCATCACCCGGCTGATAGCTGCGGTATTGACTGAATTCCATACCCGTACCCTTTACATTGCTCTTATGTATGCCCGCCATAAAACCATCTACAGTAGTTTTCGCGGCCAGCGAAAGATCCTTTATTGCCAGTAAAACCTTCGGATCCAGTAATCGACTCATTCTTCTTCTTTTTTAATCCACCGAACCTCTTAATTATCTCACTCATCACTCACTCATAACTCATAACTCACCATTCATCACTTTCTTTGTTACCATATCAGGAGTCACATTTTCTGCGTCTGCCTTAAAATTCATCAATATCCGGTGTCTTAACACGGGATAAGCCATTGCATGTATATCTTCTTTTACGACTGCATATCTCCCTTTCAGAAGGGCCCTTGCTTTTGCAGTTAATATAAGTGCCTGGCCCGCGCGTGGCCCCGCACCCCATCTGACCCATTCCTTTACAAATGGAACCTCGCTGGTTGCCGGTCGCGTTGAACGGATGATATTGCTCACATAAGTGATCAGTTCTTCGCTGATACTTACTTCTCTTACTAATCCCTGGAGTTCTTTGATTTCCTCACCATTTACGACGGGGTTAACGGTTGCCTTTTTATTCCCTGTTGTGTTTGTAAGAATTGCAGTTTCTTCTAACTCTGATGGATAACCGATTTGAATGTAAAGCAGAAACCGGTCAAGCTGCGCCTCCGGTAACGGGTAAGTACCTGCCTGTTCTATTGGGTTTTGCGTTGCCAGGATAAAAAACGGCCGGTCGAGCGGATAGGTTTTACCACCGTACGTTACTTCAAACTCCTGCATCGCTTCCAGCAGGGCAGACTGTGTTTTCGGTGGTGTACGGTTTATTTCATCTGCCAGCACAATGTTTGCAAATAACGGGCCCTGGTTAAACTTAAAAAACCGTTTGCCGGTGCTATGATCTTCCTCCAGGATCTCCGTTCCCAGGATATCTGTTGGCATTAAGTCCGGGGTAAATTGTATCCTTCTGAAAGTAAGGTGCAGCGCCTGGGAAAGAGTACGTACCATCAGCGTTTTTGCGAGTCCCGGTACCCCCTCAAGTAAACAGTGCCCACCTGCAAGCAAAGCAACGATTATCTCTTCAAGGATATGATCCTGGCCAACGATCACTTTCTGAATTTCTTTTTTCAACAGGGATAACTTCCCGATCAATTCGTCAACTGTTTTTTCCGTTACTTCCAAAATTCTATGTATTAATGAGATTTTAATAAAGCCCTGGCAAATTTTTCAACCGGCCATTGATATGATGGTAATCATATGGTTCAATTACAGGAGGCAGCCGTTGGAATGGTGATGAAAAAAGTAAATTAGCTAAAAAACGGAATGTAAAAAAACAGAATTGACAAGTCGGGTTGTAATTAGCAGGGAAGTAAGGATATTTGTTCTGCAAAGTGTATATAATAGAAATTCATCATAAACGAAATTAATGCCCCAGGCGAAGTTCACGTTTGCAAGAATTCAATACAGGTCCGGCGACTGGAATACTGATCAGCGAATGCCTTCAAACGTTCTTAACTCACTGATTGAATACACGACTATTCCGGTGGAGACCGATGAGAAAATTGTTGAGTTGAGCAGTGAAGAGATCTTTGCATATCCCTTTGCCTATCTGAGCGGACATAAGCTTGTTCAGTTTGATACAAGGGAAGCTGCAAATTTTAAGAAATATGTTCAGAATGGAGGTTTTGTGTTCGTGGATGACTGTAACCACGATATAGATGGATTGTTCGCCAAGTCATTTGAAACACAGATGAGCAGCTTGTTTGGTGCGGGTTCATTAAAGAAGATTCCGAATAACCATAAAATCTACAATTCATTTTTTGCATTCGAAAAAGGTCCCCCCAATACCTCCTTTGAATTGAATGGATGGGGCGATGACCTCGTACATGATTACCTGAAAGCCGTCGAGATCAATGGACGTATTGGCGTGCTTTATAGCAATAAAGATTATGGCTGCGAATGGGATTACGATTTCCGCAACAAAAGATTTTTAGCTGAAGACAACACAAAGTTCGCCGTAAACATTATTGTTTATGCAATGAGCATTTAAGGAGTGATGAGTTAAGAGTGATGAGTTAAGAGTTAAGTTAATCACATAACTCTTAACTGACTCATAACTCTTAACTCATCACTCTTAACTCTCATGGCCTTTATGTCGCAAGATCATTAAATCGCGACCATAATTTTCTTAACATAGACTTCCTTACCGTGCCTGATCTTGATCAGGTACAATCCTGAAGGCAGGCCTTTCAGTCCAATCTGTTTGGTAAATCTTCCGATAAAGCCAGGCGTTGCGTTCCGGTACACGGTTTGCCCCGTTGCGTTGACCATCGTTATTTCAAGATTTTCTTTGGTTTTAAATTCAAACTGCAAGGTGAACAAGCCATCATTCGGATTTGGCGCTACGGAGAGTTTGATCTCGTTATCTGAAATATCTATAACCGCTGTTGAGACAAAATTTATTTCGTTGGAAGATAAAAGGCAGCCAGAGGCTCCGCTCACCACAGCTTTATAAACTCCGGAAATAGTCGGGTTGTAAGTGCGGCCGGTGGCTCCGGGTATTTCAGCGCCGTCTCGGAACCATTGGTTTCCAGTGAGAGCCGAACTGGTAAGTGTGCCGCCATTCAACGAGATAACCGGCAGGGATACGGTCTGCGCAACCACAGCTCTTCTTGCTGTCGGACAGTTCAACAGGGCAATCTTCATATCATAGAAGAAATAATAAAAGTTCCTGAAGTCGTTTGGAGCGGTTACGTTATTACCGGTGATGGAAAAAGTTTCGGGGATAGTCAACGGATAAGGACTGGAAGCAACCGGTATGTTGTTATTCCGGAAAATGGTGGCGCCATCAAGGCATCTTATCATAATGGCATACTTCGTTGATGCTTCCGGAATAGGCAGGTTCAGCGCAAAAACGGCACCTGTATCGAGTGGGTTATTCCCCGCAACCTCACCGGGGGCCGGGGTAGGAGTGGTAGCAAAAACATCAATAGTGGTCTCCGAAATATTGAAATAAGAGATATTGGTTGCAGTCTCACTTTCTATCTCAATTACCGAAAATTTGATTTTACCCGGATTGCCAATGTACAGCCGTGCGCTTTCTATTATCATTGGTCCGGTAGTAGTAAATCTTACAAAGTTGCCTATGAAATTCGGATCGCTGCCAAACGAATTGTACCCGCCTGACGGATAAACCATTTTGTTCGGTGGGCCTATCTTGGTTTTTACATCGTTCAGTCCAATATAATAAGTTCTGTTTGCAGGTATCACAGAAGTCGAAGCATTGTCGCCACTTGCTATCGGTGTGCCACCGGTCGCCGTAGTGTACCAGTATGCTTTGTCTGAAGTCAGAGTGCCCGTGCGGGTAAGCACCACCTGGTTCGTCCCGCATTGTTCTGCACTTCCCGTTGGAGCGGCCCCCGGCAATGCCACCACTGCATTGCTGGTCAAGGCATCATTGGAAGTTACCTGGTCACCAACCAGGTTTGTGCTGGCAGTGATAGTGTAAGTTGCTCCTGCAATAGCGTTGAAGTATGCCTGGAACGTAAAGACGCCTTCTGAAAAAGGAGCCAGGGTGAGGGGGTAAACTGTATTGAAGACCGCAATCGTGGTCGGGCCGTTTTTCACTGTAGCAGTAACCGGGATATTTGATTGAGCTAAGTCCCCAAAGTTTTTCAACACCACACTAACCATTTGAGAATCGAGTGCACAGACATTGCCTGAAGGATTAATGATACTGGTGATCCCAACATTTCTTGAGGGCGCAGCAACCTGCGTGCGAAGATCTATGGTTTGCCCGGCAGCATAAGTACCACAAGCCGCAGCATCGGCCGGGTTTGCAGTTTCCACCGCCACAATACGCAGGATACTATTGTTACCAACGGGGATATTGGCCGGGGTGGTAATACTTCCGTTAAACGTTGCGTTGCCAGCCAGTACACCGCTTTGTGCCAGCATTTCACCAGCTTCAAAAGCTCCATTGTTATTGAGATCAATAAATACTTTTACGATTCGATTGGCAGTACTGCCATTACAGCTGTGTATTTTGATGGAAATGGGGTAAGTCTGGCCGGATTGAAGGGAAAACGTGGTTCCTGTAAGACTGTTATATCCTTCACAGGTGGCGGGGCCGGCGTTTGTAACCGAGCCGATCTGAACGCTTTCTATCCTGGTGCTGCCGGAAGCTGAGGCAGTAGAGCTGCAATAGGCCTGGCCTCCAACCCCGCTCACCAGCAGTGAATAGGCCTGGGCCCCTCTTTCCAGTGTACCCTTGTGGGTTACTGTAATAGTATAAGCCCGGCCGGGAACCGCACCCGGAATAACGATTTTCTCCACATTGTCCAGGATATTATCGCCGTTTGTAGCGGGGGCATCGCGGTTATTAGGATCCAATATATAAGGAAGAAAAGTGGTCCCCCCGCTTGTAATTTTTATATCAAGATCATTAATGAGTTTTCGCTCCGGGTTGTTAAGTCTGTTCGAAGTATTTACGGTACCCCTTGGATCGGTCCAGGATATGGTTGCAATCAGGGTACCTTTACCTGAAGCAATAACAGGCAGGGAAAAGGTAGCTCCGTTGTTAAGCGTTTCCTCCCTGATGAGCTGATCCGAATTATTTGATGTAATGACCGCTGCGGCCTTTTCCATATTCACCAGTCCCCAGCCATGTTTATAATCCGGGCCGGGAGCGGGGCCGGACTCATCAGCTGTGTGAATTACCAGTCCCTTTAAGGTGGCAGAACGCATAAATGTCCCGGCATGGATTTTTGAATAATACTCCTGCAATAGGAACAATGATCCACTGGCTACGGGTGTTGACATCGATGTACCGCTCAGGTAAGCATAGGCGTTATTATCACTGGCCAATCCGGACAACAGGTTGATACCATCAGTTACCACGTCGGGTTTGATGCGTCCGTCATCGGTTGGGCCGAAGCTGGTAAAAGTCGAAAGTTCTACATCGGATGACTGCAGATACCCGCCTGAGATGGGGTTTACGGCACCGACAGTGAGCACATTTTTTGCGACCGAATAAGTCGGAAGAATGTCATATCCATCATTGTTGCTGATTCCCGCCGGGCGGGGCCCCGCATCAATTAGTGAATTGGCTGTATTATAGCGGAAATACTTGGCACCCTCGTCAGGGCCATTCAGATCGCGGTTATTTCCGGCCGCTTTTACGATCAGGTAATAGGGAGCATTGTAGGCGACTGAATCCCACATGCGCGCATCATTATCATAATATCCGAATTTGTAATCTTCATTGGCACCCGCTTCTCCGCGGAACTCCCAGCGGCTCTCACTGTCATTATAATACCAGCCGGAAATGGTTCCATACGAATGGTTTGAGACGAGGAGGTTCGGAGCCTCAGCAAGAATTTCAGACATGTGATTAGAGAAATCATAAGCGATCAGTTGCTGCGCGCCAAAAGCCATGCCTTTTGCATTCGGATTTACCCCGGAATTGACCATAATCCCGGCCACGTGGGTGGAATGATCTTCGAGTGAGGCAGGATTATCTTTCTGGGTTATCTTACCGGTAAGTTCGACATGTGTGTTGAGAATCCGGCCCCCATCCCAGATGGCAAGTTTGCCACGCATATTTGCGGAAGAACCGCTCAGGTTAAGGCCTGTACTGGCTCCGGGCCAAAGCAGATTTGTTCTTATTGTTGCAGCGCCGTCGAGGTTGTCGAGGGTTGTGATATATAACGGGTTCCCGGCGGGGTCGATGCCAACCAGCCTGGCCACACTGCCTTTTTTGCCTTTGGTAAGCATCGGCCATGATTTCTGAGCAGCAATGGTTTTTAAACGGAGATAGTCTTTTTGTTCCTGCAAAGCCGTTTCAGTACTGGCTTTTTCAAGGATGGAACGGTTTGTTTTGGTTTGGGCGTTTACATGGGTAGACACAACAGAAACCAGGATAAGTCCCAGGGTCAAGATTCTGCTCATAAGTAGTAGTTGTCTTTGTTTTAAAATTACACTTTTTGGGATTACAACCATCTTTTTTGATAACTTCAGCGCCAAATAGAAACTCGTAGATGAAGCATGTATTAATCCGGATTTCAGCCGCTTTTATGGTCCTCTGCTTATGCTCTTCCTTCATATACGGGATTTTCGGAAAAAGGTGCGGGATCCAGGGTTATGTTTACGAGATTAAAGGGAACCAGATGCCTTCCCCTGATGAAAAACGGGCTCCTCCGAAAGGCATAAAAACCTCTGTATATATCTACGAGCTGACCTCACCGGCACAGGTAGTTGCTGCGGACAGACCAGGGTTTTACAAATCAATCAAATCCAAATTGATCAAAGAAGTTTCTACTGATGAAAAAGGATTTTTCAAGGTTAAACTGCCACCAGGTAAATATTCCCTTTTTACCAAAGCCGAAGCGCTTTATTATGCAAACATCTATGATCAGTTTAACAATATCTACCCGGTAGAGGTTCAAAAAAAGAAGATGACCGACGTGGTGATTAAGCAGGATTTCAACGCAGCTTATTAGAAGCGCCAGTGGTAACGTTCTCTGATATAACATTCAAAACAGCGATTTTGGCAAAATTCACTTTTCAGCAAACAATGCGATGGTTCGGCCCCAATGATCCGGTGAGCCTGGCAGACATCAGGCAGGCAGGATGTTCCGGTATAGTTACAGCACTACATCATGTTCCCAACGGTGAAGTATGGTCGAAGGAAGAGATCAATAAACGTAAACGCGAAATTGAAGCAGCCGGCCTGGTTTGGTCGGTGGTCGAAAGTGTCCCGGTACATGAAGACATAAAGACCCGGCAGGGAAAGTTTGAACTGTATATTGAAAACTATCGCCAGTCGTTAAAAAATCTTTCCGCCAGCGGGGTGAATATTGTTACGTATAACTTTATGCCGGTGCTCGACTGGACCCGGACCGATCTTGCATTTGCCTGCGAAGATGGAAGCAAGGCCCTGAGATTCGAAAAAGCCGCATTTGTTGCCTTCGATCTTTTTATGTTGCAGAGAGCGGGTGCTGAAAACGACTATTCTGCCGCGGAGATCTCAAGAGCAAGGGAACGTTTCGAGTCCATGACCGATGATGAAAAATTATTACTTCAGCGGAATATTATCGCCGGGTTGCCAGGTAGTGAAGAAAGTTTTACACTCGCAAGGTTCCAGGAGGCGCTCGATAAGTATGATGGCATCGATGCTGACAAACTCCAGGAAAACCTTTTCTTGTTTCTCAGGGAAATAGTACCGGTCGCCGAAGAGGCAGGGATCAAGCTGGTCATCCATCCCGATGACCCACCGTTCCCCATTCTCGGGCTCCCGCGAATCCTGAGCACCGCGGATCACGTCGAAGCGCTTTTTGATGCGGTGCCTTCACCGGCCAACGGGCTTTGTTTCTGTACAGGATCCTTCGGGGTGAGAGCCGACAATGATCTCCCGGGCATCGTCCGGAGATTTGGCGACCGCATTCATTTCGTTCACCTCCGAAGCACACTTCGCAATGAATGGGGCGATTTTTATGAGGCCGATCATCTGACCGGTGATGTGGATATGTATGAAGTGATCAAGGAACTGCTGATGGTAATGAATAGCCGTAAACAACAAATACCTGTTCGTCCTGATCATGGTCACCAGATGCTTGATGATCTGAAAAAGAAAACAAATCCTGGTTACAGCGCTATCGGAAGATTAAGGGGCCTCGCAGAGATCAGGGGTCTTGAATTAGGTATTTATAGAAGTATTTTTTAATTCGTTTTTAATCATGATTTGAGAAGAGCGTTAATTAGCCTCAACATTATTTCTCTATTTTAACGCTATGGAAGAGATAAAAATATTACTGGTAGAAGATGAGAAGAAGATTGCTGAAACATTAAAGAAGGGATTGACAGAACAACAGTACCAGGTAGAACTCGCGTTCGACGGTTTGCAAGGTTTGAAATTGTTTGAGACCTATAACTTTGACCTGGTCATCCTCGATATCAATATACCCGGGTTGAATGGCTATGAAGTCTGCAAGGCGATAAGAAAAATAAATGAACGTATACCCGTCGTAATGTTAACGGCGCTGAGTGCTGTTGATGACAAGGTGGAGGGCTTCGATGCCGGGGCCGATGATTATATCGTTAAACCTTTTGATTTCAAGGAGCTCCTGGTACGTATCCGTGCTTTGCTGAAACGTTTATACCAGGGTCCCCCTACCGGGAATATTTTGACTATTGCAGATCTGACGATGAACCTGGATAATAAGGAGGTTACCCGGCACGGTTCCTTAATATCATTGACAGCCAAGGAATTCCAGTTGCTTGAATACCTGGTCCGCAATAAAAATCGTGTTGTGTCCCGTGCGGATATCGCGCTCAATGTATGGGACATCGATTTTGATACGAAAACGAACGTGATCGATGTGTATGTGAATTTTCTGAGAAAGAAGCTTGATAAAGATTTCGAAAACAAACTGATACATACACAGGTTGGTATGGGATATATTCTAAAAGAAAATCCCTGAGTGAAAATCAAAGTCAAAATAACCGCAATTTTTGCTTTAGTGGTGACGGCCCTGCTGTTGCTTTTAAGTATGTCGGTTTATTATTTTTCGAAGCTGGAAAGAAGGGAAACATTTAAGAACCGAATTACGGCAAGGGCCAATATCAATACCCAGATCTACACAATTGTTGGTGATACTAATCTTGCAGCCCTGGCAAGGTTCGACTCCAGTTCGACAACTATCCCGCAGAAGTCTGTCACCATCTACAATCAGCAGAACGTTCCGATTTATCAATTCAATGCCCGGGGTGCTGATACCGTTCATGCTACTCCGGAAATTTTGGATGGGGCCAGGGCACTGAAGCGTTTTTATTTCAGCGATGGTGAAAAAGAAGCCGTTGCGTTTAATTATGAAGACGGACCCAGAAAGGTAGTTATCGTTGTCGGTGGGTTCGACGAAGACGGCTGGACCAGGCTACGAAAGCTCCAGAATATGTTGGTGGGAAGTCTTGCAGCTGGTGTACTATTAACGCTCATTGTTGGCTATGTGTTCTCCCAGCAACTGGTCCGACCAATTTCACAGATAATTCATGAAGTAAACGAGATCAGCTCACAAAATATATCGCATCGCATTCATGCCGGGAGTTCTCAGGATGAACTTAACCAGCTAGCCAATACTTTTAACGAACTGCTCAACCGGCTCCAGGAGTCGTTCCTGATTCAACGGAGATTTATATCAAATGCATCTCATGAGCTTTCTACCCCGCTGACTTCCATATTAAGTCAACTGGAAGTTACGCTTCACAGGGACCGGTCGGTTGACGAATATAAACAGGTCATGCAGTCGATTCATGAGGATGTACGGCAGATGCAACAGCTGACCAAAAGCTTGCTTGAAATTGCAAAGACCGGTTCTCAGGGCAGCATAGAATTGATTGAAGTACGTATAGATGAAGTCTTGCTCAAAGTGACTGCAGATGTTCAGAAGATCAGCCACGAATATAATGTTGACCTCAACTTCGGCGATTTTCCCGAGGATGAAAAAGCATTCATGGTTTTCGGATCGAACGACCTGCTGTATTCTGCAATAAAAAATGTGGTTGAAAACGGATGCAAATATTCTCCTGACCACGTCTCTGTTGTAAATCTCAGTTTCCCGGATAACAAAGTTGTTATTGAAGTAAAAAATGAGGGCGATGTTATAGCGGAAGAAGAGATTGAAAATATTTTTCAACCGTTCTACCGATCCGGTAATATAGGACAGGCGAAAGGATTTGGACTCGGTCTTGCCCTTGCAAAACGCATCATTAGTTTACATAAGGGCCGTATCGATGTGCAGTCAGACCTGATCACAGGTACAGTATTTACTATTATCCTCCCAAGTCTCCGCAGCTCCGAAACATAGAAAAAACCTGCCGGTGATCTGCCTGCCCGCATTAAGATAAATTAATCCTTTCAGTGCAATATAGGCATGATTCGTGTTCATTAATCCCGGCAATGATTCATAGAAGTGACAACGGATTTGTGCGCGTCCGTTAATTCAGGAATTTAACAATTCAATGGTATGAATAAGTTATTCAATAATATTCTGGTGCCGGTTGATTTTTCAGATGCAACGGAATTGGCTATTGAAAAGGCGATCGATATCGCGAATCATTTTAAATGTAACATACACCTGGTATTTGCTCGCGCGAACCCGGGGGTAAAGAAATCCAGGCATTTTGTAAAAGGTATAACAGGGAGCTCCATAGATGCTCAAACAAGGCTTTACCAATTACAGAACCGGGTTACTTACCAGCTGCATCCTGGCCTTTCTTTCCAGTCTTGTTTCAGGAAGGGCAACAGGAGTCGCGGGATAGTAGATTATGCACTTACCCACCATATAGACCTGGTAATTTTGGGTAGAGCAACCGGCATGTTAAGGGGCCTGGTAAATGGGAGATATAATATTAGTGAAATAACGAACCGGATTGATTGTCCTGTGCTCACGGTACGGAAAGATAATTCTGATGACCGGTGGATGAATATCGTGCTTCCGGTCTGCAGTATGTTACCAGTCAGGAAGATGATGTTTGCAAGCTACCTGGCAAGGAAATACAATTCCAGGATTCATTTGGTTTCCATTGCAGATGATAAAAACGAAACGAGCGAAGATAGCAATCAATACCTCTCAAGGGCATACCAGTTGTTAAGAGACAACACAAATCTTACCATTGAATGTCACACGATCCGTGGCCATAACATCGCTAACACAACGCTACGGTTTGCCGAGAAGATAAACGCAGATCTTATCGTGGTAAATTCCGGTTCTGAATCCAGGCTTCCTGGTTTTGTCAATAAACTTTTCAACGGAAGTTTGTTCAATGAATCCCGGATCCCGGTGATGGCAATTTCAACGGTATAACGTTGAAATGGTTGATGCAAATAATGTCCGCGCGACACTTATGAGTGTCGTCATAGCTTTATCTCAGTTATGGCCTTCCTGTTCCAATCAACAAGGTCCACTTGCTATCTCCGCATAATTTATTAAGTCGGGTTTTCTACCGCAATTAATCAGGTCTTTCTACGGCAATATTTCAATTTTATTTTTTAAGTCAACAGAAATTGTCGTAACTTTTATTTGTCAGCGAGGCTCTTTAACCACTTTCTTCTGTATACTTCGTCTAGACTGTCTTTGATGTCTGCCAGGCTTTTTTCAAAGTGCCCGGGATCACTTAAATCCTGTCAATAAATTTTCCATTGTAGCCATTTATTCGTTAATAATAAATAAACAAATCGCTATGAAACCACATCCATCTCCGTTTATCAATGAGCGCAAAAAAACTATTCAGTTTCACTTAAAAATGGGCGCTGCTTCCCATGTATCCCTATCCGGAACCTTTAATAAATGGTCAACCAATGAATTGGAAATGAAACATGTTGAAAAAGATGACTGGATGATTGAAATTCCAATGCTGCCGCAAGGAAAATATTATTACCGTTTTCTGATAGATGACAAAATGTGGATCGAAGATATCGAGAATCAACTCCGTGAACCGGACGGAGTAGTGGGATTTTACAGTGTCTTGACAGTTTGATGTCTCAGACTATGTCCCCCGCCCAAGAAACACCGATCCCACTCATGGTGGTTGTTTAAAACAGCAAATCGTCTTTCCTGTTTAGAAATAACCACCTTTTTTTTGCTCTGGTTATACAACCATCACTTTCCCATTTCCATTACATATAGCATAACATAATTCACCGATCTCATCTGGTTTTACCCATCCGGATGTGTCAGCTCCCGGCATGTTCCGCCTGTTTAAGGCTGTATCCAGTGTTCCGGGAACAATAACGGTAACGCTCACATTTTTTCCTGCGGCAGCAGCATTCAACATATCCGCTAACTTAAAAAGTAAAGATTTGCTCAGGGCATAGGCGATCATATCTTTTCCGGTGGCAGGGTCAAGGGCTGGTTTTGCGCCGACGAATACAAGCTTGCCGTTGTTCCGGCTCATCATATGTTGAAACAACGGCCTGGCGCAATTGTATACTGTTTGAAAGTTCAGCGTAAACATGGACTGCAACGCCGCAATATCGGTTGTCTCTATATTACCCATCTCAAAACCTCCGACCAACAGCAGCCCGGCGTCTATGTTTCCCTTCAGACTTGCGATTTCAAGAAAAAATTCCTGTGCCGTTTCCTCGTTGTCTAAACTTACCTGGTGCAATTCAAAATTTGAATGACCTTCTGCAAATCCCAGGTGGCTGCCGGAATGATCAACCCCGATAACATGATAGTCACCTGACATGAACTTTTTAACAACCGCGGATCCCATGTTCCCGTTTGCACCTGTGATGATTACATTTTTCGGCATTTTTTATTTAAAAATAGTGGATTTAAAACATACTTATCTGCTGCCCCGGCCGGCGGAAAAGGGTGCAGTCCAGTTCCCATCTGTCCGCATTCAGGTTGTAAATGTTCGAATACTTTCTGTATTGCTGGGCAACCAACTCGGCAATATTACCTTCACCACGCATTCTTACACCGTAGCGGCTGTCATTGACCTTCCCACCATGGCTTTCTTCTATCATATGCCACACCTTGTCTGCCCTGTCCGGGAAGCTTTTATAAAGCCAGTCATGGAACAACAACTTAACGGCTCCATTTAACCGGATAAATGTATAAGCAGAAAAGGTTGCCCCGTTTTCGCTCGCGGCTTTCATGATCCTTTGCATCTCATGTTCGTTCAGACCGGGAATCATTGGTCCAAGCATCACCCCACATCTGACGCCAGCATCGGTCAGCTCCTTGATTACCCGCAATCGCTGTTTGCCGGTAGTGGTCCTGGGTTCCATCACGCGTCGCAGATCTTCATCGAACGAGGTAATCGAAAGCAACACTGCAACCAGCCGCTTTTTCCCCATTCTTTCAAGGATGTCTTTATCCTTCAGGATTGCGGCATTTTTTGTGATCAATCCGACGGGTTGATTAAACTCTTCACAAACTTCAAGGAGCCTTCGGGTGATCCTGTACTTCTGCTCAGCGGGCTGGTAACAATCTGTATTACCACTCATTGAAAGGGGCTGACACTCCCATTTGGGATTCATAAGAAATTTGCGAAGTAACTGAGGAGCGTTTTTTTTGACAACGATTTTTCTCTCAAAATCAAGGCCGGCACTGTATCCCCAGTATTCATGAACATTCCTCGCATAACAATAAATACAACCATGCTCGCAACCCTGGTATGCGTTCATGCTGTACATCATGCCAACATCCGGGCTATCAACCTTATTTACAATCGACTTTGCTTCCTGCTCTATATACTGGGTTGCTTCATTGGATACGGTCCAGTCATCAATGCCTTCGGAATGTTCCCTGACTGTCTCCTGTTTAAGAAATCGGTTTTTTGTGTTTATCTGTGCACCACGCCCTTTTAAATAGGAAGGCGATTGGTTCTCCCACTCATCTAACTCTTCATTGTTTTGCATAGGATATCTCCTCTGTTTAAAATAACTCTCCCTGCCTGGTGGTAACCGGCAGATTTCTGAACTCGGTCCTTTGCGCGATCTGCCAGGCCTTTTCGCCCTGCCGCCGCTTCAGCAGTAACATATTGTCCGCGATAAATCTTCCCGTAAAATGGCGGTGTGAATAGTCGCCCCAGCCCTTCTCATACTGCCACGGCAGCAGTTTGCGGGCTACAAGAATCTGTGGCTCATCCGGGAAATAGGGTTTGGTTTCCGTGTTAAGTCGCATCAACGCCTGGAAGTCCTTTAGTTCCCTTGTCAGTTTACGGATAGGTTCCCTCGTCGTGACATTAATATAAATTGCATGTGATGGCATCGGGAAATAATCTTTCAATTCAACCTTGAAAGGTGCCATCCCCATTCCAACAACATTCAACCGGTTCATCAGCCGCTCTTCCTTCATTTCGTACTGGGTGAAAGCCGCCAGCATGATATGTGATTTACCTGCATTGTTCAGGCTGGTTTTATATGTTTCGGCAAAGTCCTTTTTTACCTGGCCGATCTTATTGCGAAGATCCTCAGGGGGATGTAAAACAATCATATACTCATTGATGCGATAACCGGGTATGCTCTGAATAATTGATTTCATACGTTTAGTTTATTTATGCTGATCTGGTTTCATAATTTTTCCATAAGGCGACTATTTACCGGGTGACTCTTCATCAGGCGACCTTGTTAAACAGGTCGTTGTTCGCGGGAAGTAATCCAAAAACCTGGACCGTCCTGAGGGAGCTATACCCGTCATTTCTTTTTAGCAGCACCAGTTCTTCAACATTAAATGACTCATGAAACATTTTACGTGAATAGTCACTGAGTGCCTGTTCATAGATGCCGGTCGGGAGTTTGGAGCCGATAGTTACATGAGGCCGTCTGAAAAAGCCTCCCGGGCCCGGTTGTATAAAGTCCTTCATCGAATTCAGCTGTGCAATAAAATGCTGGATGGGAGATGCATCGGGCACACGAAGAAATATGGTATGTGTCGGGTAACCACTGTAATTATTGAGCGTAAGCCGGAAGCCATGTTCAAGGCTGCAGATGCGCTGGAGCCATCTGACAATGGTACTTTCCATGCCTTCTGATGCAAGAAAACTGGTAATAACAATATGTGGCCTGGGCGAAGCTTTCGGTCTCAGTTTATAAGTTTCATTGAAGAAAGTTCTTTCAGCCAGGATCTTTTCCAGGCAAGGCTTATCCGGAAAGGCGACGAGGAGATATTCATTTGATTCATGCTGACTTTGCATATACCCGCTTTATTCGTTGACCAATTATTTAGCATAAATATACTAAATTCTTTAGCAAAACCAAAATCTTGAAATTAATTTGCGGGGCACATTCTCTGCTTTAAGCGACAAAACTTTCTTAAGGGGTGAAATATAAATCTGATAGGGTCGAACATTCATCTTCCCGGGCAAATATCAATCCTTTACTGCCGGATGTCAGTCAACCGGAACTACGAGTATCACGGACACGTGTTTATTGTCCGACTGGATGTCGAGTACCGCGTTCAGCGATTCTGCCCTTTTTGAAATATCGGTGGTTTTTTCATGATCGAACAGGGATTCGGGTGTGCCATAGCCACCATTAGACTGGATCTTCAGCGATAAAGCAGTTTTGTCATAATCAATATTGATGAGTATCTGGTTAGCTAAAGAGTTCTTTGCGATGGAGCGAAGCGCCCGCCGGAAGATCACATAAAATTCATAACGGGCTTTCATATCAAGATTGATATTACGTACCTCGTCATCCACAACCATTTCGATATTGGCAGAGTGACGGTGACGCATAGCCGCAACAAATTCGTTCATCCGCAAAAGTGTCATCTCCATATTATCATTCGCGGGGTCAATGCTCCAGAACATATCATCCATCACAATGATCATCTTCCGGCTCTTTTCATTTATCTGGTCAATATATTCTTTGGAACGCGTGATGTCCTTATCCGCTTTTATCTTTGCCATCTCGCTCAGCATACTGATGTTGTTAAGTGTCGTGTCTAGCTCTTTATGAAGATTACCGGCAATCTGCGTCCGGACCTGCTGGAGTGCCATAAATTTTTTAATACGTTCACGTTCGATCCAGAACAGGATACATGCCACCGCCAGCAACAGGAATGCATAGAACCACCAGGTTCTCCAGAATGGAGATTTGATCTGGATCTTAAGCGAGGTAATATTTTTACTGGTGATTCCATCAGCGTTCTCAGCCATTACATTGAATGTATAATTGCCGGGAGGAAGGTAACTGTAGATTGCCTGCGCATGTTCATCGGCCTCCTGCATCTCCTTTTCAAGATTTTCAAGCTGGTAATGATAATGAAGCTTTTGTTCTTTAAGATAGTTGAGTGCACTGAATTCTATGACGATGGAATTTTTGTCATAGGGCAGATAAATCTTATCAAGGGTTTTTAGTGAATCTACCGGGATAGATTCGTTACCGATCCGGAAGTCTGTTATAGCTGCATCCGGGGGCACTTTTGATTGCACCATTTTCAACGGATCAAAAACAAGGAAGTTCTGATTGTTGGTAAACACGAGCCTTCCGTCAGGAAGCGCATGTGCATCACCGGGACTGAATGCATCATAGTTTATCCCATCGCGGCGGTCATAGGTGGTGAACGTGCCGATGTCGATATTGAATCGACAGATCCCGTTAAATGAGCCCAGCCAGAAGATGCCGTTCCGGTCGCGGGTCATACAGTTTACGTTATTCCCGGGCAAGCCATCTTCGGTTGAAATATGAACGGTTTTTCTTGTGTTGATATTGAGCATATCAAGTGCTCCCGAAGCTACCAGCAATATACTGTCATTTCGTTGCGCCAGGTCGGTAACCACATCACTCCAGAGCGTTTGATTGGGTTTACCCTCCTTTCTGAATATATCAACTACCCGGTTAGCTGTGGGGTGGATCTTTAACAGGCCATGACCTAAGGTGGCGGCCCATATCATCCCGTCTTTTGCAACGAATAGTTTATGTACCAGGCCTGTTTCGGCAATAACCGTATAGCCCTTCTCAATATCGTCACCGGCAATTCTGCGGTCCCATTTTATAACCAGGCCCCCCTGTGTTCCAAACCATAGGTTGCCATTCAGATCTTCCACCATTATGCGGATCGTACGGCCGCGGAAGATGGGATGTTTTATCGTCTTGTGTTTATCTTTCAGGCGGTCATAGGCTATGATGACACCCTCCTGCAGACCCATCCAGATCAGCTTCGTCTGCGAATGCTGTACAATCGTCCAGATGGAATACTTATCCTTTATTGAATCGAGATCTTTCGGAACATTAACGGGATTGAAGTTTTTGTCATAAATATAAAGCCCGGCTCCCCAGCAACCAACATAAATGGTCCCGTTATCAATCTGGCATGCCGTCTGGGTGGTCCCATAAATCATTCCTTTGCCATTGGGCCTTACCAGGTCGTATGAATTAAACATCTGGGCGTCCGGGTTGAAATAGAATATTCCGTTGTTGGTGCTGACCCAGATATTATGTTGCCTGTCTTCATACATGTTTGTGATCTTCTCAAACCGGATACTGCGCTCATCTTTAAAGTCGTTTTTTATGAGGTTGAGCGGTTTCCCCCCGGTTCCGTATTCCATCATGAAAGGCAGCCCGTAGATCCATAATTTGCCATTGTCCTGCCGGAGTGCTCCTAATATTTCATAATAAGAGGTACCCAGTACTTCATCAGATAAAACATGCTCCCTGCTTTCATTTGTTTTTGCATCATGATAAAATAGTGTAGGCACAGATTTCTTAGGTCCCCAGCTAACCACCAGGAACCTGTTGGAGTGGTCAGCATAAACGCCCGTAACACTCGTAAGATGGCCGTATTTTGTTATGAGGGGATTATTGTCAACGTTGTTTCCGCGGTAACTCATGTGACGCGTAAGCGGATCAAATACCGCTATGCCCGAATCGGCGGCAAGCCACAACCTTTTTGTGAGGGGATCTTCACAGATATTTGTCAAACGCCATTTGTTGGGAATCGGCACGTAGGAGGGACTGTATTCCAGTACATTTTTCCTGGCATTGTACAGCATCAGCCCAACGCTGTTGATAGCAAGGAGCAGATCGCCCCCGGAGGTTTCCAGGATCTGTTTAGGGAAGTAAATGGTGAGCGGTGTTTTAAGGTCCAGTTTTACTTCCTGGTAAGTGAAGTTGCTGGTGTTGAAAATGCCAACTTTATTATCGGCTGTTCCAACCCACAGGTTTTGTTTCTGATCTACATAAACAAAAGTAATGTTGTCGTCCGGAAGGCTTTTCGGGTTTCCCGGATCCGCGCGATAGGTTGAGAATTTTATGCCATCATATCGCTGAAGACCATTTGCGGTGGCGAGCCAGATATATCCCTTCTGATCCTGGATGATATTATTAACGTAGTTGGAAGCCAGCCCGCGGGTACTATTGAAATGAGTAAATACAAATTGCCTGGCCTGGGTAGTAGCCATCCGGCTGGCATCGGCAGCTACGGGAGCAACCTGGGCGATCGTTCGATGGCCCGACAAAAGCACCATTAATATTGTGAGTAATCGGATCACAATTTGCGGTTTAGGTAATCAAATTTACTATGCGTAAACGAAATACGCGAAAGCACTTACAGGTCAGGCCAACTCATACCTCGATACTTTCTTTAAGGTTTTCTTCAAACAGGTAACTAAGCGGGCACTGCTCGAGGATGATGCGGACTGATTTTCCCTCTGTACTTTTCCATTTGATGAGCCTGATATTGTCGCCTTCGATTTCAATCCCCGTAATGTCACCATCACTAAAGCAACAGCAACCCGTGTTGAAGTATGTGGGTTTCACCATAGTTTTTACAAACTTCTTGTTACCATATTCTTTTTTTCTCCATTCAAGTTCCTTTTCTAGCGTGTCTACGAGCTCCTGGTGATTAAGCTCGCGGGCCCGGGCTATCTGTTTCAGTATTCGCTCAATATGATCAAGCGAAGCAAAAACAGGTTTGTGTGTATGACCGGAAATGAACAGTGTATTCTTTTGTGTGGCAGACCATTCATACATGATTATATTGTGGTGATCGATCAGTTCAAATGAATCCGAAGTGGTGTTTATGCTGATATCCAGGAATCGCTGGATCGGTGTCCAGATCGCTGCCACTATCCACATGCTCAACCGGTTGCCGTCACTTTGTTTATCGCCCTGGTGGCCGTGGCTCAGGAGAATCGAAAACTCTTCATTATTATGTATTGTCTTCAGAATGATGCCTTCAGGTATTTTTAGCTTCTTCCCAAAGATGCCTTTTAGATAGAGCTCACGCTGGAAAGAAAATTTCCACTCGAGATCATGATTGCCAAAGGTTCGCAGATAACGATCCACAAGCAGGAACCTCGCCTCTTCTATCAGGCTTTTACGGCTTTTTTCTACCACCTTGTCCGGGGTATTTTCCCACAGCTCTTCGCAGTCGCCGATATTGGCAAGGGTAAATCCATGTTGATAATAATAGTCAAGCGCATTGAGATAGTTTGCCTCGGCGTTCCGGAAATCATCTGCAGCATCCTTGGCTCCTTTATGTTGATCTGAGAAAATGATGTACTTTCCCTTATCCAGCTCAAAGGTTTGAATAAAGCCCGCTTCTTCTTTTCCTTTATGAATATTTTCTACCAGGGAATTCAGCGATTCAAAAACATCTTTCTTTACCGGTCGTGAAGCAAACTTGTTGGCCAGGAAGGTCACAGGTTTTCGGAGTATGCGTTGGAGAAATCTTCTTATCATTAACCGGCTTCCTTTTTTTCAGGTCGTAATTTACGTGTTTGAAGCTGACAATCGCGAAGTGGCCAGGCGATCCTTTTCGCCGGAATGGGGTGTCACAAAAAATACGCTTGATATGACCCGTAAAATCACCTTGGTTGCCTCTTAAAAAATGAAGGGCTAAGTCAGGCGCTCACAGGTTCCGGTTGACGGGTATTGGGTACCGCCTCATTGTTCCGGTAATCAGTCATGATAAAACTTGCTGTGGCCATGGCCAGGAACGCCAGGTGAAACGCAAGCGTTTTTTTATGATTGCGGATCATGGGGGACAAAGTCATTAATGCCTGTGTGGCCAGGACACCTGCATCAATTTTTTTATGCATGTCCATCGAAATTTTTGGATCCACGGTCAAAGGAGTGTCGGTCACTGAATTCACAGATAAGATTGCCGTCCCGATCTCCGCATAACTTTTTACAGCCTTTTTGTTCAAACCCATTAATGCAGGTCCGATTAGCTGCAGGGCAGCAAAGGCATAATCTATAACTGCATGGGTTGTGGGTGTAATAAGCTTATGTTTCATCGTGGTTGATTTATGTGATAGAATAATTGCTGTTCAAAATTTGTTCCCGGCGGTTTAGCCTCACCCCATTGCAGTCTCATTATCCGCCGGCTGATGGCAGGAAAATTGTACCCGACCCTCGTCAGACATTATAGTGCTTAAGGCAATTCCGCCTGTGCATACAACATGTCTGCTGGATGAGATTATGTTTAAACCCGTTGCTGCGCTGCTCTTGCTGATCGCATACCATTCTTTGCTTCAGGCACAGGAAAATGAAATGAATCCCGACAGGCCCGACCAGACCGAAGAAGTTCACCTGGTACCAGCAGGGAAATTCATGCTGGAATCAGGGTTCTCAATAAACCGATTCGATACCGGTCGCAACGCAAACATCGTTAAAGCGATGCTTCGCTATGGCCTCACGAAAAAAATGGAGATCGGTATTCTCACCGAACAAGGCAGGGACCGCAACCGGTACATTGAGAAAACAGTTCAAAGTACTTATCCCCTCGCGCTTCGGTTAAAACTGGCGTTGCTCGAAAAACATCAATGGCTTCCCGATATTACGCTCATAAGTTACTGGCAGGTCCCCGTTTCCAAAAACGACAAAGGTGAGCATGCCCGCAATTCAATAGCACTGTTGCTAGCCTTTCTTCACGAAATCTCCGATAAATGGAAAATTGAGTACAATACCGGGTTTCAACAGGAAGCTTTCAGCAAAGACATTGCCTGGCAGCTCTATACTTCTGTTCATTATAAGTTTAATAATGAACTCGAGGGGTTCGCCGGAAGTTACTCCCAGTTTCAAAAGCACGAAGAGCCATTCCACAATGTTGATATAGGCCTGGGATACAAGCTGAAAGAAAATTTACAACTGGATATTGCTGCAGGCACCAGCATAGATTATCCCGAACCCAATAAATTCCTTACCGTCGGGATTTCAATAATGCTGTAAGCCTTAATAAGTGTTGCCCGGATGTTCCCGGATGTTTACATAGGTTCTATCTTATCAGCAATGGTATCTTTTTCTTTGTGCCTCGCTTTTCCAACCTCGAGCAAAGATTTAATTGAAGCCTCTGATGGTAACCCGTTTTCATGTGAGGTTGTATTGATGAACAGCACTACGGAAGATCCACAAATGTTGACGATATCCCTTGCCCTTGCTTCCTTCTCAATTTTTTCAAATTCTTCTTCGCAGGTATCGAATACTTTTACCCAGGTAGAACCGAATTTAGCAGCCGGTAAAACAAAATCAAGTGCCTCTTCACCCGCATTAAAAACCAGGTAGAAGCTGTCATCAGTCATTTTAGCACCATACTCATCAACACAGCTTAGTCCAAGCCCATTGATAAAAATGCCAAGTGACCTGGCGTAATCCTGCTGCCAGTTGTGCTCAGCCATCTCGGTTCCATTGGGTTGAAACCAGACGATATCCTCCAACCCGATGCCCCTGATAGGCTTTCCCTGGAACCAACGCCGGCGCGAAAAAGCAGGATGCGCTTTCCAGAATCTGATCAACTGCTCCACATATCGTTTAAGACCATGGTCCATGTTCTCCCAGTCAACCCAGGAAGTTTCATTATCCTGGCAGTAGGCGTTATTATTTCCATTCTGTGTGCGGCCGAACTCATCTCCTGCGAGGATCATAGGTACTCCCTGTGACAGGAACAACGTGGTAAAGAAATTTCTCTTTTGCCTGGCCCGGATGGCATTGATCTGCTTGTCTGACGTAGGTCCTTCCACACCATAATTGCAGGATCGGTTATGGTTATCCCCGTCCTTATTGTTTTCCTGGTTTGCTAAATTGTGTTTGTGCTCATAACTTACCAGGTCGTGAAGGGTATATCCGTCATGCGAGGTTATAAAGTTGATACTGGCGGTCGGCCGGCGGTAATCGTTTTCATACAAGTCGGGGCTACCGGTAAAACGCAGGGCAAATTCCCCCAGCATACTGTGTGCGCCCCGCCAGAAATCGCGTATACAATCCCTGTACATTCCGTTCCATTCAGCCCATCCCGGTGGAAATTTCCCAACCTGGTATCCGCCTTCTCCCACATCCCAGGGCTCGGCAATCAATTTAACCTGGGAAATAACCGGGTCCTGGTGAATGATATCAAAGAAAGCGCTCAACCTGTCCACAGCATGTAGTTCCCTGGCAAGGGCAGAGGCAAGATCAAACCTGAATCCATCCACATGCATCTCTTCCACCCAATATCTAAGGCTGTCCATGATCAGCCTTAGCACGTTCGGCATCCGGGCATTGAAAGTGTTGCCCGTACCGGTATAATCCATGTAATGAAGTTTGTTATCGCAAAGCCTGTAATACGATTCATTATCTATACCCTTAAATGAAAGCGTCGGTCCGTATTCATTTCCTTCCGCAGTGTGATTATACACCACATCCAGGATTACCTCCAGCCCCGCCCGGTGAAAGGCTTTCACCATTTCTTTAAATTCAATTACCTGCGCACCTCCATCCTTGTCAGCGGCATACCTGATATCAGGTGCAAAAAAACCGATCGTGTTATAACCCCAGTAATTGACAAGCCCCTTTTCCGCGAGGTGACGATCACTTACAAAATGATGCACAGGCATCAGCTCGATGGCGGTAACTCCCAACGATTTAAAATATTTAATTGTAGTAGGATGTGCCAATCCCTTGTACGTTCCCCTGATCTCCTCCGGTAATTCTTTCTGAAGTTTTGTAAATCCCTTTACATGAAGTTCATAAATGATTGTTTCATGATAAGGAATATCCGGCCGACGGTCATTCTCCCAGTCAAAGGCAGGATCAACAACTATAGATCTTGGGATATAAGGCGCACTATCAGTAGCGTTAAATGCTTTTATCTTATCGGGATGATGCAGGTCATATCCGAACAATGCATCATGCCACTGAATGGTTCCGGATATCGCTTTTGCATACGGGTCGATCAGGAGTTTATTCACGTTGAATAACTTGCCGTTCGCGGGATCATATTTTCCATTTACCCGGTAGCCATATAACTGACCCGGTTGAATGTTCGGAACATAACAATGCCATATATGATGGGTTCTTTCCTTTATCCTGATTTTGACTGTTTCGTATTCATCTTCTTCAGACTGGAATAAGCAAAGTTCTACTCCTTCCGCATTTTCTGAATACAACGAAAAATTTACTCCGTCACCATCCCAGGTCGCACCAAGTGGATAGGGTTTGCCTACGCGGACCGCTAATCTTGTCATAGAATATTCTACAGTTAATTCACGCCATTTATTTCAAATGTCATACCCGAAAGCACAGATCGGGTGATGGGACAACACTGTTTGCCTGTTTTAGGTCTGTTGAGCAAGTGTTTTACCTGAAAGAGATCATAATGTTCCGGATTTTGTTCGTCCTTCCGCGGGTTTCCGGTGCGGATCGTTGTTAAAACACAGAATTGGGTGGATTGAGACAGGGGGATAGTGTTGATCTACAGACATGCTGGTAATTCGTTCAACAATCTGCTGAATGGAGGTGTGGAAACAGATTTCACACCAAATTTTCTACAATACCCATTTCCCCTGATTTCAGGTTTTATTGTGGCAGATGTTTCACAAACCGTGATTTTCTGGGCTTTAGGGCATTTTGCGACGGTCTTTTGAGGGTTGGCAGCTGAATTGTCATATTAGAGTAGCATTAAAATCACCTAATCACGATAAACTAATTTTTTTACTTGCATGGATATAGTATGCTTTTGCCATTTGAGATGGGATTTTGTTTACCAGCGACCGCAACACATTTTGTCAAGATTTGCAAAGAGATCAAGGGTGATCGTAGTCGAAGAACCAATATTTACAGATCAACCTTCATTTCTTAATGTTAGTAACCGGGAGGACGAGCTCTTTATTATTACACCTTACCTCACTCATGGATCCGGTGATCACCTGCAGGCTCAAAAGGATTTGCTGAGACCGTATTTTCAGGATCTTGGGTTGAAAGACTATATACTCTGGTATTATACCCCGATGGCGATGCCTCTCGGATCTGAATTACCTGAACCGACACTGGTTGTCTATGATTGTATGGACGAATTGTCCGCCTTCAAATTCGCACCCCCTGATATTAAGGAGAAGGAAGAGCAGTTGCTGGGCATTGCTGACATTGTTTTCACCGGCGGGCAAAGTATTTATGAAGCAAAAAAGCACCTGCATAAAAATATTCATGCTTTTCCCAGTAGCATTGACCGGGCGCATTTTGCAAAAGCCCGCGAGATCCAGGAAGTACCCGCCGAGTACGAACATATCCCTAAGCCAAGAATTGGCTTTTACGGTGTGTTGGATGAACGATTCGATATTGACTTATTAAGGGAAATCGCTTTAAATCGTCCCGATTGCCAGTTTGTGATGATAGGACCTGTAGTAAAGATCGAACAGGATATTCTCCCCAGGGCCGACAATATCCATTACCTGGGTAGTAAATCCTACCAGGAGCTGCCAAATCATCTTGCTGCCTGGGACCTGGCGCTGATACCTTTTGCCATCAATGAATCAACCCGGTTCATCAGTCCCACTAAAACTCCGGAATATCTTGCTGCCGGCAGACCGGTGGTTTCGACACCCATCAGGGATGTTGTTACTCCATATGGTGACCAGGAACTTGTTTATATCGGGGGTACCCCTGAAGAATTTTTAAAAGGAATTGAATGGGGCCTGGCCATACGTGACGATCCTGGCTGGCGTAAAAAAGTAGAAGAATTCCTGGGCAACATTTCCTGGGATATAACCTGGAACAAAATGTTTGAATTGATAAAAGAGACTAAACAGCGAAAACCTGATAACTTAAAACACAGACCCAATGAGTATGTTTGATTATTTAATAGTAGGAGCAGGCTTCGCTGGTGCGGTGCTTGCTGAAAGACTGGCATCACAATCAGGAAAAAAAGTATTGATTGTTGACAAGAGAAATCATATCGGTGGCAACACTTATGATTATTACAACAGCGACGGTATCCTTATTCATAAATACGGGCCGCATATTTTTCATACAAACTCAAGAGAGGTTTATGATTACCTTGGGCAGTTTACACCATGGAGACCATATGAACACCGTGTACTGGCAAGCGTCGACGGAATGCTTGTACCGATTCCAATAAACCTCAACACCATTAATAAACTGTATGGTCTCAATTTGTGCAGTGATGAAGTGGAGAAATTTCTCGAATCCAAGGCGGAACCTGTAACACGGGTCAGGACCTCTGAAGACGTAGTGGTAAGCAAGGTGGGGCGGGAACTGTATGAAAAGTTTTTCAAGAGATACACAAAAAAACAATGGGATCTCGATCCATCTGAACTGGACGCATCCGTAGCTGCCAGGATCCCGACACGCAGTAACCGCGACGACAGGTACTTTACAGATACCTATCAGGGTATGCCCTTATATGGATATACCAAATTATTTGAAAACATGTTATCGCATCCGAATATCAAGGTGATGTTGAATACAGATTATAAGGAGATTCAGAACGTGATTCCTTATCGTGAGATGATTTATACGGGGCCGATCGATTACTATTTTGACTACTGTTACGGCAAACTTCCATACCGCTCGCTTGAGTTCAAATTCGAGACGGTTGAATCTGAAGTTTTCCAATCGACCGGCACAATAAATTACCCCAATGAACATTCTTATACTCGCATAACCGAATTCAAATATCTCACTGGTCAAAGACATCCGAAGACCACTGTAGTATATGAGTTCCCGAAAGAGACCGGTGATCCTTATTATCCTGTACCAAGGCCTGAAAACGCGGAATTGTACAAAAAGTATCAGCAACTGGCTGCAGGAATGAAAAGGGTACATTTTACCGGCCGTCTTGCAACCTATAAGTATTATAATATGGACCAGGTTGTTGCGCAGTCACTGAAACTTTTTAAAACACTCCATACTCCTACTGAAATTGACTTACATGCAAACGGAAATGGAACAAAAGTGCTTGTCGTGCCATCCTGAGATCTGGGGCGGTATCGAATGCACAATTAACCGGGTAGGTGATCACTACCGGGATCAGTTGGAGAGTTCAGGGCATTATGAGCGAACGGCAGACATTGCAATGTTTGGTAATCTCGGTCTGCGGAAAATCCGGTATCCTGTATTGTGGGAAAAACATCAGCCTACTGAAGACACCGTGATTGACTGGAGCTGGGCAGAAAAACAGCTAAACACTATCCGCGAAAACGGCATGGAGCCGATCGTGGGGCTGGTGCATCATGGCAGCGGGCCTGGATTTACAAATCTCACTGATCCAAAATTTCCTGAGAAACTTGCTGCTTATGCGCTGAAAGTTGCAGAACAGTTTCCCTGGATAACATACTATACGCCGGTGAATGAACCGCTCACTACGGCAAGGTTCAGTGGCCTCTATGGATTTTGGTACCCGCATGGACATAATGACGCCATCTTTCACCGGATATTGATAAACGAGTTGAAGGGTACTGTGCTGGCGATGAAAGAAATCCGTAAAATCAATCCAAACGCAAAGTTGGTTCAAACGGAGGATCTCACTTTCATTCACAGCACAGAAAAACTGACTTACCAGGCGAATTATGAAAATAAAAGACGCTGGCTCACCAATGATCTTTTGTGCGGGCTGGTGGATCGAAAACATTATTTCTGGAAGTATTTTACGACGCGGGGTGTCCCTGAGTCGGACCTCGAATTTTTTCTTGAGCACTCCTGTGTTCCTGATATCATTGGATACAACTATTATGTAACCTCCGAGAGATATCTTGACGAGAACCGCTCGCTTTATTCACCGTCAACTTATGGTGGGAACAAAAGACACCGATATGCAGACACAGAAGCGGTGCGTAAAGGCCGGAGCAAAGGCCTCAAAGCGTTATTGAAGGAAGCCTGGAAGAGGTATAAACTTCCGATGGCTGTAACTGAGTGTCACCTTAACTGTACCCGTGAAGAGCAATTACGATGGCTTCGTGAGAATTTCCTGGCCTGTTGTGAATTGAAAAACGAAGGTGTGGATGTAAGAGGTTTCACCGCCTGGTCTTTGTTGGGGGCTTATGACTGGAACAGCCTGTTAACAAAACATCACAACTGTTACGAGCCTGGCATATTCGACCTGAGTAATGGTAAACCCCGTGAAACGGCATTGGGTAAAATGGTCAGGACGTTTTCGGCGGGTAAAAATTATGAATCACCGTTAATGCAATTGCCTGGCTGGTGGCATCTGCAGGAGAATAACGCGATTGTAACTGCTGATCTGAACAAGACCGGCGGCGTTCCGCCTGTTCTTATCGTGGGTAAAACCGGCACACTTGGAAGGGCCTTCGAACGAATCTGCCAGCTACGATCAATTCCCTATATTTCCCTGGGGAGGTTTGATATAGACATCCTTGATGAATCAAGCATACACGCCGCATTTGAAAAGTACAAACCCTGGGCATTAATAAATGCCACAGGTTTTGTGAGGGTCGATGACGCCGAAGACAATACCAGGGAATGTTATAATATCAATGCCATTGCACCTTCGCTGCTGGCAAGGGTATCAGCGAAGTATGGCGTACAGATGGTAAGTTTCTCCAGTGATCTTGTTTTCAATGGAGACAAAGCGGCACCCTATCGTGAAGATGATACTGTGTTACCTTTAAATGTCTATGGAGAAAGCAAGGCGCGGGGAGAAGAGTTCATACTTGCTGAAAATCCGAACGCCCTCGTGATTCGTACGAGTGCTTTTTTTGGACCCTGGGATAAATATAATTTTGTCTATTCTGTGCTCGACGCATTAAAGACAGGTGGCCGGATTGATATGGTTGCAGATGTAGTAGTTTCTCCTACCTATATTCCTGATCTTTGTAATGCTACTATGGATCTGCTGATCGATGAAGAAAAAGGAATCTGGCATATCTCTAATTCAGGAACCACAACCTGGGCAGCTTTTGGCGGCAGCATTGCTGCAAGGGCGGGCTTCAACCGTGATCAATTAATATCTAAACCGCTGTCTGAAATGAGCTGGAAAGCAAAGCGGCCTCTTTATAGTGTATTGGAAAGTGGAAAAGGAATAAAGTTGCCACCCCTTGACCACGCACTTAACCGTTATTTCGAAAACTTATCTGTGTAATAAATAAAAAAAATGGCAGGCAACAAATTCATGTTCTCGACAGGGATAGAAAACAGTTATCCCACTATATTACTTCCAAATGGACAGACGAAGAGAGTAGATGAAATGGAAAAATGCGGGCACTACAAGCATTGGAAAACGGATTTTCAGTTAGTAAAAGAGCAGGGAATAGAATTTCTAAGATATGGGCCACAATATTTCAGCACACATCTGGGACCGGGTCAGTACGACTGGTCATTTATAGAGGAAGGTCTGCATGAATTGAAGCGACTCCACATTACTCCTATCATTGACCTTTGTCACTTCGGGGTACCCGACTGGCTCGGCAATTTTCAAAATCCCGATTTCCCGCATTACTTCGCTGAATACGCCAAAGCTTTTGCACGCAAGTTCCCTGACATACATCTTTATACTCCAATCAATGAAATATTCATCACTGCCATGTTCTCGGCACAGTACGGATGGTGGAATGAAAGACTCCAGTCTGACAGGGGTTTTGTAACAGCGTTAAAACATCTGTGTAAAGGAAATGTGATGGCCATGCAGGCGATACTAAAGATTCAGCCGGAAGCCACATTCATACAAAGCGAATCTTCTGAATATTTTCATGCTATGGATCCGCTGGCGGTACCGAGAGCAAGGTTCCTCAATCAAAAAAGATTTTTGTCGCTCGACCTCACTTATGGCTATCCGTTGAATGTTTCGATGTATGAGTTTCTTTTATCCAACGGTATGTCGAGGTATGAATACGATTGGTTCATCCAGAACCAGGTGAAAGCAAGATGCATCATGGGCAATGATTACTATGTCACCAACGAGCACCTCGTGTTTCCGGATGGACATACACAGGCTGCAGGAGAAATCTTTGGATACTATGTGATCACGAGTCAGTACTACAGGAGGTATAAACTACCAATCATGCATACTGAAACCAATATCAGGATGCCGGCATGTAAAGAGTGGTTGTTGAAACAGTGGGCAAACGTACACAGGCTTAAAAACGATGGCATTCCTATCATTGGGTTTACCTGGTATAGTCTTACTCACCAGGTTGATTGGGACTCTGCCTTAAGGGACGATGCGGGCAATGTCAATGAGTTGGGTCTGTATGATCTTGACAGGAAAATAATGCCGGTCGGTGAAGCCTACAGGACACTGATCCAGCAGTGGAAAGATATTCTGAACGAAGAAAGTTTCGGGTTAACCTTTGATAATTGGTAATGCCCCAAAATGTACACGCTTTCTACACGGGTTGATGATAAAACGGGGAGCAGTTATATATTTAAAATATGTTTAATTCTTAAGAGAGGAAAAGTATTACGAACATCACCTGGCGTTTTCATGCAGGAGGGAGTAGCACTATTCAGGATTACTCAGTGCTGGTAAAATGAAGAACCGGAATCATATCAAAATGATGATTCCGGTTCTCTGTTTATACGCATCCCGTATTTTGTGAATACTTGAACTTAAAATACTATATAATTATCTGTCATAATCAACCACCTGCCCTCTTATCTCACAAATGTTTTTTCCGATTTAATAATGTCGGCAGTAAATAAAGAAAATAATCGTTGACCACTGATCTGGGCCTTGCCTTCATTTTCAGGTGACCCGCGTTCGGCGGCAGCCTTCTCGCAAAAAGGGAAGATATCATTAGAACGGGTGGCAGTTGTGGCCACGAATTTTTTCATGGATGTCTTGGTTTGTTCCATCGTAATAATTTTAAATTATTTTCTGAGAAAATATTCAATAATTGTGCCCCGGCACTGAGTGTCGGGAAACGGTCGGGACTTATGTATAATCGGGGTATCGAAACCTATGTGGGTGCGGATTGTGAAGCTGCTAAATATACAAACTTTGAAGTCTTGAAACAAATTATTTTACAGTAAATGATCTGATTCCGGAGAGTGTAGAATGACCCGTCCTTCAAAGTGATTGAAATAACCCGTCTCTTAATGTAACCAATATAACCTCACTCCCAATGATATGGAAATAACCTACTTCCTGATCATATGAATAACCTACCTGCTAATGATATGAATAACCTACCTGGTAATGATATGGAATAACCTACCTGCTAATGATATGGAAATAACACTACTCTCAATGTAATCGAAGTAAAACACCGTCAAACGGTCTGCAAAAGGTTAGCTGAATTCTTTTTAAAAACCGTCGTTCGGAATGCACCAATTAGCGCATAATAAACATTATAAGCAGATAGCCATTATGTTTTCCACCATCAGCGTTGTGTATGTTTTCACCATGACTTATGTAATAAACAGTGATCGTCTCTCTTTATCACAATGATCCTGTATCCTTATGAATGTTGTGAAAGAATATTCACGTAAACATGGACTATCAGACATGTTGCGCATATGTCCCATGGCACATAGTTTGCAAAACAACATTTATTACTTCATTTCAAAAATTTCAACTTTACATTATGGCTAATACAAAAAGTGCCGGTTCCAAAACCGGTAAATCGTCATCGTCAACCCGTGCCGGCAAATCGTCAGGCAACGGATCCAATGGAGGTTCATCAGTATCATCAAGATCAGGTTCATCCAGTGCAGGTTCTTCACGTGGAGCTTCGGCTATGAAGATGGGTCAGGGCCAGGGTAACACACAGCTCGAGAAATATTTTCACGATGCTTTGAAGGACATTTATTGGGCAGAGAAACATCTTACAAAGGCTCTTCCTAAAATGCACAAGGCAGCGACTACTGATGAGTTGAAGACTGCTATCGAAGATCATATTGAGCAGACTAAAGAACACATTGCCAGGGTAGAGCAGGTGTTCGGGATGATTGGAAAGAAAGCCCAGGCAAAAAAATGCGAGGCCATGGAGGGTCTTGTGAAAGAAGGGGAATCCATCGTTGAGGAGACTGAAGATGGCAGCATGACCCGCGACGTTGGCATTATCATGGCTGCTCAGAAAGTTGAGCATTATGAGATCGCGACTTACGGTGGTCTTGTTACCCTGGCTAAAACAATGGGTCTGGAAGATGCTGCCAATATTCTGGGTCAGACACTGGAAGAAGAAAAGCAGACAGATGCTAATCTTACCGGAATTGCAGAAAACAACATCAACTGGCAGGCTGAGCAGGAAGATGCGGATGAAGATTCTTCTGACGACACTGAAGAAAATGAAGAAGAATAAAAGACGAAGCGGAATAATAACGAGGAATGATTACATACATATCATTGTGGAGGAGAACTCAGATTGGTCAAAGTTATGATGAGAATGTCACAGAAGAATAGTTGACGGAGACGTCATAAAACGACTAAACATCGTTTTAAAAAAAAGGGTTGTCTGCTGATAACCCTTTTTCGTTTCCCGATGTTACCAGAGTGAACAACAAAAGATTCCAATCGTTACTGAAGAGTCCAATCGTCACGGAGTCATTTTACAAAACCTGTATCCATTGAACTTCCGGGGAAATACCGGTCCTGATTCTATAACCATCAAAGAAATCATATGAGTGATCAACACCTGAAGCCGGGGCATAGCAGCCAAAATGCTAATGAAACCGTTCATGTTCCATCAAGCCAGCGATACAAAACTATCACTGACGAGGTCCCTCAGCTTATCTGGGAAAATGAACCCGGGGGTAAGGCGATTAGCTTTAATAAAAGGTGGTTTGAATTCTGTGGTCGCACGTACGAGCAGTCATACGGACGGGGCTGGATTGATTTGGCGCATCCAGAAGATGGTGCAGTGGTGGAGCGGTGGCGCAAGGATCTCAGGGATGGAAAAGTCTTTGAAGGTGAAGTGCGCCTGCGCCGGCACGACGGCCGATACATATGGCACTTGCTGCGCAACATACCCGTTAAGGATAATAATGGCAAAGTACTTGGCTGGGTCGGAACAGCCACAGATGTCCAGGAGCTCAAGAACAGTTCGGCGATGTTGAATGAGGTCTCGGTCAGACTCCGGGCCGTTTTGGAAACTGCGATAGATTTCGCCATTATAACACTCGACGGAGAAGGAAATGTTATTGATTGGAATAGTGGCGCTGAAGAAATGTTTGGTTATACGCGGCAGGAGGTGCTTGGCAGATACTGCGACTTTTTCTTTACACCTGAAGATGTTTATGGTGGGATCCCGCAGCTGGAACTAAAAAAAGCAAGAGAAACCGGACAGGCCATCGATGAGCGCTGGCATTTGAAAAAAAATGGGGAACGTTTCTTCCTGAGCGGGGTGATGAAGCCCATGGCCGTTGACAACGTTACCGGTTTCGTAAAAGTGGCAAGGGATATCACGGATCGGAAATTGACAGAGGAAGTGCTGTTGTTGTCTGAGCAACAGCGAAGCCTGGCCATGCAATCTGCTGAAATGGGCGAATGGACATATTATATTCCTGAAGATGTTATCGAGGTCAAGGAGCGATGCAGGGTGGTTATGGGAATGAACAGGCAGGAAGAGCGTATAAGTCCTGAAGCTGTTCTGCAGCTGATCCATGAAGACGATAGAAATTCGGTTGTTGAAGCCATGAAAGATGCTATCGGTGGTCTGCACATTTTCCATGCCGAATTCAGGGTCAGATTTCCAGAGACCCGCTCAATCGCCTGGGTTAATGCATATGGACGCGTAACGGGGCACCAGGATCAATCTCCATCAAAAATGATCGGAGTGGTATATGACATTACCCCCCGAAAGTTACTGGAGAAACAAAAAGACGATTTCATCAGTATCGCGAGCCATGAGTTGAAATCCCCCGTAACAAGTATAAAGGCCTATAGTGAGTTGCTGGACGATGTGTTTCGTGAAAGCGGAGATTCAAATAATGCCCTCCTGGTCAAAAAACTAAATGCGCAGGTTGACAGGATGGTAAAGCTGATTTATAACCTTCTCGACTCTTCTACCATTTCTCAGCTTAAAATGAAGTTGAATCCCGAACCTGTTGATATCAATGTTCTCATTGAAGAGTGCCTTTCGGGGTTTGAGTTAAGTGCTTCCCGGGACAGGCTGACTTTTTTACCAGACAAAATACCGTTATTACAGGCCGATCCTCACCGGATCAGGCAGGTCATAGAGAACATGGTCAGTAATGCACTGAAATATTCTCCTACGGACAAGCAGGTTATTATTTCCACAAAAGACAACCTGGATAGTGCCCTTGTATCCGTGCAGGATTTTGGTAATGGTGTACCCGAAGAAATGCAGTCGCTGATCTTCGAGAGATATTATCGTGTGCATGATGAAAAACTTGAATCCAGCCAGGGTCTCGGCCTCGGTTTGTATATCTCATCTGAAATAATCAGGCACCACTTTGGCACTATTTCGGTAGATAGTACGGTTGGGGAGGGTTCTACTTTTCATTTTACCCTTCCATATACATAATCGGATAAAAAAAGCTACCGACGGGGATAATTCAGTTGATCACAAGGATCTTCCAGTTGATCACAAGGATTTTCGTGTCTGCAGTTGATCACAAGGATCTTCGTGTATGCAAAAAAATATTGCTGATGAAAAAAAGAGTTGTAGTGATTGAAGACGACGAAGCTATCAGTGATATTCTAAGCATCATGCTTACCAATTACGGATACACTGTTTCTTCAGTGAGCACGGCTGAACATCTCCAATATGACGAGAAGTTTGCACCTGATCTTTTCGTCATTGACAGGAACCTCCCCGGTATAGATGGGATCAGCATTTGCCGGGAAATCAAATCGCGGCCCTCCATGAGTGATATTCCCGTAATAATGATCTCGGCTTCTCCGGGCTTCATTGAACCCGCAAAGGCAGCAGGCGCGGACGCCTGTATAGAAAAGCCCTTTTCCAGGTCTGAATTGTTTTCAGTTATTGATAAATATGTCACAAAGGGAGATAGTTAGTCCCCATCGTTCGGGATCATGATCATCTCCCGGAGGTTGAACATGTCTCAGGCACTCCTGCGTGATAATGTGATCATCAATGCGCCGCCAATCATGAGCATTGCACCAACGATCACCCTCCAGTTCAGCTGTTCTTTAAGGAATATAACAGACAGGATGATCGCAAAAACAAGCGATAGTCTTTCGATGGAAGATACAAGCGAAGCGTCCCCAAGCTTTAACGCATTGAACTGAAACAATGAGGACAAACAGGTGATAACCCCCGCAGATAGGAGATATAGCCAGGAATTCTGATCAATCTTACCCAGTTCAAATGATTTTTTCTGAAAAAATACTGTTCCCCAGGAAATAGACAAGATCATGATAGCCTGCACTGCGAAGGCCAGGTTGGGATCTACCTTTTTCAAACCGGCTTTTGATAGCACTATGGCGCAGGCTGCACTAACTGCGGCCAATAAGGAAAATACAATCCACATGCGTAATTTTGGTTTAAGCTTACAAAGGTTGAGCCATGGAATCGTTTTTGTAATATATTGTAGGAATTATTGTTTGTGAGTCAACGCGTTGCTTTATGAAATCCGTCATTACAGGTACTGGTAGTTTTATTCCGACTGATATTATAGATAACAGGGAGTTTACCCTGCATGACTTTTACGACGACCGGAACCAGCAAATTACCGGCGCCGCAGGTGAAATAGTCAGGAAATTCGAGAAAGTTACCGGTATTTATTCCCGCCGATACGCTAACGATGGATTAAAGGCTTCGGATATGGCGACCACTGCCTCCAGCGCAGCCATTACTGATGCTGGTATCGATCCGGAGACCCTTGATTATATCATTGTAGCCCACAATTTCGGAGATGTGAACAAAGAGGGCATTCAATCCGAGGCTGTTCCTTCGCTTGCTTCCCGTGTAAAACAATCTTTACAGATCAAAAATCCCGACTGCGTTGCCTACGATTTGTTATTTGGGTGCCCCGGATGGATCCAGGGTGTTATCCAGGCAGATTGTTTTATTAAAGCCGGGCTCGCGAAAAAATGCCTTGTTATAGGAACGGAAACGCTGAGCCGCGTTATTGATGTATATGACAGGGATAGTATGATCTTCAGCGACGGCGCCGGGGCCGTGATACTTGAGGCCAACCCGGTAGAAGACAGTGAAGCGGGGATCCTTGGTTCTGTTGCACAATCCTATTGCGTGGAAGAGGCAGGTTTTATACAGATGGGAAAATCAAATTATCCTGGTTCTGATCCCCATGTCCGGTATATGAAAATGGCGGGAAGAAAAGTTTACGAGTTTGCATTGAAAACTGTACCGGTAGCCATGAAGCAGTGCCTGGATAAGTGCAATGTTGATATAAGCGAACTAAAAAAAATATTCATACACCAGGCAAATGAAAAGATGGATAATGCCATCATCAAGGAATTTTATATGCTGTATCCTGATACTGATGTTCCGCTCTTTATCATGCCAATGAATATCCGCGAGTTGGGTAACAGCTCTGTAGCTACTGTACCTACTTTGTTAGATATGGTTAGAAAGGGAGTAATACCAGATCACTCCCTTTCCGCCGGAGATATTATATTATTTGCATCCGTTGGAGCTGGCATGAACATCAATGCCATTTGTTATCGTCTCTAAACTCATCACTCATAACCCATCATTCATCACTAATTAACGTCTTGTGAATTTTTCAGCTTATCTATCATGGCTGATACACCATTCTTGTTTAATGGATCAGGTGCCTGCGGAAGCGCCAGTTGTGCAAACTTCAATGCATTCTTATAATCGCCGTTTGCAGAATAACCTCTTGCCATGCCAACCTTTGAAGTGAACTGGTCAGGATGTTTCTTATAGTTTAATTGAAAAACTTCCATAGCTTCTTTTGGTTTTTTCTGCCTGATCAGTTCGCGGCCATACCCATGTAGTTCCTGCATATTTGCCAAAGGGAGGGCAGTTTTCATAATGGCTTCCGCTTCGGCTGCCCGCCCAAGTTTCTGAAGTATCTGTGCCTTTGTAGCCTGGGGGGCGAATACAACATTGCCACCAAATACCGGTCCTGAAGCAGAGTCCGACCAAAGCAGCGCTTCTTCTAAATTCACATTGTGTTGCAGTGACCATTGCGCGGCCTCCTGCCAGGTCTGCCAGTAAAAACCTTTCTGGCTGCGCAACTCATTCCGGAAGCTGGTAAGCTGATCATTGGTATAGTTGGTAGTCAGTTTAACTGGTATCATCAGCTTCTCCCAGGCAAGAGCTATAGTTGCCGAACTATCAGTCTGATCCATGAATTCATACTTCAGTCTTTCAACACTGTTTGGGATCTTAACCGGCTTTATTTTCACCCTTAGTACATCTTCTTTATCATTGTAATAATAGTTTCCCCAGGAGCTATAATTGCTGGAAAAGATTGCAGTTGATTCGAGTGAATCATAGGCTATGAAGAATCCGTATTTGCCTTTTTTCAGCGGTTGTCCTTCAATGAGTACATCGTTGGAAAATTCAATGATCGTATTTTCATTCGCCCCCGCACGCCATGGCGCAGCTTTGCTGTTTCCAAATCCCTGGTTTTCGAAGCCCTTGTACACGAGTTGTCCCCAGATCTTGCCTTCGCGTCCATTAACAGCAGGGCGGCTGTATTCAATGCGGACATCGGTTAGCCCGACACGTTCACCCACCACAGCTTTTTTATTATTTCCGCTGGGCAAACGGGTTAAGGTTAACTGCGAAAAACCAGCATTCATTGCCAACAAGGCAACAGCTAAACTAAAGATGCGTTTCATGTCTGTCATTTGAACCGGGAATTTACAATAAGCCGGGTCTAACGGGTCCTTTATTATACGGGAGTTTTAAAACAACAAGGGGCGGTAACAACATTCCATGAGTGGTGAAAAATCTGGTTGGTGCTTAGTTCGACGGTTGTTGCTTATCGGGAACGATCAAATGAAACTTTGTGCCATGTTCTACGGTTGACTCGGCGAATAAAAAACCATTATGATTTTCAGCGATCCGCCGGCAAAGCGATAATCCGATACCGGAACCAGGATAAGCTTCCCGGCCATGCAGGCGCTTAAATACTTCGAAAATCTGTTCGGCAAACTGCTTTTCAAAACCTATCCCGTTATCAGTCACAATGATGTCGTAATAATTACTGGAGCTAAGCGGTTTGCGAACATAACTGGCGGCATGTTCATGCGAGATTGGTATCGCATCAATAGAAATCACCGGCCTTGTATCAGGCCTGACGAATTTCAACGAATTGCTGATTAGGTTGAAAAAGAGCTGGTTCATCTGGAGCGGGACGCCTTCTATCGCGGGCAGCGGACCGATTGTAATGATTGCATCTTTTTCAGCAATGGTCAATTCAAAATCATTTGTCACAGCCATTACAATTTCAGTCAGGTCCACCGGCGCGAGCATCGAATCGTTTTTCAGTAATTTCGAAAAATTCAGCAGGTCCTGGATCAGCAAGGTCATGCGTTCTGCCGCGTTACTTATTTTGTCAAGGGTTTCTTTTGTCTGGCGATTCAGTGTATCTGAAATTTTCAATCTGCTTGTAAATACACGGATCTTGCGGAGCGGCTCCTGTAAATCGTGGCTCGCGACATAAGCATATTGGGCCAGCTCATCATTGGAATGCAAGAGCTGTGCATTCGATTCTTCGAGTTCTTCATTGGTTGCCTGTAATTGCTCAATCGCTGCGGCCAGTTGCTCGGTCCTTTGTTCAACCTGTTTCTCAAGGGCGAGTTGATGTTGCCGCTGAAAGGTAATATCCTGGGAAGTGCCATTCATTACAACCGGCAATCCTTCTTCATCAAACACTGTTTTACCCTGCACGTGTATAACCCGTTCCTCGCCGGTGATCATGTTCACAGCAGTGTATTCTGCATTGAAAAGCCCGGTCGAGCCGGGTTGGAGGGCGGCCTCTTCGAGTTTTTTAACCCTGTCATAATCGTTTTTGTGAATGACAGGCGCAGGCGGTCCCGGGTTATTTTTGGGGTCTATGCCGAACCATTGCACAAGCCGGTCGGAATAAGTAACAAAACCAGTTTTAACATCAAGACTCCAGGTTCCAAGCTCGGCGAGTTCAATTGCTTCCCTCAGCGAGGACTCCGCTATTTCCAGCTTTTGCTGCGCCTTTACCTGGTCGGTAACATCAATGGTAATATCCAACACAGCATATACTTCCCCTTTATCGTCAAAAACCGGAGTATAACTGAAATTATAGTAGTTGTAAGTCATCACCCCGTTCTGCACAATCTTAACCTGTGAGCCAACAGACTGAAACATAACACCTGTCGTGAACACCTCGTCAAGGATATCCAGGAATGGCTGACCCTCGGTAAGCAGTTCAGGCATTGCCTCCCTTAAGGGCAGCCCGGCAATCCCCGGGCCTTTGCCGACGATATCGATAAAGGTCTGGTTTGGATTTTCGATAATGAGATCCCTTCCGACAAACAAACTGATCCCGGCGGGAGCAGATGATATGATCCCACGCAGTTTTGTTTCACTCGCTTCCAGCTCCTTCATGGCGACCACCTGGCCGGTCACTTCAACAGCCATATCCAGTATCGCATATATCTCACCGTTAGAGTCGCGCAACGCCTTATAGGTGACGTCAAAATAGTACGCAGATCTGATATCGTTTCTGATTATCTCGGCGCGCGTAGCTTTAACTTCATAGGTTTCGCCGGTCCGGAAAACATGGTCAAGGATCTCAGTGTATCCCTGACCGTTTATCTCCGGAAGTGCTTCCCTGAGTGGTAACCCGATAACAGAACGGTCCTTACCCCAATACTTGAGCATTATTTCGTTCGCTAGTTCCACCCGCAATTCCTTACCAACATACAGGCAGGTGGCCACCGGCGCTTCCTCTATCAGGAGGCGGAACCTTGCTTCACTTTCTTCAATTTTTTTCCGGGATTTCACCTGCTGGGTCACGTCGGTGGCCACGACGAGAACACCCGAAACTTCATCATTTTGTATAAAGGTTGGCTGGTACAACAAATCAACAAAAATGGTTTCGATCCGACCCTGTCTTAAAATATTGGCAGCGACTTCGTTGGCTGAAAACGGCGAACCCGAAGTCAATACCATGTTTAGCAGGTCGTCAAAACCTTGCCCGGCTAATTCCGGTAATGCTTCCATCATCGGCTTACCTACCAGTTCATTTCTGCTTCGCCCTACCAGCTCTGCATAAAAAGGGTTAACCATCCGGAACCTGAGTTTATGGGCATCCATAACGGCTATACCCACGGGAGATTGGTCAAAATAGGCAAGCAGTTCCTGTTGAACCTGTTGAATTCTTTGCGTCGCATAAACTTGTTCGGTAACGTCGGTCGCCATATTCATGATAGCATAGACCTCCCCGGCTGCATTTAACAAAGGCTTGTAAGTGTAATCAAAATACCGGGTAGTGAGCACCCCATTTTGTACCAGGCTTGCAGGTTCCTGTTTTCCTTCATAAGTTTTACCGGTTACAAACACATGCGTCAATCTATCAAGAAATGGCTGCCCAGTCAGTTCAGGCACTGCCCTGGCAAGTGGTTGGCCAATCACTTCTTCTCCCTTTCCCCAATAATCCAGCATCTGCTGGTTGGCCACCTCGATCACCAGGTTGATTCCAACAAATAAACAAGTGCCCACCGGCGCCTCCTCAAAGATCGACCTGAACCTTTCTTCACTGTTTTTCAGTATTTCCGTGGCCTTTATCTCCGCCGTATACTGATCATGCACGTCAGTGACGGTTCCGATCATCCCGGCGTATTCCCCGTTTTCATCCCATCTCGGGGTCCCTTTATCTATTGACCACCTGTAGGAGCCGTCCTTCTGACGCAGGCGATAGGGGGCATGGAACGGTTTCCGTGCTGCATTCGCATCCAGGAACTTTTTTGCCAATGGTGCCTGCTCGTCGGGATGGGTGGCCCGGATCCAGCCCAAACCAAGACTGCGTTCGGTTGGCTCCCCGGTCACATCGTACCATTGTTTACTGAGATATGTGCACTGGCCGGCCGGATCAGTGGTCCATAAAATGGCCGGCATTGAATCGGTTACATTTCTGAAATATTTCTCGCGATTTGCCAGTTCAAGTTCGTTCTGTTTCGCTCTCCTGAGCGTCTCTACCTTTGAAGTCGTTTCGTTACAGGTAACCAGAACGCCGTCCACCCGGCCCTCATCATTACGCACCGGGCTATAGCTGAAGGTCCAGTACACATCTTCAAGCTTTCCGTTTCTGTAGATTGGAATCAATTCATCTTCCCTCCAGGTCGGCTCGGCGTTCCTAAGCACACCTTGTATCATCGGATAGATGACAGGCCAGATTTCCGGCCATGTTTCTATTGCTCTTGCACCTAACGCCGACGGATGCTTTCCATTATTGCCCAGGCTTGGCCGGTAAGCATCATTGTAAAACTGGATCAGCTCGTCCCCCCACCAGAGAAACATGGGAAATTTGGATGTTAACAGAATACTGACAGTTGTTTTGAGACTCTGGGGCCAGGAGTCGGGACTGCCGATCGGGGTATTGCCCCAGTTATGGTTCCGCGTTCGCTCTCCCATTTCCCCACCACCATGTAAAAAATGATAATTTCCGTTGATTGCCGATTGCATACACGCAATTTAATTAAGTAGATGTGAGCCGGCAAAAATGTGAATATTGCCGGATCAATCTCCCTGATACCGAAATCCTGCCATGGTGATTGCAAAATACCGGCCCCGCATGTGCCATTCTGCGAGCGGCGATGACTACCGGTCATAACACAATTTTTCTGTTTTGGTTATAATGGACACTTGTTTATTTATGCATCCTGTGTTGCCATTGCCCCGATTTTCGTGATTTATTCGGGTCATAAAAAAAATCATAGCTATCATGCACAATCGAAATTGTTCCGGTAGGTTACCCGCCAACCTGTATTTCTGTAGCCGCCGATTTCGGATAAATTGTTTATGTTTTCGTAAACATACTACGTAATTATACCAGCCTTTTCTGTTGTTAATCAACTTATTTTGTGGCCTTGCGAAAAGTCAGGTTCGCTCCGCCTCGTCTAACCATATGCTAAATCGTTAAATTTCCCGATGAACAAAAGAGGTACGATTGTAATAATAGATGATGACATAGACGACCATGAAATTCTCCAGGAAATATTCCGGGAACTGGATCTTCCAAATGAAATAAAATATTTTGAATCGGTAAGTTCGGCACTTGACTATCTCGCCCTCGGCCAGACTGAACCCTTTATCATCATCTCGGATCTTCACCTTCATGAGGTAGATGGATTTCATCTCCAGGACCAGATAAAAAACAATGAGCTAATCTGCCGGAAATGTATTCCGTTGGTTTTTGTAACCACCGGCACCACCAAAGAGAATCTTGCGAAGGCGTACAGATCATCTGCGCAGGGAATCTTTTATAAACCCCCGCAGTACGAAAAATGGAAAAGCCTGTTGCAAGGTATCTATGATTACTGGCAGGATGCCATTACTCCATGAGTCCGGCCGCCACGGTAAGTCTATGCTACCGGCTTCCACGCTGAAATGCTAACTTTGAATAGTTAGCAATGAGATTTCACAACAACGTTGGAGAGGCATGACCCACCAGGAAATAGCTCAGCTGCGGATGCATAACCAGCATTTGGTATCCGCAATCATTAAGACCGCTAGCGACCTGGTTTATCATTTCGGTGCTGTGCAGGCGCAGGAATATGATCAGACCAAATGGGGACTTGGCATACGTTTACAGCAACTGGACGATGCTGCTATAGAAACGGAAATTTCGACGGGTAACATCTGCCGCACACATTTGCTGCGACCAACCTGGCATTTCGTACATATTAATGATATCGGTTGGATGCAGGCTCTTAGTTCGGAGAGAGTTCAGGCGATCAATAAATATATGTACCGGCAACTTGAGCTGAATGATAAGACGCTGAATCGGGCAAACAATATCATAATGAAGTCGCTCGGCAATGGCGAATCTCTCACAAGGGCGGAACTCGCTACAGTTCTTTCCCGTGAACGAATCAAAGCAGACGGCTTACGCATGACCTACATTATGATGAATGCGGAACTGGAAGGACTTGTCCGAAACGGCAAACGAAAAGGGAAGCAGCACACTTACTCTTTATTACACTTAGAAAATATAACCCCCGCGGACAAAGAGGAAGGCTTGTCAAGACTCGCCGAACGGTATTTTAGAAGCAGGGGACCGGCAACCGTCAAAGACTTCTCAACCTGGTCCGGGCTTACTGTGGCCGATTGTCAATCCGGTATAAATGTGAACCGGGATATCCTGGAAAAAATAATTTTGGGCAGTGAAATATACTTTCATGTTCCACCGGTCAGTAGTAATAGCAATGATTTACCTGCCCTAAAAATGAAGAAGGAATTATTTCTGTTACCTGTTTATGACGAGATGATCATGGGATATAAAAACAGGGAGTCTATTATGCAGCAATGTAAAAAGGGACAACAACATAGATATGATTGTATGATGCTCTATAATGGCCAGGTTATAGGCACTTACAAGCGAACGATTAGTTCAAAAACCGCCTTTTTCTCATTTGATTATTTCCAATCTCCATCTGATAAGCAAAACAACCTGGTCAAAGCAGCATTGAAGAAGTTTGAGCAGTTCTTTAACCTGAAGACCATCGTATCACCACGTTAAAAATTCTCATTTTTCCAGTTGAAATTTTTGTAACTTAATAAGGCCAACTTCAGCCAACCCCTGTATATATCCCTTAAAACGGCTTAATGATCAATAAATTTGATTTTCAGGTCGGGCATCCCGGTGCATTTGCGCAACTCGCAGTAAAAGAGATGTTGTTTCTTTATTATAAATGTCCCACGGCAGCAGACGGTGTTGCGCTATCCGCCAGGTTTAATAAGATTTTTTTTGTGCTCGATGGCAGGAAAACTTTTCATCATCGGGACAAATCCTGGGAGATGACTGCCGGTAAAGCCTTCCTGATAGGCAAGACCGATTACGCGCCGGAGATGTTTGAAGGGGATGATTGGGATGTTCTTTGTTTTTATATACCTGATGCTTTTTTAAAAAGCTTCTTTGATGAACACCGGAAACAATTTGTGCTGAAAGATCTTTGCCCATCGTCAGCCGGGCGACTGATTGAAATAAATCTTACTGAAAGCGCCCTTGCATTTTTTTACAGCGTGGTTCCTTACTTCATCCAGAAAATTCCTCCTTCAGAAGATTTGCTTGAACTGAAATTTAAGGAACTGCTGATGCACATTCTTCTTAATCCCACGAACCGCGAACTGGTGTCTTATGTATACCGCATCTCCCAGAGCCGTAAGCCACAGCTGAGCGACATCATGGAAACCCACTTCAGGTATAACATGCCAATGTCCGAATTTGCCAGGATAGCGCAGCGAAGCCTCGCTTCGTTTAAGCGCGATTTTATTCAGCAATATCACACCACACCCGGCAAATGGCTTACCCTCAAAAGACTGGAGTACGCCAGCCACCTGCTTGTAACCAGTAAAAAAAGCATAACAGAAATAACCGATGAATGCGGTTTCGAGAATGGCACGCATTTCAGCAGAATCTTCAAGGAGGTCTATCGGTTATCGCCTTTACAATACCGCAAAAAGTTGAACTCCAGGGAAAACTTATTGAGCTTTTAAGCAACATGCATGTGCCGCCCGGCCAGATAACTTTGTTGTGCCATTCAACATTTCCCCATCAAAAATGATCAACATGAAAGCTGCTGCGATAGAATCAAACATCCGGGATTTCAAGGGCACCATTGTAACGCCCGATGATCCACAATATGATACGGTCCGGAAAGTCTACAATGGGATGATAGATAAACATCCTGCAATGATTGCAGTCTGCTCGGACAAAAATGACATTATAGCCTGTGTTAATTATGCGAGGGAACATGATATGCTCCTTGCCATCAGGGGTGGCGGACACAATGCCGGGGGTCTCGGAATTTGTGATGACGGACTGGTGATTGATTTGTCGCGAATGAAAAAGATATCCTTCGATTCAAATGATAATACCGTGTGGGTTGAGGCTGGTTGTCTCCTTAAAGAAGTTGATGGAGCTTTACATGAACATGGACGGGCCGTACCCTCCGGCATCCTTGGAACCACAGGTATTGCAGGACTTACACTGGGGGGCGGACTAGGGCATCTTACCCGGCATTATGGTTTAAGTATAGATAATCTGATCGAAGCTGAGATGATCCTTGCAAACGGAGAAGTGACCAGGGTTTCAGCGAATGAAAACCCTGATCTTTTCTGGGCAATCAGGGGAGGAGGCGGAAACTTTGGCGTCGTTGTTTCGTTCAGGTTCAAAACGGTGCCTGTCCACACGATTTATGGTGGACCAATGCTCTGGGAGTTATCGGAAGCAGAAGAAAGGATGGCGTGGTTCCATAAATTCATTACCCATGCACCGCAGGATACCAATGGCTTTTTTGCATTTCTCACTGTGCCACCTGTAGCTCCGTTTCCACCAGAGCTTCACTTAAAGAAAATGTGTGGCATTGTCTGGTGTTATTCCGGAAAACCTGATCTCGCTATCCAGGTTTTCGCACCGATCCGGAAGTCAAAAACACCGGCGCTCGATTTTGTTGCTCCCATGCCTTATCCTGCATTGCAAACGATGTTTGATGCATTCTATCCTCCCGGTATGCAATGGTATTGGAAAGCGGATTTTGTGAAAAATCTGCCCTCAGAAGCTATAAAGCTGCACTCGGAATTTGGCAGGTCGCTCCCAACGCCTTTATCCACCATGCATCTGTACCCGATTAATGGAGCCGCATCCCATGTCCCAAAAGATGCTACTGCCTGGAATTATCGCGATTGCAATTATGCCTGTGTTATAGTAGGCATAGATCCCGACCCTGCCAATAAAGACATGGTAACTGACTGGGCCAGGGATTACTGGAAAGCATTGCATCCATATTCAGAAGCCGGTGCCTATGTTAATTTCATGATGGATGAAGGAGATGAACGTGTGAAGGCAAGTTATGGTGATAATTATGAGAGGCTTGCCGTTATAAAAGGTAAGTACGATCCGAAGAATCTGTTCCGGGTAAATCAGAATATCATAGGAAAGGTGTAAAATTGACTGTGAGTTTAACAATTCATATGCAGGGTACAAGAAAGGTTTGAGCTGTTTACGAATTTTCGTATTCCTAAAAAGGTATATTTTCGGAGCTATAATTTCGAAGCTATAACTTCGAAGCTATAATTGCGAAGCTATGTTTCGAAGCTACGTTTCGAAATTATGTTTTGAAGTTATGTTTCAAAGCTATGTTTCGAAGCAATAATTGCGGAGCTATAACTTTGGAGCTATAACTTCGAAGCTATGTTTCGAAGCTATGTTTCGAAGTTATGTTTCGAAGCTATAATTGCGAAGCTATAATTGCGAACCTATGTTTCGAAGCTATAATTACGAAGCCTTACAGTCGAAGGGGATACATTCGAATCATATTAACAGCTTTAAACCTTTTTCACTATGTCATCGTACACTGAACACAAAATAGTTGTTGGCGATACTGGAATGGAGATCATTCTCCGGGAGATAAATGAGGCAACCGGCGAGTTTACCGTCGAGTCCGATTCCCAGGAATTTATGGAGATTTTTGGCACCAGTAGTTTTTCATTTATCAGGGGAAACAGTGCAAGAGAAAATGCAATCCTTGGAGATGTTATACAACGCCATCAACCTAAAGCCATGGAAATCATCGATCAGGTGAAGAGGGCGATCTGAAAATTGAGCCTCTTAAATGTTCCCTGATATTCGCTAAATAAAAACGCGGATTTATCGCCCAATTAACTTATATTGTGAGTAGTCCACATACATAAACTGACTCTGCAGGAGTGAAGGAATGGCTCTCCCTCATGTTCGTTTGATGAGGTGCCTTATGCCATTAAATACCTTCGCAAATGCACAAGGAAATGCCATCCCGACAAGGGTCAGTAAAATTTGTCAATCCGGAACGGAACCAGTTCTTTGTGACAGTTAAAAAAAGGGTAGATCAATACTTCCTCGATCGCCGCATATCTAAACTTGGCGATAGAAAACTTTTCTTAAAAACCATTATACTTCTATTACTTTATTTCGCACCATTCGTGGCGTTGAACCTGCTATCACCTGTATGGATAGTAAGTCTGCTGCTCTGGACAATTATGGGAATAGGAATGGCTGGGCTAGGCATGAGCGTTATGCATGATGCCAATCACGGGGCTTATACTTCCAGGCCGGGTTTGAACTGGTGTATGTCGCATGTATTGAATCTGATGGGCGGATCAACGGTCAACTGGAAATTACAACACAATATTTTACATCATACTTATACAAACATCACCGGGATGGATGATGATATCGCAAATAAACCTGCGCTGCGCTTGTCACCTCATTCACCATGGCTTCCATCGCACCGGCATCAGTGGTGGCATGCATTTCTTTTGTACGGGTTGACGAGTTTGTATTGGGCAACTGCCAAAGACTTTGCGCAATGGGTCCGTTATCGGCGAAACAAGGTGAATAATTCTTCTTCCCGGTCTTACAGATTATTGCTGCTTCGGTTAATCGTAGATAAGTTGAATTATTTTTTTGTTTTCCTTGTAGTTCCCCCGGTCTTTTTTAATGTTCCGTTTGCAATGGTGATCACCGGTTTTTTATGGATGCACTTTCTTGCCGGTGTTGTATTAACCGTTACTTTCCAGCTGGCTCATTCACTTGAAGGTACAAGTCACCCGGTGCCTGTTGACGGTATTATTGAAAACGATTGGGCAATTCATCAGATGCATACCACTATGAATTTCTCCCCTCATAATAAATGGCTGTCCTGGTATGTTGGCGGTCTGAATTTCCAGGTAGAACATCACCTGTTTCCAAGGATCTCCCATGTGCATTATCCCGCGATAGCGCCCATTGTTGAGGCCACTGCAAAAGAATTTTCGATTCCCTATCTGCAGAATCTCAGTTTTATCTCAGCAGTAGAAGCGCATATCCGCTTCCTGAAAAAACTCGGCAGGTTGCCAGACATCAATGAAGCGATAGGGTGATATCAACTCATTCTGGTTAGTTGTATGGACTTCGGCGGGGCAACTATCAGTGGGAACTTCTCCACTTTTACGTTGCTCGGGTCGAGTCCAAAGCCTTTCTCTTCAGAAAGGCTTATGTCTTTTAGAAAGAAGTGTAATTTCATCATCATTCTTTCCCAGATCGGCAGTTCATGATCTTCGCTGAGATATTTCTCGAGTACAACAAAACGGAAATCACCCGTCACATTGTTTTTTTCCAGGCTCTCATACCGGCTAAGTACATTTACTTCTTTGTTTCTGACCAGGTCCTCAACCACTTTTTTGAATAACAGGTTCATTCTGGGCTGCACCCTGAAACCTAAACGGAAGTCGATACGTATCACGTCATTCGGAATAATATGTTCTACGCGGTATTGTGAGGTGTATGGTTCATCAAAAGTTTCAACATGAATGAACCAGTATATATCCGCCCGCTTAGGCATCTTATTAAGTATGGAATAAATGATCTTGTGTTCGATCTCTTTTTGCGAATCAGCACTGGTTAAGTAAACGAGGTGCGTTGCATATTTAGGTACTGACCTGTCACGGCTCAATTCCTGGAGCTTGGGCAGGTAATGTTCAAGACGCACAAATTCAACATAACGGTTTTTGATTTTCTTGGCCTTGAACCAGTTGTACATCACCAGGAAGAGCAAGCCTCCAATGATCACTGCAACATAGCCGCCATGGGGCAGCTTCTCAAAATTAGCGGCGAGGAAGCTGAGTTCTATTGCCAGGAAAACCAATAGATAAAGATATATTAATACCGGGCTTGTTCTTTTCAGCACCAGGTAGTTTGCAAACAGGATAGAAGTTGCTATCATACACAGGGTGATCGCCAACCCATAGGCCGCTTCCATGTTTGATACCTTCTGAAAATATATTTCAATACCCACACATCCCGCGTATAACAACAGGTTAATTGCCGGTATATACAGTTGTCCCCGCGCTTCTGTTGGATAACGGATACGGAGCTTGGGCCAGAGATTCAATCTTATGGCTTCGCTGATCAGCGTAAATGAACCGGAGATCAGTGCCTGGCTCGCGATGATAGCAGCTGATGTAGCTATGGCTATGCCAAAATACAGGAACCAATGTGGCATCAATCCATAGAAAGGATTGAAACCTGCCGTGATCATATCCGCGCTTATTTTCTGCCCGTTGTAATCATGCAATAACCACGCACCCTGGCCGAGATAGTTTATGATCAGGCACGACTTCACAAATATCCATGAATACCTTATGTTCCACTTGCCACAGTGACCCAGGTCCGAATAAAGCGCTTCGGCACCTGTAGTACAAAGAAATACCCCGCCGAGAATATAAAAGCCTGCGGGGTATTCTATCAATAACTTCAATCCGTAATATGGGTTGAATGACTTAAGCACATGCAGGTCATCAGAGATATGGAACAGGCCCAGGACCGCCAGCATCAAAAACCAGCCTGTCATCACCGGTCCGAAAAATTTGCCGATAGCAGCTGTTCCAAACTGTTGCACGAAAAATAAAACGGTGAGAATACCAATCACGATATAGACAATCGTACCCTGGCTGATATCTGATAGCGCGGGTACCTGTTTAAGTCCTTCAATCGCTGATGACACAGAGATCGCCGGTGTGATCATTCCATCTGCCAGTAGTGCAGCTCCGCCGACCATAGCGGGGACCACCAGCCACTTTTTTCTCCTGCGCACGAGGGCATACAAAGAGAAGATTCCCCCTTCACCCCTGTTGTCGGCGTTAAGCGTGAGTACAACATATTTTATTGTTGTTTGCAGCGTGAGGGTCCAGATGATGAGCGACAAGGTGCCGATGATCAGCTGTTCACTTATTTCTTTACCGCTGATTACAGCGTTCATTACATATAAAGGGGAAGTACCAATATCGCCGTAAATAATACCCAAAGCTATCAGGAGGCCGGCTGCGGAAACCTTATTGTGTGAAGACATTTATCTGCTATTGTTAACTTTCAAATCAGGCATCAAAAGTATACCAGTAACCGGTAAGTTGACACTAAAACGGCCCAATGCCGCAAATCTTTATATAATCCTTATACCTTGCAGTCAGGGATATTAAAATTTATGATAAGCTTGCTAAGTAGACAAACGGGCTTGTTGTCAGCATCGTGCCATTCATGTATTGGATCGTATCATGATTATTACCTGCACCCATTGGCAGGAATGGTAAATTGAATAACTAAATGAAGAAGCGCAAATGAACCATTTGTTTTCATGGATCACTGGTAAAGGCAAACAGTATGTGATTGCTTTGTTTTCAGTATTTTTGGTAAGTGGGGCCTGTTATCTTTTCTCATCTTACCTCGACTACCGGGTGGTGGCACTTCTTTTATTGCTGGTCGTCTCAGTCATTGCCGTTTCGTTTGACATCTTCCCGGTGCTGCTTGCCGCTTTTTTCAGTGCATTGATCTGGAATTATTTTTTTATTCCTCCCATACATAATTTTCATGTAGCTTCTTCCGGAGACCTGGTGTTACTCATCATGTATTTCCTGATTGCAATGATCAATGCCGTGCTCACCTACAAGATAAGGAAGGCAGAAAAAAAAGCTAGGGAGAAGGAAGAGAAGGCAAATGCGGTCAAGCTCTACAACACCATGCTGAATTCTTTATCCCATGAACTGAGAACCCCGATAGCAGCCATAATCGGGGCCACAGATAACCTGCAATCATCAAATAACAATCTTACCCCGGTTCACAAGGATCAACTGATAGCTGAAATTTCAAAAGCTGCGCTTCGGTTGGACCGCCAGGTGGGTAACCTGCTCGATATCTCGCGGCTTGAATCCGGCTTTATAGAGGCAAAACAAACCTGGGTGGACATAGTTGAAACCATTCATGACATCGTGTATAAGATCGAAGAGAATGGCGTAAGTCAGAAGATCCATATAGATATCAGTCCTGCCATTCCTTTATTCAAAACAGATAAAGTGATGATTGAACAGATCGTTTCGAATATCATCAACAATGCAGTGCTTTATACTTACCCGGATACTATAATAAAAATATCAGTGAGTGCCTTAGAAGAACCGGGAACCAGTTCACTACCGGTGGGATCCAATGGTGAAAATCTAAGGTTTCAGCATAGTGGCTTAAGTATAATCATCGAAGATGATGGACCGGGTTTTCCCGAAGATGAGCTGCCCTTTATTTTTGATAAGTTCTATCGTTTAAAAAACAGTAAAGCCGGTGGAACGGGGCTTGGTCTTTCAATAGCCAGGGGATTTACCGAAGCATTAAAAGGGCACATAAAGATTGAAAATGTTGTTGGTGGCGGTGCGAGGTTTATCATGCAGATTCCCTGCAGCACTTCATATTTAAAAGTGACAAATGAATAATCCAAAGGTACCTGATCCAAAGTTGACCGATTAAGAAGCACGAGACACATGATTTAAAGTTGACCGATTAAGAAGCACGAGACACATGATTTCACATTGACCGATCAATAAGCACGAGACACATGATTTAAAGTTGACCGATTAAGAAGTACGAGACACATGATTTCACATTGACCGATCAATAAGCACGAGACATATGATTTAAAATGACAAATGAATAACACGAGATACATTATTAAAAGGCGACAAATGAATAAGCCAGAGATACTTGCTTTAAAGGTGACAAATGAATAAACCCGAGATACTTGTTATAGACGACGAAGAACAGATCCGGAAGTTGCTGGACATTACTTTGCAATCAAACAACTATATTACCAGGCAGGCAGGTTCTGCCCGGGAAGGAACCATCATGGCCTCAAACCATCCGCCCGATCTTATCCTTCTTGATGTCGGTTTGCCTGATAAAGATGGTATTATCTTATTGACAGAATTAAGAGAATGGTACACAAACCCCGTGATCGTGCTGTCGGTACAAAACAGCGAGGAAGTGATCATACAGGCCCTTGACAAGGGAGCAAATGATTACCTGACCAAGCCATTCAGAACGGGAGAGTTATTGGCCAGGATAAGATCAGCATTAAGGAAACCTGCCGCAGATGAAACGGAGCCGGTTATCAACACGGAGGACCTGCAGGTTGATCTTAGTTCGCGCACGGTAACTGTGAGGGGTGAACAGATCAAACTGACGAGTACTGAATACAACCTGCTTGCGTTGTTCGCAACGAATGAAGGGAAGGTGCTAACACATGCATTCCTGCTGCGGGCAGTCTGGGGTCCGGGATTTATTAATCAGTCGCAATACCTGCGTGTGTTTATGGCGCAGATCAGGAAAAAGATCGAGAAGGATCCCAATCGCCCGGAATATCTCATTACTGAATCAGGAGTTGGTTACCGGTTCGTATGTAAAAACAGGTAGATCCATGAAACCTGTTACCGGCACATCCATCAAACGGTATACTCATACATTTTATCAAACCCTGATATATATCTTTTTCCGGTCGAGCAGGTAAACGATCGACCAGTAGAAAAGGATCATACAGATTGCATATAATAAAGAACCATTTTTGAGATTCTCCGAAACGGGTTTACATAGATGTTCATAGAACCAGGGGAATGAACTGGTATACACATTTTTGCCGGTCTCGGGATCCACGTGGTCCACCCAACGTAGTAAAGCCATAACGCGGGGCAGGAAACCACTCAACACAAAAATAAACAGCGGATTTTTTCCGAATACATCAAAGAACCGGCTCCATATGCCTTTGGCATTTTTAAATTCAATCAGGTAGATAAAGACCGACAGCACTGTCATGGCCAGTCCTGATGTATAAACCACAAATGAACTTGTCCATATTTTCTTGTTCATTGGGAATACGAGGTCCCAGCACAGGCCGGTGAAGATGAGAATTGTTCCGGCCACAAACAGGTTCGACAACATCTCGTAGGTTTTTCCTTTTTCCCGGATGTAGTTACCTACAAAATAACCAAAGATCACCTGTACGATAGGAGTGAGGGTGCTGACCAGGCCTTCAGGATCAAAAGGCGTCCCTTCTCCTTTGTACATATGTGGTATGCCGAGAATGGCTTTGTCGATGTTGGTTCCGAAAAAGCCATTGAGACTATATTGATCACCGGGAGTGCCGAGGAACATGCAAAGCATCCAGTATCCCAGCAGGATAATTACACTGGCTACAAACGCTCCTCTTAATTTGAAAAAGTAAACGATGAGCGATGCAAACAAATAACTGATGGCTATTCTCTGTAGCACGCCCAGGATCCTGATTCCGTTGTTGGGATTTTCTGTTTCGGTCCAGGCTTTAAATACGAGTGATTCGCCGCTCCAGCGAACAAAGGGCGACCAGTTGAGGAACAGGCCGATTGCGAATATGAGGACCGCCCTGGTGATTACTTTTTTGAGGAAGGCTGCGGTTCCCGCCTGTTCAAGTCTGGGCATTACAAAGGCCATGGCATTTCCTACCGCGAACAGGAAAAACGGAAAAACGAGGTCGGTAGGGGTGGCGCCGTGCCAGCTGGCATGGGCCAGCGGGCTGTAGATATGCCCCCAGCTGCCGGGGTTGTTCACCAGTATCATCAGGGCGACGGTCGCGCCGCGGAACACATCGAGCGAATAAAATCTTTCCTTCATTTATCAGGTTTAAATCTCCAGGGGTCCTTCAACTGTTCTACCATTAACTTGCAGTTTCCAGGTGCCGGGTAAAATCTGTTATTAATTATTTTGAAGCGCCGCCGCTTGCTCAACCTTTCTGATTTCCTTTGTTGAATCGCCGGGAGTCCTCTCGGCTGTTATTCGTTAATTCAGATCACCACGGATCGGTTCAAGGCTGTTATTTTATCAGCTTTGATCTGCAACGGCCACCTTAATCAGCAACTTAAGCATTTAAGTGAATTAATAGCAGACTTCTGAGAATCAGGATTTTGCTTTAATGTTTTTCCTTCGCGAAGTAGTCGTAATCATCTTTCAGGAATCAGTGCTGATTATAATCATTTTTCACGAATGAACACTTTGGTAGGTATTTTTCACAGGAAATAGTTGTTTTTCATGATTTGCATCTATATTTGCCGGCATAATCAAATTTCATAAAAATAGTGTCAGGTAACAAATTTTCACAACTTATAACTGTTTTTCATGGGAGAATGGCGCCGGAAGAGGGGTACCTGGTGGGTTATGGAGCTATTTTGAGCTATTATGACTTACAGATCCCCTTGCCTGAGGTGCTTGCGCTGGTGAGCCAGAAACATAAGCGATACCAGGCCGAAGAATGGATGGTGTTTACTCCCCGTTATATGCCGGGAGAATCGCTGGTTGACCACCTGACGTTTGCATTAAAATATGAGGGGATAGATCTCGGTCTGTTAAAGAAGTTATTTGATCAACTGGAGAAAGATGAAATCAGGACCATGGTGGCTTCGGAACCAACGGGTCAGTACAGCCGGAAGATCTGGTTTTTGTATGAATGGCTGATGGATACAACACTTGATCTAACTGATCTCAGTTCCGGCAATTATATTGATCTGGTCGATGAGTCGATACAATACGCTTTAACGGCCGCTCCCGAAATTTTTAAGAGGCACCGGGTGAGGAACAATTTGCCGGGAACAAGGGATTTCTGCCCGATGATAAGGAAAACCGCATTGCTGGATGAGTTTAGAAAGCTTGATCTGCCGCAGCGGATAAAAAATATCATAGGTAAGATTCATCCGGATGTGATGGCAAGGACCGCAGCATTTTTATTATTGAAAGATTCCAAAGCGTCCTATGCCATTGAGGGTGAAAGACCGCCACAGAACCGCGCCCAGCGCTGGGGAAGGGCGATCGGGCAGGCAGGGGAGCGGATGATCAATAAAGAAGAGTTGGTTCGGTTACAGCAGATCGTTATAGATAATCCGAGGTTTACAAAGATGGGTTGGAGGCAGCAGGAAGGTTTTATCGGCGAGCACGACCGGAGAAGCGGCGCTCCCATTCCTGAACATATTTCTGCCAGGTGGCAGGACCTGGATAAACTGATCGATGGACTTATAGCGGCCGATCAGAAATTAGAAAAGGATACCGGCTTTGATGCTGTACTGGCAGCCGCGATGGTTGCTTTCGGGTTTGTATTCATTCATCCATTTGTGGATGGTAACGGGAGGATCCACCGGTACCTGATCCACCATGTATTGCTGAGAAAGGCATATGTATCCAGGGGGATCATATTCCCGGTATCCGCGATCATACTGCAGCGGCTTGATGAATACCGGCGGGTACTTGAAAATTTTTCCTCGCCCCGGCTGGATTTGATTGACTGGAAACCCGATGAAAACAATAACGTGGAGATAATGAATGACACGATAGATCTCTATCGCTATTTTGATGCGACAAAGCAGGCCGAGTTTTTATACAGCTGTGTCCGCCAGACCATCGAGGAAACCATCCCCGAAGAAGTAGATTATCTCGAAAAATATGATCTCATGAGAAATTATCTCGATGATCATTTCGAAATGCCCGACAGGACCATCGCGCTGCTGGTGCGTTTTCTCGAACAAGGCAAGGGCAGATTGTCCGAAAGGGCAAGAACCAAGGAGTTCGAGGCGCTGACGGATGAGGAGGTCAAGCGGATAGAGGAAAAGTTTGCGGAGGTGTTTTATTAAGTGACCTGCTTGTTGAAATTCTTTTGGCATTCAGGTACAGAACAGGGGTTTATTTTATCCGGAATTTGTTCACCTAAATTTTTTAAAAATACTGATTCCGATCTAAAGATTTTACATAACACCTTAATCTGTAGTATTATGAAATCAGATTAGCCATTGTGCTGTTGGGAATTGCCATAATGTCGATAAAGGGTTTAAAAAAACATAGTTTTCAGATAAATATGTTTGATTAGCATTCCGGCCCGAAGTTTGCTTTTTCTGGGGTTTTTGTGACTGATCTTGTGATCATAACGATTGATTTTCAGATTTTCAAAACACTAAATAGATGGTGAGTCGTTTTTTAGGATGTGAAAAATCACCTATATTTGCCGCCGTTGAAACCCGGAAGAATAATAGCAACAGGCAGAAATACAATGAACACTGAGATCTCAATGTCACTAACCGAGAATTATACTATTGCTATCGTTCGTGGACTACCAAAACATGAAAAAAATATCCGGATCAACAGGATATTTATTGACGGAATTTAGATTTAAGGGTATAAGTACGTTTTTAATGCGCTTATACCCTTTCGTATTTTAGAATTGGAAGATTGAGTTTAATAAATTGTTTTACAGTTAGTTACATCTAAGAAGTGTGATTGGCATGGCGAAGCTTTTCCTATCCGCCAGTTTTATGAATAAAGAAATAGCATTTGGAATAGTTGGATGTGGACGAATCTCAGAAATTCATGCTTCTAACATGGCCCTTAAGGGAAGACTGGTCGCTGTCTGCGATATTGTACAAGAGAAAGCGGACAAATTAGCTAAGAAGTTTGGGGCGAAGGCTTATTACGATTACCAAAAGATGTTGGCTTCGGAACCGGACCTGCAATTGGTTTCAGTCTGTACCGCAAACGGTCAACATGCTCATCACTCAATTTTGGCATTACAAAATGGTTGTCATGTCCTCTGTGAAAAGCCAATGGCCCTGAATGTGGAAGATTGTAGAAAAATGATTGAGGTTTCTGAAACAAACAACCGAAAGCTGTTTATCGTAAAACAAAACCGTTATAACCCGCCTGTTAAAGCATTAAAAAAATCTGTCGAAGACGGATTGCTCGGCAAGATTTATAGTATTCAACTAAACTGCTTCTGGAATAGAAATGACGCTTACTATCAAAATACATGGAAAGGCACAAAATCCCTTGATGGTGGCACACTTTTTACTCAATTCAGTCATTTTATTGATTTATTATACTGGATGTTTGGCGAAGTCGCCATCGTTGAAGCTTATATAGGAAATTACGGACACATTGGGCAAATTGAAATTGAAGATACGGGTGTCGTTATTTTAAAGTTTGAAAAGGGGGCAATAGGTACCATCAATTACACCACCAATAGCCATGACAGAAATTTCGAAGGGTCACTGACCGTTTTTGGCGAAAAAGGCACTGTTAAAGTGGGAGGACAATATTTAAATAAACTAGAGTATCAAAGTATTGAGAACGGCCGCTTAGAAATCCCTGACCCCGGTAAAAGCGCAAACAATTATGGTGACTATCAAGGTTCAATGAGCAACCATGACAAAGTATTTGAAAATATAATTGAGGTACTATGTCGTAAGGGTGATATTATGACAAGTGCAGGGGAAGGGATGAAAACAGTGGAAATAATTAATCGCATTTATGCAGCCGCTTTGCTTGTAAATTAATGAGCTTGAAGCCAACGATAAAAAAGATAGGTATTGTCGATGTGCAGTTTGAAGACGGGGTAGAACTTGTTGAGCCGGTCAACCTGTATAATTGTTACATAGGTGAAAGATGTTTTATTGGTCCGTTCACAGAAATTCAATCCGGTGTAGTAGTGGGCCGTCGCTGTAGAATCCAATCACATGCTTTTCTTTGTGAGGGAGTAACTTTGGGAGATGATTGTTTTATAGGGCATGGTGTTATGTTTATTAATGACGACTTTTCTTCGGGCAGGCCCGCCAGAGGAGAAAAAATTAAATGGAAAAAGACCGTGCTGGGTAATAACATCTCGATAGGGTCTAATGCGACTATATTGCCTGTTAATATTTGTGACAATGTGGTGATTGGAGCCGGGGCGGTAGTAACAAAAGACATTACTCACCCAGGCAAATACGCGGGAAACCCGGCATTGTTGATGGTCCCGAAAAACCTTGACACCCTCTGATTGACTTATACTTTCATTAGATCCAGCCAAATCCTTTGACAGAAAAAAAAAGATGGTTCGCTATCTATACCAGGCATCGCTGGGAAAAGAAAGTGTTCCAGTTATTAGAGGAAAAAGGAATTCAGACCTATTGCCCACTTAACCGGATTCAAAGAAAATGGAGCGACAGGCTGAAAACAGTGGAAGAGCCACTCTTTAAATCGTATGTTTTTGTAAAGGTTAATGAAGATGAGAAAACAGCTGTTCGCATGACAAATGGTGTTGTAAACTTTGTATATTGGTTGGGAAAGCCAGCTGTTGTGAAAGACAGGGAGATTGACACAATCAAAAAATTCTTAAATGATCACGATAATGTTGAGGTTGAGCAATTCGAACTGTTGCCTAACAAAAAAGTTCAGATAAATAGTGGTGTTTTTATGGACAAAGAAGCAACTGTGATAAGCGTGTCAAAGAATAAAGTACGTGTGGTAATAGAGAGCCTGGGATTTGCCTTAATAGCTAAAATTGACAGATCCAGGATTTCCGCAATAAAAAAGTAACGGAGTATTTCATACTAATATCATTTCCCTTTCTAATATGTCTTGCAATAATCTTCTTACAATAATCAAGCTGATCTGCTTGATCCCAATCGTAGCTACGGTAATATCTTGCGGTACTGAAAAACGGCTAAGACAGGAACAAAAGTATTTGAATGTTGGAAGGTTAGACTCTGGAGCAAACCTGGAGGTAAAGTATATGGAGTCGAGTATTGAAAAAGGCGACATGCTTGCAATCACGGTATACAGCGACAATCCTGAGGCTACCGCAATATATAACCAGGCCCAGGAGACTGCAGGGGCCGGTGTCAACGCTCCTGGATATTTGGTAGACCAGGAAGGTAATATCAGATTCCAGGGATTAGGCATTATTCATGTGGAAGGGCTGACAAAACTCCAGCTGATGCGAATAATGGATGAGAAACTAAAAGAATTCCTGGTTAGACCATATACCGACATTCGGTTTCTAAACTTCAGAGTCAATGTTATCGGCGAAGTTGTCAAGCCCGGACCTATTACAACTCCTGAAGGCAGGTTAACGATACTGGAGGTGATAGGTCTGGCTGGCGACTTAACCGTTTATGGAAGGCGGGATAATGTACTGGTAATACGGGAGAAAGAAGGGAAGCGGGAATTTGGTAGAATCAATTTAAGGGATGCCAATATTTTTCAATCACCCTATTTCTATCTTGAACAAAATGATGTGATTTTGGTGGAAGCCAACAAAAGAAAGCCAAGTGGGAACGAATTAGGATTCACCCGTAATTTAACTCTGGCTGCAACTGTCGCCGGGTTGGTGTCTACACTTGTCGTCTTATATACCCTCATTATAGATAATAACTAATAACCCCGATTAAAAGAAAATGATGAGTTCCAATGCGAACCAGAACGTCAAAACAACGGCTAAAGATTTTTTAATAAGGTATATCAGATATCTTCCACTTTTTGCGTTATCAATTACTATTGCGCTTATTATTGCTTTTTTATATTTAAGGTATACGGTACCAGTATATAATGCGAAGGCGACCTTCCTCATAAAAACTTCGGCTCAGTCCGGTGCAAATTCCGAACTGGATAACATGTTTTTTAATAGCGCCAGGAGTAACGTATCTAACGAGATTGAATTACTCAGATCCTTGAACCTTGCCAAAAGGGTTGCGGCATCATTGAAACTGCAGAACAGAACTTATATCAAGGGTAATGTAAAGACCACTTTAAATTACCCGTATGGCCCCATTCAGCTTGATATCATAAAACTTAAAGACTCCCTTTCACCAATAGGGATAAATATATATGTCCACGATGCTATGGAATTCAGCATGGACAATGCAGAAGGTAAAAGGTATCATTTCGGAGAGCCTTTTGAAAATGGATCCGGCACGTTCAGAATTCTTAATCATGATTCGACTAACCTAAATCTTCAATACAGAGAGCAGGTTTTAACCTGGGAGCCGTTGCAAAGTGCTGCGTTTTTTGTATTAAGTGGATTAAATATATCTCCTGTACGGGATGGATCGAATATCCTCGTGCTTACATATATGTCGCCTTATCCTGCACTGGGAATGGCGATTTTGGATCAGTTGATGGTTGAGTATCAAAAGCTGAATGTTGAAGATAAGAGGCAAATGGCGTCCCAGACTATTTCCTTTATCAATGAACGGCTTAATATAATAACTAAGGAACTTGGTGATGTTGAAAAAGATCTTCAGAAATACAAACAGGAAAAGGGAATTACAAATCTGGAATCTCAGTCTCAATTATATGTTGGCGGACAGATCGATATTGAAAATACCATCAGGGGGCATGAGGTAAGAAAAAACATACTGAAGTATTTACAGGAGTATATTGCAAGCGATAGTAATCAAAATACTGTTGTTCCCACTACTCTCGGGATTAGCGAACCCACGTTAGTGCAACAGGTGGGTCAATACAATGAATTGCAATTAAGACGTGAAGCTACGCTACGTACAACAACTGCCAGTAACCCGGTCATTAAAAACATTGATGTCCAGGCGCAAAAATTGCGTTCTACCCTACTGGAAACACTCCGAAACCTACTTTCAATTTCTGATCTGGAAATAGCTAACCTAAGACAACGTAATCAGCAATACAATTCAAGTATTGCTTCTGTACCCATTCGGGAAAAGGAACTGCTTGAGATTTCAAGGCAGCAAGGAATTAAGCAGACCCTGTATTTGTTTTTGTTCCAAACCCGGGAAGAGATGTTAATTTCGCAGGCGGCCACAGTTTCAAACTCCCAGGTGGTGGACGAAGCGATTGCAAGCGGGATGCCGGTGACGCCAAAGCCATTAAATGCAAAAATCTTAGCTGTCTTTTTTGGTTTGTTAGTCCCTGTTGGGTTTATCTATCTAAGAGAATTATTTAATGATAAGATTGGTTCGAGGGCAGACATTATTAAGGTTACTGACGCTCCCATTTTTGGGGAGGTAGGACATGCATTGACGAAAACAACGCTGTTGGTTCAGAAAAATCGTCGTGATGTGGTCACAGAACAGTTTCGGATGATCCGGACTAATATGAAATACCTGATCAATAATGTCGACCGTCCTGTAATTCTTGTGACTTCCACTTTTAGCGGTGAGGGTAAATCTTTCATTAGTGTAAATGCTGCCGCCGTTATGGCTCTGGCCGGTAGAAAAACAGTAGTACTTGAATTCGATATTCGTAAGCCAAAAATAGTGACCGGCCTTGGGCTGCCAAAATCCCAGGGCATTACCACATATCTTGTGGGCAACATACCTGTCGAGTCGCTGGCAGTGCCAGTTCCCGACGTAGAAAATTTATTTGTTATTCCCTGCGGACCGGTTCCCCCGAACCCCTCTGAAATGCTGCTTAATCCTAAATTAGCAGATCTGTTCAAATACGTCCGCGCAAATTTCGAAGTAGTGATTGTAGACACTCCCCCGGTGGGTCTTGTCAGCGATGCACTCACCCTAAGTCAGTATGTTGACGCCAGCATGTACATTGTACGAATGGGATATACTTTAAAAAAACAGATTCAATACATCGAGGAGCTGTATATCAAGCAAAAACTGCCAAACATGGGCCTGCTTGTGAATGATATAAAAGCTACTTCCAATTACTATAGCTCCGGAAGTTATGGCGGATATGGTTATGGTTATGGACAGGCGCAGGGTTATTTTGAAGTTGAGAAAAACTCAAAGAAAAGTTGGCTTAAAAAATTCTTACACAGGTTTCGTTTATAGAAAACGGTTTCTTGTTTTTAATACGAGCCCTGGTGTAAATACACTGTTGGAAGTTTTAAATGATACACAACATTTATTATCTGTTGACCTCTTACCGAATACTTAATGAATAATCAAATAGAAGCGTTTAGGGATAAATGGGACCTGGAAATAAAACCTAGTTCCGGGTTATTTGACTTGAACTTACGAGATCTCCTTCGCTATAGGTATTTGCTATTTTTATTTGTAAAAAGAGATTTTGTAGCACAGTACAAACAGACGGTATTAGGTCCTTTCTGGCATATCCTACAACCAGTATTAACAAGCGTAATCTTTATGTTTGTATTTGGTAAAGTTGCGCGGATACCTACTGAAGGAGTTCCTCCAATTCTTTTCTATCTCAGTGGTCTTACACTATGGAACTATTTTGCGGCTTGTTTTACGAATACCTCAAATACCTTCGTGCACAATGCGGCCATATTTGGAAAAGTGTATTTTCCCAGATTGATTATACCATTGTCTGTGGTGTTATCAAATATTATAAGGTTAGGGGTTCAATTATTGCTCCTTATCGGGGTAATGATCTATTATCATTTCAATGGATTTCCGATCATTTTTTCTTCTAGCATTTTAATATTGCCTGCACTTATTATCCTAATGGCAGGAATTGGTTTAGGATTGGGAATTATTGTTTCGTCCCTGACTACAAAGTATCGTGATTTAACAGTACTTGTAGGCTTTGGCGTGCAGCTATTGATGTATGCAACGCCAATTGTTTATCCACTATCTTATTTAAACAACACCGGTTACCAAAGTATTGTCAAGCTGAACCCTTTAACAGGAATAGTAGAAGCGTTCAGATATGCTCTTTTTCAAATGGGTACTTTCCATGTAGGAGATCTTATTTATACTTTTCTATTTATGCTCATAGTGTTGGGTATTGGCCTGCTACTTTTCAATAAAGTGGAAAAGACCTTTATGGATACCGTTTAGATCTACGGTCTAAAGTTTTTAAATGAATCAGGAAATTAAAATTCAGTATGAGTGACTTGGCGATAAAGGTGGAAAATGTTTCTAAGCAATACCGAATTGGGGAAGTAAGTACCGGGAATTTGACCCATGATTTAAACAGGTGGTGGCACGAGATCCGCGGCAAACAGAATCCCTATCTGCAGATCGGTGAAGAAAATGACAGGTCGAAAAAAGGCAGTGTTGATTATGTTTGGGCACTTCGCGATATTGATTTTCAGTTAAATAAAGGAGAAGTTCTGGGGATCATTGGACGAAATGGAGCAGGAAAAAGTACGCTATTGAAAATATTGAGTAGGACCACCGCTCCTACCACCGGTTCAATGAAGATAAAAGGCCGGCTGGCAAGCCTACTCGAAGTTGGAACTGGGTTTCATCCGGAATTGACCGGTCGAGACAATATCTTTTTGAACGGGGCCATCCTGGGGATGCAAAAAAACGAAATCAAACGAAAGTTCGATGAGATAGTAGACTTTTCTGGTGTTGAGCGCTATATAGATACTCCAGTCAAACGTTACTCATCCGGTATGTATGTTCGCCTGGCTTTTGCAGTTGCAGCTTATCTTGAATCAGAGATATTAATTATCGATGAAGTGCTGGCTGTAGGCGATGCTGAATTTCAGAAAAAATGCCTTGGGAAGATGGGTGATGTAAGTCGTGCTGAGGGCCGGACGATCCTTTTTGTAAGTCACAATATGAGTGCAATAACATCCTTATGCAACTCTATTCTGTTTCTCGAAAATGGAAAAGTCACTTTTAGCGGAGACAAGGAAAAAGGGATTAACATGTATCGATCCGCTAATAAGAAATCCACCCTTTCTGCTGATCTCCTCACATTACCTTTAACACAAAACTACGGGCCTAAGAAATATTCAAAACTAATCGCCATTGAGCTGAGAAATTCTCAAAATGAGCTATCGGCATCTTTTCAGAAGAACAGTCAGATAAGGGTAAGAGTTAAATTTGAATTGTTGGAAAATGTCAGCGACCTGGAGATCGGCTACGCCTTCACAAACTATAACGGGGCATTGTTTGGGGGTGTTATTAATACCTGGGATAAGTTTCAGTCGTTTTTTGAGAAAGGCGTTCATATCGTCCAAAGCAGTATTGATGCTTTAAGTTTAGTGCCAGGGAGTTATAGCCTGGTGACTTGGATAAAGAGAGGGCATGAAGGTATAGATAATGAGATAGAAGATGCCATCGAGTTTGAAGTTATTTCAAACAACTTAAATGGTCAGTATATTAACTATGATAAGTACCCGCATCTAGGGTTTCATCATGAAAGCACGTGGGAGATAATTAACTAGCAACAAAAAATAAATGTTAAACGACAAATCAGTATTAATTACGGGTGGCACGGGTTCTTTTGGAAAAGCCTTTGTAAAGCACGTCCTGGATAATTATCCGCGGATAAAAAGATTAGTAATCTATTCCAGGGATGAGCAGAAGCAATACCATATGGCCAATGAGTTCCCATTTGAAACATACCCTATGCTTCGTTTTTTCATAGGGGATGTAAGGGATTATGACCGGCTTAAAACTGCACTTAAAGGGGTTGATTATGTTATACATGCAGCGGCCATGAAGCATGTTCCGATTGCTGAATATAACCCTATGGAGTGCATCAAGACTAATATCATTGGCGCTGAAAATATCATTACAGCATGTCTTGAATCAAAAGTGCAGAAGGTTGTCGCACTATCTACTGATAAGGCAGCAGCGCCTATTAACCTGTATGGAGCCACTAAACTGGTATCTGATAAATTATTTATCGCTGCTAATAATATCAAAGGGCACAATGATATTGTCTTTTCAGTGGTTCGGTATGGAAATGTGATGGGTTCGAATGGTTCTGTTGTGCCTTTTTTTCTGAATAAAAGGAAAGACGGCGTTTTACCGATAACAGACGATTCGATGACCAGATTTAATATTTCCCTTGCAGACGGTGTGAAAATGGTTTTGTATGCTTTAGAGAGCGCCTGGGGAGGCGAACTATTTGTGCCGAAAATTCCTTCATACCGGATATTGGATGTAGCAAAAGCAATTGGTCCGGATTGTGAGCATAAAGTTGTTGGAATTCGGCCTGGTGAAAAAATACATGAAGAGATGATTACATCCTCTGATTCTTTCACAACTTATGATTTGGGAGATTATTATGCAATATTGCCTCAACTTCCGGTCTGGAAGCTGGATGATTATTTAGCCCATTTTAAAGCGAAAAAGGTGCCCCAGGGATTCAATTATAATTCGGGCACTAACAATGATTGGCTTACAGTTGAGCAGCTCCGGACGCTTATTGTAGACCAGGTAGATTCAAACTTTCAAGCAATGTCATGAATAACATTCCTTATGGCCGGCAGACAATTACAGATGATGACATCAAGGCTGTCACGGAAACACTTAAGTCGGACTTCCTCACTCAAGGTCCTAAGATCGCCGAATTTGAAACAGCATTTGCAGATTATATAGGAGCCAGGTATGCTGTCGCAGTTAGCAATGGTACAGCGGCCCTTCATTTGTGTACGCTTGCTCTCAATGTAGATTCAACTTCGAATGTTATAACCTCTCCGATAACATTTGCTGCTTCAGCTAATTGTGTCAGATATTGCGGTGGAAACGTATACTTCGCGGATATCGATGAAGAGAATTTCTGTCTTGATCTGGAGAAAACAAAAGAGTTAATTGAATCTAAACCGATGGGTTTCTTCCAGGGGATTATACCTGTAGATTTCGCTGGTAATGCAATTAACCTGTTAGGCTTCCGGGACCTTGCCAACCAACACAATCTTTGGATAATTGAGGATGCCTGCCATGCGCCCGGCGGTTATTTTATGAGCTCCGACGGAAGAAAGTTAATGTGTGGAAACGGTGAACTTGCGGAACTTGCAATTTTTTCGTTTCATCCAGTGAAGCACATTGCTTGTGGTGAAGGTGGCATGATTACAACGAACGATGAAAGTCTATATAAAAGATTATTGCTTTTACGAACGCATGGAATAACTAAAGATCCTGCGCAATTATTGGAAAATCATGGTGGCTGGTATTACGAGATGCAGGTTTTAGGATATAACTATAGAATTACCGACTTTCAGGCAGCATTGGGAATTTCTCAACTGAAAAGAGCAGATATTGGGCTTGCCAGAAGGAGAATACTTGCTAAAAAATATTTTGCCTCTTTTTGCGATAAGCCTTTTATAAAGAGACAATCCGGTTTTATAGAGGGGCATGCTTATCATCTATACATCATTCAGACTTCGCGACGGAAGGAGTTGTACGATTTTCTCAGATCCAGGAATATTTTTTGCCAGGTCCATTACATCCCAATTCACACTTTGCCATACTATGCAAATCTCGGGTTTAGGAAGGGCGAATTTCCGATCTCAGAAAATTACTATGATGAATGTTTGAGCCTACCTATGTATCCTGGTTTATCAGATGAGGAGCAACTCTATGTAATCCAATCAATTCTTAACTTTTTTGAACGATGAATAACCTGAACGAGCAACAGAACTTTTGGGCAAACGATTATGCAAGTGAATACATAGAAAAAAATAATGATTTCGACCTAAGCTTAGGCGTTGAGGGGTGGCAAAAGATGTTAAACAAGACTGAAAATATTACTTCCGTTCTTGAATGCGGATGTAATATTGGTCGAAACATAAGGTTTTTGAATACATTATTGCCTGAAGCCCAAAAGTCCATCATTGAAATAAGTAAGCCAGCTTATGACTTTGTAACATCGAATTTCAAAATCCGCCAACACTTCAATGGTCCAATTGTAGAGTCTAAATTTGAGCCGGGCTCATTTGATCTAACATTTGTTTGTGGCGTTTTGATCCATATACATCCGGATGACTTACTTAGTAACATGTCTAAGCTGTTTGAATACTCTGGGAAATACATACTAATAGGTGAATACTTTAGCAGAACACCGGTTATGATAGAGTATCAGGGACAGGCTAACAAATTGTTTAAACAAGACTTCGGTAAATTGTTTTTACAAAATTTTGAAGTAAAACTCGTTGACTATGGCTTTTTGTGGGGAGAAATTTATGACAAAGGTGGTTTTGACGACATAACCTGGTGGCTGTTTGAAAAAAAATAACAGAGTTTTGTTTCGTGCAGATGGCAATTCAACTATTGGCCTTGGCCATATATACAGATGTTTGGGATTGGCAGAGATTTTGAAAGATCACTTTCATTGTCGGTTTTTGGTTTGTAAACCAGGCGCATCCGTCAGGGTCCTTATAGAACAACATTTTGAATTGGACATTCTTGAGAAGGAGACCCCAGAGGAACAATTATTAGAAATTGCCCATAAAGTTTTGCCTGATGACATCATTGTCCTTGATGGGTATTATTTTGATCTGCAGTACCAAACTATTATAAAGTTAATATCTTCGGCCCTTGTCATGTTAGACGACAAAGCTGATCAGCAATATGTTGCCGATTTAATTATTAATCAAGGAGACGAATCGCTAAGGCCAAGGTATAAAACCGGTCCGCACACCGCGGTATTAATGGGCTTTGATTATACGGTAGTCAGGCCACATTTCCTTTCTGCTGCGTCAAATACTAAAATAACTGAAAAGATAAATTCAGTTTTTATATGCATGGGTGGTGCTGACCCATTTAATATTACAGTAAAAGCGGTTCGCGCATGTATTGCATGCGAATTCATCGAAGCGATAACAATAGTAGTCGGCAGCGCATACCAGAATACAATCGAGCTTGAATCTATTACCCATGGAGCAGGGGGGATGAAGAAAATTACGAAGTTGTCAAATATAAGCGCCGAACAGATGGTACACCATATTTACCATTCGGATATTGCAATTAGTTCAGCAAGTTCAATCGCCCTGGAAGTATGTTGTGTAAAATCAGGTTTGTTGACTGGGACAGTTGCAGACAACCAGGTAGCAATACTTAAACAGCTTGAGAGAAAAGGTTGTTGCGTTTCGGTCAATGATTTCAATAAAGTTTCCGAACCGGACTTAACAGAATACCTACAAAAAATGAACAATATAGAGCTGGTGAACACTATCATTACTAATCAAGCCAGGGTATTCGATGGGTTATCAGGAACAAGATTGCTAGCCGCATTTAAAGCTCTTAAAAGTGCTTAGTTTCAGGAAGCCTGGTAAAGAGCATATGATGTTATTTTACGAGTGGGCAAACGACGAAACAACCCGTAGAAATTCATATAATCAAGAACCAATCAGCCTTGATCACCACAAGCGGTGGTTCCTCGAAAAGTTGGTGTCAGATAGTTGTTCAATTTATTTATTTGTTGATGAAAACGATCTCCCAATTGGGCAGGTTCGGATTGAAGATAAAGGAGCATGTTCTTCATTAATAGGTATTTCAGTTGATGCAGCACATAGAGGCAAGGGTTATGCC